>DATLWY010000101.1:0-5628 GCA_035576045.1 Gammaproteobacteria bacterium | reverse complement strand
ATTTTCCTGGTCGGGGTGACAGGATTTGAACTTGCGACCCCTGCCTCCCGAAGGCAGTGCTCTACCAGGCTGAGCTACACCCCGACGTAAATGCTTAAGATACAATAAACAAGCGTATTAGGCAATTCTGTGGCTAAAGTTCAGGGCCTAATGATTACGTTCTATGGCAAAGTCGGTTAAGACATAGGCTGCATCGCGATATTGCGATGCATTTAATTTTTCTAAGGCCTTTTTTGCACGATCACTTTCAACTTTGGCAAAATTGCGTGTGTAATCTAATGCGCCAGATTCTCGAATCATTTTTTGGATTAGTGGTAAATGTTGCTCATCATTTTCGCGAATGGCTTCTTGTATTAAGCGTATATCCTTTTTGTTGCCATTTTGTAAAAGATAGATCAGCGGAAGCGTGACTTTACCTTCTGCTAAGTCATTACCGAGCTTTTTGCCGGTGGCGGTGGGTGAGGCTTCATAATCTAATACATCGTCAATCAGCTGAAAAGCCATGCCAAGGTGCATCCCAAATTGTGCCAGTGCCAGTTCTAATGTGCTGTCAGCATTACCTAAAATTGCACCTATTTGTGCGGAAGCTTCAAACAGTTTTGCTGTTTTGGAGCGGATAATATTCAGATATCCGCCCTCTGTCGTTTCCGCATTACGGCGTTCGAGGAGTTGTAAAGCTTCCCCTTCGGACATAATGTTTGTTGCATTGGCGAGGACATTCATAACACGGAGATTTTCAACAGCCGTTACCATTTGAAAGGCTTTGGAGTACAGAAAATCACCCACAAGGACAGCGGCTTCGTTACCCCAAACATTATTAGCCGTTTTTCTACCTCGTCTTAATACGGCATCATCAACCACATCATCGTGAAGCAAGGTCGCGGTATGGATAAACTCAATAACAGTCGCCAGATTGATGTGGTGCTTTCCAGAGTAGCCAGAAGCGTGCGCAGCTAAAATTACAACCAGGGGTCTTAATCGTTTACCGCCACTTTGGATAATATAGTGACCTAAGTCATTTATTATACTTGCTTTAGAGTGTAGAGAATCCAAAATCAAGGCATTAACTGCTTGAAAATCGTCCTGAACGAGTGCTTTAATGGGGTCTAATTGCATGGGCTGGCTTTTCCCTAATAAGGGTCTGAATATACAGCCTAAATGCTTTTTGTATCAAGACCTCTTCAAAAAAAGGGTCTTCCAAAGTTGAAATGGAAAGAAAAGAAATGGAAAGCAGAAAAAAGGACTTGCGAGTTGATTACCTTTCACGTAGCATAATAACCCTTATGTGATCCTTTTGTGATCTTTATTTTGTGATGAGTGGAGTAGCAGCGTTATGTATGCAGTTATCGTCAGCGGCGGTCAGCAATACCGAGTCAAGCCAGGGCAGTTTCTTAAGGTTGAAAAAATAGCCGTTGGTACAGAGTCTACAGTCAAGTTTGACAAGATACTTATGGTTTATGATGGCGAAAAAACGATGGTAGGTGCACCTTATCTTGCTGGTTATACTGTTAACGCAGAAGTTGTTAAAGAAGGACGCGGGGACAAAATTCGGATTATTAAATTTAAACGTCGTAAGCACCATATGAAGACGATGGGGCACCGACAATCGTATACTGAAGTTAAGATTACAGGCATTCAAGCCGCGTAAAATTTATAGGTAGGGTGCGGCTCTATCTGTCCGTCCCAAAACAGGAGAATATAAGATGGCACACAAAAAAGCAGGCGGTAGTACACGTAATGGTCGAGATTCACATGCTCAGCGATTGGGTGTTAAAAAGTTCGGTGGGCAAGTTGTAAAGGCCGGTAATATTTTGATACGTCAGCGTGGCACTCGGGTTCATCCAGGTTTTAATGTGAGTCGTGGTAAAGACGATACGCTATTTGCAACCATCGCAGGCATTGTGAAGTTTGAAATAAAAGGCCCGAAAAAACGCAGTTATGTCACCATCATTCCCTTGGAGAACATTGCTTCAGCTGCATAACATTATATAAAAAACCTGGGCAAACATTTTTTAGCCTTCCAGAAAAATTTTAATTATGAAATTTGTTGATGAAGTCACAATTACCGTACAAGCGGGGAAAGGTGGCGATGGCTGCTTAAGCTTTCGTCGAGAAAAATTTATTCCATTTGGGGGGCCGAATGGCGGCGATGGCGGCGATGGCGGTAGTATTTATCTAGAAGCAGATCCCGATCTTAATACTCTTATTGATTATCGTTTTCACCAACTCTATAAAGCCAAAAATGGCCAGGGTGGTATGGGGAGCGATTGCACTGGTAAATATGGTGAAGATCTTGTTTTAAAAGTACCTGTTGGAACAGTGGTATGGGATGCCGATACCCATGAACAAATGGGCGATCTGCTTAAACCGCATGAACGATTTTTAGTTGCAAAAGGCGGTTTCCACGGTCTTGGCAATGTGCGATTTAAAAGTAGCCTTAACCAGGCACCTCGCAAGTTTACCAAAGGTCGCTTAGGTGATATTCGTCGATTACGGTTAGAGCTTAAATTGTTGGCAGATGTGGGATTACTAGGGTTACCCAACGCAGGTAAATCAACACTCATTCGCGCCGTTTCTGCGGCTACCCCTAAAGTTGCAGATTATCCTTTCACCACCCTTTACCCCAATTTGGGCGTTGTCTCTGTAGGCCCCAACCAAAGTTTTGTGATGGCTGATATTCCAGGCGTGATAGAAGGTGCGGCTGAAGGGGCAGGTTTAGGCTTACGCTTTTTAAAACACTTAGCGCGAACGCGTTTACTATTACATCTGGTGGATGTGTTACCTATCGATGAATCAGATCCTGTGCCATCGGCTAAAGCAATTGTGAAAGAACTGGAAAAATATAGTCCAGAACTCGCACAACATGAACGTTGGTTAATTTTAAATAAAGTTGATCAAATGCCTGAAGATGCACGCGAAGCGCATTGTCAGCGTATTGTTTCAGATTTGAACTGGGAAGGCCCGGTTTTTCGAATATCCGGGTTGTTACGTTTAGGCACAGCGGAATTGTGTTACGCCATTATGCAAAGATTAGAAGTCGTAGGAAAAAAATTGATTGAGTCCCCTCTCCCAGAGGGAGAGGCCGACGCATACGAGAACGAGTAAAGCTATTAAGCGGCTAACGCCTTAATATGTCCACTTAGCCGGCTTTTATGCCGCGCTGCTTTATTCTTGTGGATTAAACCTTTATTGACCATTTTATCAACCATCGAAGACATTAAACGATATTCGGTTAAAGCCAGTTCGCTTTTGCCTTCCGCAATCGCTTTGATAACGCGTTTTAAGTAAGTACGCATGGTTGAACGCTGACTAGCGTTTTGCGCACGTGTCTTATCGTTTTGCCGCGCTCTTTTTTTCGCTTGAGGTGTATTAGCCAAAGTTAGATCTCCAAATCAATTTAAATTCACTTGAGACGCTCAAGTTCGGGGATCATGACGAAAATGCGCATTTTTGTCAAGGTTTTACTTCGGGTTTTGTGTTGACAGCGTAAGGCAGGAAGCTTAGAATGCAGGCTCATATATCTTTTAGGGTTATTTCGGTTTAATACCATGCAATATCGTTCTATTTATAGCTTTCTCTGGTCGGTGATTCGGCCATTTAAAGGGCACTATGTTGTTATGCTAATGGCGCCTATTTTGGGAGCCTTCTACGACTTCGCCAATAATTACGCTCTAAAATTAGTTGTGGATGCGTTTTCAGAAGGGGGCGAGGTTACGTTTCGTGCATTGCTATGGCCTATCTGTCTTTTTATTGGCGCACAAGTCTTATTAGATGTGCTCTGGCGAGCTGCAGATGTTGCGGAGTGGCGAGCTGAGCCTTATGTGCGGCAGTCTATTTTATTAAAAGTATACAATTACGTTCAACATCACCCCTATCAATTTTTTCAAAATACGCAATCCGGATCGATTACAAGTAAGATTAAAGGCATCCTCGATGGATATGATAATTTTTGGGCGGCCATGCATCATGAGTTTACACCTAAGCTCGCTAATACGATTGTTTTAACAGCAGTTTTGGCAATTGTGAATGCCAAAGTATGCATGTTCGTTACTATTTGGGGAATTTGTTTCTTTTTCATTATGTATTACTTTGCAAAGGTGACGGATAAACTTTCTTTTGTTAATGCAAACGATCGACACAACATTTTTGGCTTGATTGCGGACAATATCTCAAACATTTTTACAATATTTTCATTTGCGACGCGAAAATCTGAAATAAATCGTTTAAACAGCTTGATTGAAAAGGATTTTATTCCTTCAGGTATTAGACTTTATAAGTTTAGTTTTTTCTCTAGCATTGTGGCAGCAATTCTTTATTGGATTATGCTGATTGCATTATTCCTGTTTATGATCCATTTGCGGCAGACAGGGCAGGTCACTACCGGCGATTTAGTTTTTGTGATGGGAATAACTTTTAAAATGTCCTGGGATCTCTGGCAGATGATCCAAAAAATGCAGGAATTTATGAAGCATATGGGGGACTTTAAAAGTTCTTTCGAATTGTTAAAAATACCTCAAGAAAAAAGTAATTTGCATCTTGATAAGCATATTAAAGTGGTTCGGCCCAGTATTGTGTTTGAAGACGTGACTTTCTCTTATGAATCGAGTAAAACTATTTTTTCCGATTTGTCGCTTAATATTAAACCGGGCGAGAAGATTGGATTGGTGGGAATGTCAGGCGCTGGAAAATCTACATTAGTATCGTTGCTGCTGAAGTATTTTGATATTAATGCGGGTCGTATTTTAATCGATAACCAGAATATTTCGCAGTATTCAGAAGATACAATTCGGGCACACATAGCGGTTATCCCTCAGGATATTTTGTTATTTCATCGCAGTATTTTGGATAATATTCGCTATGGTAATTTAGAATCTTCTGAAGAGGCAGTGATGATTGCTGCGCGTATGGCCAATGTTCATGATTTTATTATGAGCTTGCCAGAGCAATATCAGACGCTTGTCGGAGAACGCGGCGTCAAACTAAGTGGGGGGCAGCGTCAACGCATTGCGATTGCTCGTGCTATTTTGAAAAACGCCCCCATCTTAATTTTAGATGAAGCGACCTCAAGCTTAGATACCGAAACAGAACAGTTAATTCAAGTGAGCCTTAATAGTCTTTTGGATAATTCTAATGTGACTGTGCTCGCGATTGCGCATCGCTTATCGACGCTGAAACACATGGATAGAATTATTGTTCTAGAACAGGGAAAAATTGTTGAAGAGGGCTCGCATAATGCACTTATTGCGCGCGATAGCGTTTATAAAAGACTTTGGGAGATGCAGAAAATATAGACTATAGAGGTCTGCTCTGAAACATAAAATTAAGTCTAGATTCCAGATTTGATCTCTTATTTTTTTGGAGATATGAATGTTTACATTCGCAACAACAGCCATTGAACAATTAGCTTCAGAGAATAGTGTTCAACCATTAAATACGCGATTGCAGGATCCTTTGGCTAGATATCGGCTTGCGAATCAACTAGATACGGAATACAAGTTATTCGAAACTTTACACTCTAAGGCTCATTATATCAGCCCATTTGATATGGTGATTTGTTTGTCTGGACGTGGCAATCTACAGGGAACTTTATGTCTAGCAGATAAAGGCAAACTGGCTAAACAGGGTAGA
>DATLWY010000100.1:0-23811 GCA_035576045.1 Gammaproteobacteria bacterium | reverse complement strand
GATGAAATTCGCAAAGGTGATTGGGCGCCACGTTCTGTACATCGTAATACGCGACGAATTGCAGAAGCCATTCGAGAAATTGAGAATTTAGAGGGCAGAGATCCGCGTAATTTTGAAGTCGCCAAAAATTTGAATATGAATCTGGATGAATATCACCGATTATTACAAGACTCTAATGGAAGTCGAATGTATGCTTTTTATGATGTCGGGTTGAATGAAGAAATCATATCAGAAGGTATGGCAGTTACATCATTAAGCCCTTTAGAAGGATTGCAGCAGGATGATTTTAAAAATAGTTTGACAAAAGGCATAGAAACTTTACCAGAACGAGAACAATTGGTTTTAAAATTATATTATGATGAAGAATTAAACTTAAGGAAAATTGGCGAAGTTTTGGGGGTGAGTGAATCTAGAGTAAGTCAAATTCACAGCCAAGCAATGGGCAGATTGCAGTCTCAGTTAAAAGAATGGCGTGCGAAGGACAAAATTCAATAGAAGACGGGGGCAATGGAAGGAACTTCGTTACTTACATCGTATTTCGTTTTTTATCAGCCACAACGACCAGATGCATGTCCATAGCAGTTAAAAGTTCATTTGCGCTTTTAAGGTATGGATTGCCACTCGCTGCTAATGATTTATATAAGCTGGTGCGACTTTTATGCGTTTTTTTTGCGAGTGCCGTGATACCACCCTGTGCTTGAATTACATTTTGAAGAGCTAATAGAAATACTTTGATATCACCTTCAGAAAGTGCAGCGTTTAGATAGCCAGCAGCCTCTTTTGGATCCTTGAGCGACTCAATCAAATAATCTTGATAACTGACACTTTTTATGTCTCGAACTATTCTTTTTTTTGAGGGTAATTTTTTCGTACGCGTTACAGCACTCTTTCTTTTAGTAAGAGATTTTACAATGCTTATTTTTTTGCTAACTCCAGTCATATTTCACCTCGATAAATAATCATTCCAATAATCAATGGCGCGCTTGATGTCCTTCTTCTGGGTTGATTTATCGCCACCAGATAGCAATAAGATAATTTTTTTACCTATTTTACCGAAATAAATTCGGTACCCAGGTCCAAAATCCAAACGAAGTTCTGATACGCCGCCACCAATGGACTTGCAGTCGCCAAGGTTACCCAGAGCTACCCGATCCAGTCTTTCTTTAATTCGGTACCTGCCGGCACTATCTTTCAGAGATTCGAGCCACTCCTGGAATGGTTTAGCACCATTCTTGGCCCTATATATCTCAATTCGCCAAGCCGTAGTGAACTTCATGGTTAAGTGTATCCTATAGGATACAAAAAGTCAAGCGATAATCAGGGTGGAAAGGGGGCCATTCCTTTGACCTTGTCACTCTTAAGTTTGTTTCCAGGAACCACGTTAGGAACGTGTAGTATGCTTTTTATTCAGTTGTCGTAAAAGTTTTAATGTTTTTGATAACATCAAGTAATGAAAAATCCGTAGGGTCGGACTGGTATGTTCGAGCTGGTTAATTACAGCAATTACATGCACGTGATTTGGCATTATAATAAAAGTATCAATATGGAGACCAAATTCCCATTTTTATTGTGTTAATTTCATGGTGGATATAGAAAATTTACCTGAATGAGAAAAAGATTTATCTTTAGGTTATAATACAGAAGTTAGGATGTGTATATGTCAGGAGTTAAATATGACCGAAAACGAAGTACTAGAATTGGCAAAAAATTATATGAATAGTAGAAAATTGATATTATTTTACCCTGACAGATTGGAAAAAGGCATAATGATAAAATAGAAGTGATATTTCTACATCCAGATACTCTTGAACCTGAGGTTATTGTATGTCCGCCGGATAATAGAGTTTGGGTTGATACGAAAACTAAAGAAGTAACTCTAATATATCAAATGTAACGAATAACGACATGAGAAAATAGTATAATTTATCTTTGGAGGTTTTTATAGGTAGATATTACATTTGGATGACAAGAGAATATGAAGACCTACATAAAGTAGTATACAAGATTGAAATGGATGTGCCTTTTGAAAAATATCTTAGCCGTTCCGGAAAAACACGTTTTCGTCTTAGAAAAAAAATTGGTTATTTTACATTTGATAAACTCACTGAGGATGTAGTTAAAATTTTGGAAAGATCAGATCCTTACTTCATTAATAATGCTGAAGTTTTGAGTCGTTGTACAATAAAAATGTATCATTGTCGCAAGGAAGGAATTTTTCCAGAAAATGTTGTTTGGGCTGGATAACGCTGAACTAGATTAATTATCGGGGGGCGGATCCTAAAAGTTCACTACCTTTTGGAAGGTAGGACAGTATTTGAAGCTTTTTATAGAAGTTGGAATTTGGTTACACCAAGATATTACTTTAGAGTTTTAATAGTTTTTATCGTACTGGATTTAAGTAATTGCTTAGCCATGAAAATCAACCCTTGGCTTGCTAATTATCCTGAAGCTTTTTAAATGATTACACTTTCCCAAAATTATCTCCAACAAAGATAATACATCCATTGTCCATTGATTGTCTCGAAAGCGGCAGGGAAGCGAGAGAAGCGGACCTGATCCCTAATATAAAGGTATTTTAAAAAAACGTTGCAATAAGCGGCTGGTTACGCCCTGCAAAATGCTCGAAATCTTATCGGTCAGTGTTTCGGCAAAAACGTAAGATACCTCATAGATATCCGTTGTATCATTTTTAGAGAGTAAATAATCATCACTGGTCATTATTTCATCTACGAGCTTCAACTCAATCGCTTGTGTGCCATACCAATGTTCACCGGTTGCCAATTTTTCGATATCCAATATCGGACGATGCTCATGTACAAATTGTTTGAATAAAAGATGGGTATCTTCTAATTCTTCACGAAATTTCTCGCGGGCTTTATGGGTATTTTCACCCAGCATGGTTAACGTGGTTTTATGTTCTCCTGCCGTATGTTGTTCTATATCGATATCATGTTTTTTTAGAAAACGGAAGAAATTCGGCACTTGTGCCAACACACCAATAGAGCCTACAACCGCAAAAGGTGCTGCAATAATTTTATTTGCAACCACAGCCATCATGTAACCGCCACTGGCGGCAACCAGATCGATACAAGCGACTAAGGGAATATTACGTTGTCGAATGCGATGGAGTTCTGAGGCTGCCAAGCCGTAATTATGTACAAGGCCGCCCGCGCTGTCGAGGATTACCAATACCTCATCTTCTTTTTTCGCGACTAATAAGATAGCCGTAATCGCTTCGCGAAGGCTCTCTACTTCAGAGGCGTGCATGTCGCCATTAAATCGTAATACAAACATCCTGGGACGCAAAGGTTCTAGCTCGCCTTTTTTTAATTGCATTTTAATGCGTTTTTCTTCGGCTTTTCCTTCTTTTTTTCTTTCTTTTTTTAATGCTTTAAATTCATCTTTAGATAACAGTGTTTCTTCTAGCGCATCTCGCATATTATCGAATTTGTCGTTTAATTTCTCAATTTCAATGGATTCTTTTTCTTGTTGTTTTGCAGAGAATAAAATAATGCACCCGGCGATAGCCGCAAATGTAATTGCCAAAATAGTAATCATTTTGGCAGCAAACAAACCATATTCGAAAAAAAAAGTACTCACACGGTGCTCCATCGCTGCTTTTGAATGTGTTAGTCTAACGATTCGGGCGTAAATAGCAAGAGGGCGGGCGGTGTTAAAGGTAAACAGCTTAAGCGGCGAATGGGATAGCCGAGTACTGTTTAGTGGCCTAACTTTTGAAGTTGCGCCAGGATCGGCATTAATTGTGTCAGGCGCCAATGGCGCGGGTAAATCCAGCTTATTAAAAATATTAACAAGCTTGTCGCTGCCATCGAGTGGCAACATTCGCTGGCAAGATCAGCTTTTCAAGGCTGGAGATCCTGATGTCTTATCACAATTGTTATATATTGGGCATAAAATCGGTGTTCAACCTGCCTTAACGCCTTTGCAAAATTTAGAATGGATGACGGGGATTAGTCGTAAATCGGTCGTCAAAAATTGTAGACTTGCATTAGAAGCCGTTGGCTTAGCAGAATTTGAAGACGTGCGTTGTGAAGTCTTATCGAAGGGGCAATGCCAACGGGTAGCATTGGCGCGTTTATGGTTAGACCCGCCGATCTGTTGGATTTTAGATGAACCCTTTACCGCATTAGATGAGACGGGGGTGTCTTTACTACAAGATCGATTTTTAACGCATTTGAAACAGGGGGGGATTTTAGTGGTTGCCACACACCATAAAATTGCGCTAAAACCTTATCCATGCCAAGAGATAAGACTAGAGCCTGTCAAAGATAACTTTATTTTTTGAGTGAGGTTTGTTTGAGCGAAGCGAGTTTAGCGAATGAAAAAAAAGAAAGTTATTTGTGACAAGCGAGGAGAAAAGCTGTGTTAAAAGCGATGCAGTGTGTGATTGAACGCGATCTGAGGCTCTATTTTCAACATTGGGGAGAGTGTCTTATCCCCGTGCTTTTCTTGATCTTGGTTGTCAGTTTATTTCCGATGGCCTTGGGATCGGAACCAAAATTATTAGCACGTATTGCGCCAGCCGTCATTTGGATTGCCGTTGTTTTATCTTTGCTTATGTCTCTAGAAAGTGTGTTTAGACAAGATTACCAGGAAGGAAGCCTAGCGCAAATAGTATTAAGTCCCTATCCTTTGTCTATTTTATTGCTGGGTAAATTGATTGCCCATTGGATTATGGTAGGACTGCCCTTATTAGTGTTAGCGCCTTTTTTAAATATACTACTGCAAGGATCGAGCGAGGGATTAGGCGTTTTAGGGTTAACGTTGATATTTGGGATCCCAACATTAAGTTTAATAGGCAGCATTGGGGCAGCTTTAACCATCGGATTACCAAATGGTGGTTCATTGTTGGCCGTGTTGGTATTGCCTATTATGATGCCGATTGTTATTTTTGGTACGTGTGCATTAACGGCAGCAACGGAAGGGGTCGCCTTTTATTCAGAACTCTATGTATTGGCGGCATTGTTTATATTAACATTGGTATTAGGGCCTGTTGCATTATCGAATGCAGTTAGAGCAAGTTTGGCGTAATGGTATGAATCGTTTTTTACATCGGTTAGGGTCTTTGCAAGTTGCTTATCAAATGGCTGGTCTTTGCTTGCCTTGGTTTAGCACCCTTTGTGTACTGATGATGGTTTATGGCGTTGTCGGTGGATTGTTTTTAGCGCCACCGGATGTCGAGCAGGGTGATGCGTTTAGAATGATTTATATTCATGTGCCTTCCGCTTTTTTATCTTTAATGATTTATGGCGTTATTTTTGTCAATTCAGTGGTTTATTTGGTGTGGCATATTAAGCTCGCCGATATTACTGCCAAATGTAGTGCTTCTGTGGGCGCAACCTATACGATCATTGCTTTATTTTCAGGTGCTTTATGGGGAAAACCGATGTGGGGCACTTGGTGGATTTGGGACGCGCGTTTAACTTCAGAATTAATCTTATTATTTCTTTATATGGGGTATATGGGATTACGCAATGCCATACGAGAGCCTAAAAGAGCCGCCAAAGCCTCTGCCATCTTAGCGGTTATTGGAATGGTTGATATTCCTATTATACATTTTTCAGTAGAATGGTGGGCGACGTTGCATCAAGGTGCCACTTTGGCAAAATTTTCAAAACCTTCTATTGCATCAGAAATGTTGTATCCTTTATTGGCGATGTTGGGTGCTTTCATCTTATTTTATGTAGCCCTTTTGTGCGTTAGGGTTCGTGTAGAAATTTTAAAGCGCGAGCGAAAAACACAGTGGGTGCAAGCAGGGTTTGCTGCCCAGGGAAGCGGTGCGGCATGAGTCACTATGCAGCATATATTTGGCCTTGTTATATTTTTGCTTTTTGCCTGTTAGGGGCGCAAGTGATTTTAGCCTTCATACAATGGAAAATAACTTGTAAAAAAGCATTAAAATTATACAAAGATAAGCGCGCATTATGAATACGATTAGAAAGCGTCGATTAGCATGGGTTATTGTGTTGATTTGTAGTTCTTTACTCGCTACTTTTTTCATTTTGCAAGCCTTACGTCAAAATGTTAATTTGTTTTTTACACCTACAGAAGTGGTTGCAGGTCAAGCAAAGCAGGGGCGTGTTATTCGAATGGGTGGCATGGTTCAGAAGGGCAGTTTGGCACAGGGAAAAGATTTAGATATTCAGTTTGTGCTAACCGATTTTGCGCATTCGGTGACGGTTAAATATACCGGGATATTACCTGATCTCTTTAAAGAAGGGCAGGGCGTAGTTGTTTTGGGTCGCCTGGATCCGGTTCAAAAGAATCTGTTTTATGCGGATCAGGTATTGGCAAAGCACGATGAAAATTATATGCCGCCTGAAGTGGGTGATGTGTTAAAGAAAGGGATGCAGAATAAAAAATGATGCCAGAACTCGGTCTTTTTTCTTTAATTCTGGCGCTTTGCTTGGCAGGGTTGCAATGGTTTTTGCCAGGGCTAGGGCTATTGAAGCATAATACTTTTTGGATGCAGTCGGCGCGTCCCATTGCCTTAGGACAATCTTTTTTTATTTCAGTCAGTTTTTTGTGTTTACTCTATGCCTTTGTTCAAGATGATTTTTCTGTCAGTTATGTTGCACACCATTCAAATGCCAGTTTGCCTTTAGTCTATAAAATCAGCGCGTTATGGGGTGGACATGAGGGTTCTTTATTGTTATGGATATTTTTATTGAGTGGTTGGACGACAACGGTGAGTTTAACCCAGCGGCATTTACCTAGGCCTTTTTTGACCCGCGTATTAATTGTTTTGGGTATGATAAGCTTTGGTTTTTTGTTATTTTTATTAGCGACATCAAATCCTTTTGTTCGATTATTGCCAAATTATCCTGTGGACGGTCGTGATTTAAATCCTTTACTACAAGATTTTGGGCTGATTATTCACCCACCTTTGCTTTATATGGGTTACGTCGGATTTGCGATTCCTTTTGCTTTTGCCATCAGTACCTTATGGGGTGGCGATCGCTCCCTTCCTTTTGCAAAATGGATGCGATCTTGGACCTTGCTCGCTTTCAGTTTTTTAACCATCGGTATCGCTTTGGGCAGTTGGTGGGCCTATTATGAGTTGGGATGGGGTGGTTGGTGGTTTTGGGATCCCGTAGAAAATGCTTCTTTTATGCCTTGGATTGTTGCCATTGCGTTGATCCACACTTTAATGTTAAGCGACAAACGACAGATATTTCACGGTTGGACCTTGTTGTTAGCGATTGTGGTATTTGCCTTAAGTTTATTGGGCACTTTTTTAGTGCGCTCGGGTGTATTAACCTCTGTACATGCTTTTGCGAATGATCCCAAACGGGGTATATTTTTATTAGAATTTTTGCTGGTGGTTGTAGGGGCTGCGTTAACGCTATATAGTTTTCGCGCTAAAAAATTTACAAATAATACAAAAATTTATCTTATATCTCGAGAAACCGCGATCGTCATCAGCACAATATTTTTAGTTGTCAGTGGTGCTGCGATATTACTAGGCACTTTGTTTCCCTTGGTCTTTGATGCATTAACAAACCAAAAATTGTCTGTGGGCTTTCCGTATTTTAATGCGGTTTTTATTCCGTTTATGATCCCTGTTCTACTTTTAATGCCTTTAGGACCCCTGAGTCAATGGGGACATAATGTACTTGGCCTTGTTTTCAAAAAACTAACATGGACTCTTATATTCGCCTTATTTTTGGCTGTTGGATTACCTTTACTTTTTGCAGAAACAGTACCGCTAGGGGTTGTCACCGGATTGGGGTTAGGACTTTGGGTTATTTTAGGTACTTTAAAATGGCTGTTTGATAAAATTCAAATAAAAGGTAGTGTGATGGGTTTATCAAAAGGCGCCCTGGGCATGTTTTTTGCGCACACGGGAATAGCAGTTTTGGTGATTGGGGTAACCCTGGTGTCTTATTATCAAATCGAACGCGAGGTTGCGATCACACTTCATCAATCGCTCGACATTTCGAATTATAAAATTATTTTCGAAGATTTAAAGCCTATAGAAGGCGCAAATTATATTGGTTCCCAAGGGCATTTTTTGGTGTTTAAACAAGGAAAAAGAGAAGCCGATCTCTTCCCAGAAAAAAGAATTTTTGTTGTACAAGGTTTAAGGATGACTGAAACCGCGATTGATCCGGGCTTTTTTCGGGATATTTACATCTCTTTGGGCGAGCCATTAAAAGAGGGTGGCTGGTCTGCCCGTATTTACTATAAACCGTTTGTACGATGGATTTGGTTAGGCGCGCTTATGATGGCTTTGGGTGGATTCTTCAGTGCTTGGGGCAGATGGTTAAAATAGAGGTACTATGCGATATTTGTTGCCTTTGTGTTTATTCTTGGCCCTTGGTGGGTTTTTATGGAAAGGGTTGGATGTAAACCCTAAAGAAATTCCATCTGCATTAGTCGGACATCCTGCGCCGCATTTTGCTTTGGCGACCGTTGAAGATCCACATCGTTTTGTGACTGAACAAATATTTATGGGGAAGGTTACAGTTTTAAATATTTGGGCGACGTGGTGTGTGAGTTGTAAAGCAGAGCATGCTGTTTGGATGGATTTAGCTATAAAATATAATCTATTTTTGGTGGGCGTTAATTATCACGATGATTTAAAAATGGCTCAGCAGTGGCTTAAAGCAGTGGGAAATCCCTACGTGATATGCATTTTTGATGAAGCAGGTAAATTAGGGTTAGATTACGGTGTGTATGGTACACCTGAAACATTTATTATAGATAAAGCGGGTGTTATTCGTTATCGACATGTTGGGTCTATTGATACTCAGCACTGGCACTCTACCTTATTACCGCTAATTGCGTCTTTAGAGAATGGGGTTTGACCCTTTTGAGAGAATGATATGGCACATGATATTTATCCATTCAGCGATCCTAAGCAACGTGACTTGTTTACCAAGGTTATTCATGAATTGCGCTGTAGTGTTTGTCAAAATCAGAATTTGTCAGATTCGATGGCGCCCTTGGCAGTTGATTTGAGAAATGAAATTTACCAAAAAGTAAAATCAGATTATTCTGAATCAGAGATCGTTGAATTTGTTACGCATCGTTATGGTGCGTTTGTGTTGTATAATCCTCCTTTGCAATGGAATACCGCCTTTTTATGGTTTGGACCCGTGTTAATTTTAGCCATTGGACTTTTTCTTTTTGGCAAATATTTAAAAAAAAATAAGCTTGCTGCCTTTTGACAACAGAGTCATTGCTTTACGAATATAGTGTCTATAATTAAAGTCAAATTAATAGTGGTAGTTAGGAGATATCTTTATGTTTACTCCCCCAAACGAACAAGACGAAGCGCTTTCAAATCCTCAATCCCTCGCTCCCGGAATAAAAGGGGCTGCAGAACAGCCCGTATTATCCGGCTTTTGCGCTCTAAATCCGGCAAAAATCCAAAGAGAATGCTTTAGAGTTGTGGGTACGGTGCTAACAGCGGCTGGTGTAGATGCGAGTCCTTGGATAATAGAGGTTCAGAAGGCAAGACTTTTTGAGGCTATCGTGGAACAACACAAATCGGATATACAGAAAGAATTGGGTATAACCTTAGATGTGTGGACGCATGGCGCAGATCTTCAAAGATATGCCGCAGAACAAGAATACTTGGGTGATACGAGCCATATGTCGGAGATAGAAGGACGACTTAGAACAAATGCTTTGCAGGGCCCTAAGCTCGTATTGAGTATGTCCTCTCAACCAGCAGCTACGCCGCCTGTAATAGAAGGACGAGAAGAAAGTGAAGAACGTAAAAAAGAAGGGGGGGAAGTGGTGGTGCAACGGCCAGCAGAAACTCCGCAAGCTCGAGGCTTTGAACAATCAATCGCGCCAGTGGTGCCGGATTATCCGAAAATTTTAAAGCTTATGGAAGAGTATAGAGAAAGTGAGCTTGCTAAATTTAAAGCAGGACAAGAGACCGCAGAAGCAATTGTGCGGCATTTAGCACCTTATGAGGAAATTGAGGAGAAGATCCGACAGAAGGTGGCAGAACCGCAAACGGCTTAATGTTCACCTAAATAGGTTGCAAAACACCAGATATAACCATCTGGATCTTGCAGCCGACATATACGATCGTGCCAAAACATATCTTCTGGGGCACTCACTGATCTAGGCTCTATTTTCACAGTATGTGTATAAAAATCATCCACATTTTCTCAGTATAAATATAAGTAAATGGAGGATTCGATACCACTTTCTTGAGGCGATTTGGTTTTACCGTCGTAAGCACCACCCTTTCCAAACATAATTAAATGATCTTTATATTTTAGCTCTGCGTGCCAACTCGTATTGTCTTCGCCAACGATCACTCGATCACTTGAATTTTTTCAAAACCAAAAGCTTTTTCATAAAAACTGACTGCTTTATCGACATCGTTAATAACTTAAGGTGATATCCAAGAGGCATTTTGGGCGGCAAGATTTGGCGTTCATGGGTATAGCATCCCGATGCAATGGTTAGAAAGATAGATTGTAAACCAGTTTTTTGTTAGAATGAAAATCTCTATTAATGGGGCCCAAGCTCATAGGATCCCATAGGCGCCATATGTACCACATATTTTGGGCTACCACAGCTCTATTGCTTACTTTAGCGTTCGGGTTTTTCGTACCTTGGGTACGTGCTTGGCGGTTCTGTGGGGGTTTAATTTGCTTGTTCTCTATCATTAGCTATGGATTGTACGGTTACTGGGGTAGTAGTCGCCATTTGCCTCATTATTATTCTAAAGAAGAGGCACATTATCGCCTCAAACAAGCGGATTTTCAAGTGTTATTAGCGGAATTTCGAAAAGAAGAATTTCGTCTACGGTTAAGATTAGAACAAGATCCCAAAGACATTGACGCAGCATGGCGGTTGTTAGATTTATTTGCCATTAAAGCACTGCAGGATGGGGATCGTAAATTGGCGATACAGTATTGGGAAAGGGCTTTAGATAAAGTACCACAACATTTAAAGCCACAATTTAAAGAAAAAATCTTAAAATTCCAATAAAAGGGGAGGTGAGTTGTGACTTATTTCCTGAGTTTTTGGGTATAAGCTTTAAGCGTATCGAGCAAGCCTTTATTGTCCTCTGATTTAATAATAAATTCATTCATGCCCGCAGTTTTACAAACCTCCATATCTCGTGGATCATCACTTGCTGTTAATGCAATAATGGGGACATCTTTGCAAGGGTCCGGTAAGGCACGTATAAGCTTTGCTACTTCGTGGCCGTTCATAAAGGGCATATAGAGATCGGTTACAACCAGATCGAAAGCTTCTGCTTGTAGCTTTTCAATGGCCTCTTGACCGGTCGCAATAGGAATAACTTCATAGCCTTCTCTGCCCAGAAGCATTGACATAGCAGTTCGGGTAGTTCTGCTGTTGTCAATAAACAGAATTTTTAAAGGTTTAGAAGACATATTTTCCATTGCATCACTCATAATCTCATTTTAGCCTATTTTAGAGATTTTTGAAGGGGAGATTTACCACAGCCCTAAAATTTTCCACCAGGCGGCGCCAGCGATCATCCAGATACTCAAATTAATAAGGCTTAAAATACC
This sequence comes from Gammaproteobacteria bacterium, assembly GCA_035576045.1. Taxonomy (GTDB): domain Bacteria; phylum Pseudomonadota; class Gammaproteobacteria; order UBA6186; family Azoamicaceae; genus CADEGZ01. The sequence goes on along the minus strand of DATLWY010000100.1, from coordinate 12,277 downwards.
GCCCACACGCCACCAGTCTTTTAGCTTGATGTAATCAGCCCCATAATAGACAGGGCCGGTGCCCGTGCCGTAGTGTGTGATGCCGGCACAAAGACTTGAGAGAAAAGCAAATATTAAAACGACGATGGTAGCTGGGGCGCCTGTCGCAATAGCAACTACCGCGAATGCACTGTACATTGCACTGATATGCGCCGTAATGCTTGCAAAAGCATAGTGTGTGTAAAAATAGATAAGGCTAATTAGGCCAAGGGCGGTCATCCAGTGGAACCCGCTCATCCATCCTCGCATATGGTCGCCAAACCAAGTAATCATGCCAAACTCTGATAAATAACTGGACATCATTAAAAGCGTTGTGAGCCACATAAACGTGTGCCAAGCATTCTGTTCTTTGAGGATATCGTCCCAGGTGAGCACATTGGTCGATAGCAAAATGGCCAGTCCCACAAAAGCCGAAACGGTGGGGTCGATGCCAAAAGAAGGACCGGCGGCCCAGAGCGTTAACAGTAAACCAAAGGTACTGAGCATTATCCATTCGGCTTTTGTGAGGGCGCCCATTTCTGCGAGCTTCTGTTTCGCGAACTGAGGTGCTTTTGGGGTCTGTTGAATTTCGGCTGGGTATAAGAAACGTAGAACCCAAGGGAGCAAAGCAAGACTGATAACGCCTGGGACAAGGGCTGCTAATGCCCAAGTTGTCCAACTAATTTCCACGCCAAATTTAGAGGCAAGGCTAACAATCAATGGGTTTCCGGACGAAGCGGTTAAAAACATGGCACTGGTAATAACATTGGTTTGATAAGCGAGCTTCATTAAATAAGCACCGATTTTTCGTTCGGTCCCTTTTTGGGGGGAGCTTTCATATTCTTCAGAAAGTGCTCTTACAATAGGGTAGACAATACCTGCTCCGCGAGCTGTATTACTGGGGGTGAAAGGGGCAAGGAGAAATTCGGTGCTGATAATGCCATAAGCGAGCCCTAATGTACTTTTACCCATATGTTGCACAAAATAATAGGCAATACGTGCTCCCAAGCCTGTTTTAATAAAACCTCTAGCCAATAGAAAAGCCAAAAGAATCAGCCAGACAATATTAGAGCTGAAGGCGGACAAACACTGCTTAATGGTTAAAGTTTCTGTAATACCGGCAATGGCTAAAGCCAAAACGGCCAATGCGCCCATAGGGAGTACGTTAAGAATAATGCTGATGATGGTGGTCAGGAAAATAGCAAATAAGTGCCAGACTTGTAGGGTGAGCCCCTCTGGAACGGGGATATACCAGAGTGTTATGAGTAAACCAGCCATCCATAACAAGGGATGAACCTTAGGTATTGTTAGATAACTAAAATTGTTGACTGAAGCACCACTACGGGCAGCGTTACTGCGATCCACGACGCCTCTTCTCCTATCAGGATATATGGATTTGGCATTTTCTCAGATCTCCCTTCAGCTGTCTATTCCCCCATGGCAAGTCGCGCAATTCTACGGTATCCTAGGGGCCAAGTATTCTTGAAGTAGGCCTGATTATCATGCGGTTGGACAAAATTAAACTGGCGGGTTTCAAATCGTTCGTCGATCCAACGGTTTTAGAATTGCGTAGCCCCTTGGTCGCAGTGGTTGGTCCGAATGGTTGCGGGAAATCCAACATTATTGATGCCATTCGGTGGGTGATGGGCGAGAGTTCCGCAAAAAATTTGCGTGGTGAGTCCATGGCTGATGTGATATTTAACGGCTCTTCGACGCGTAAACCCGTTGGACAGGCAACCATCGAGCTTGTTTTTGACAATTCAGATGGTAGCTTGGGAGGCGAATACGCGCGATTTGCCGAAATCTCCATCAAGCGGCAGGGTACGCGAGATGGTCAGTCAGCTTACTTTTTGAATGGCACCCGCTGTAGGCGTAAAGATATTACAGATGTCTTTTTGGGAACGGGGCTTGGGCCTCGAAGTTATGCCATTATAGAGCAGGGGATGATATCTCGAGTGATTGAGGCCCGTCCTGAAGAACTCAGAGCTTTTTTTGAAGAAGCGGCGGGTATTTCTCTTTATCGTAAGCGTCGTCACGAAACCGAAATCAGAATGCGGCATACGCGAGAGAATTTAGAAAGATTAAGTGATTTACGCCAAGAACTTGAAAAACAATTAGAACGCTTAAAACGGCAATCAGAATCTGCTGTTCGTTATCAGGAATACAAAATTGAACACGATCGATTAGAAGCGGAATTAGCAGCATTACGGTGGCAAGTTTACAATCAGAAATTACAAGAACGCGCGGCTGAAATCCGAAATCTTTCTATTGGGTTGGAAGAAAAATTGGCGATGCGGACAAGCCTTGATTTAGCACTGGAAAAGCAGCGTATTCTTCATACTGAAAAAATGGATAGCTGGAAAATTGAGCAAGCAGAATACTACGATTTAGGCACGCAAATTGCACGTATTGAGCAAGCTTTGCAATATCATCGTGAACGCGAAACCGCGCTAGAAAGTGATTTTTCACTAACAGAACAAAGCTATCAACGAGCAGGCGAACAACAAAGAGCGGATGAAGATCGTTTATCTGCTTTAAAAGTAGCGTTCGAAAACTTAGAACCTAATTTGGAATCCGCTAAGGATTTCTTAGAAAAATCGCTCAGCGTACAAATTGAAGCAGATGAAGCCATGCGAAATTGGAATCAAAGCTTTGAAGCTTTTCAACAGGCAGCAGAAAATCCACAACGCACCGCAGAAGTCGAAAAAGCACGTATTGAACAATTAGAAAGGCAAAGTCGAGATGCAAAAGCACAACTTGATCGTCTACAGCGTGAGTATGCGGATATTGATGTCGCACGTTTGGAGCAGAATATAGCGGCACTGGAAGAAGAGCGATTAGAGAAAACATCCACAACAAATAGTGCAAGCACGTTGGGGGTGATTTCTACCGCCTTAATTGAAGCACGAGATTTAATAGCCACCAAAAATCAACGATTAGATGCTTTGCGTGGTCAGCTTCAGACTGGTTTAGGACGTTTGGCATCTCTGGAAGCTTTGCAACAAGCAGCGCTGGGGAAGACCAATGATGTTGTGCAAGGGTGGCTCAAATCCCATAACTTATTAGAAGCCGAGCGTTTAGGCCAAGTATTATCGGTAGAACCGGGTTATGAGCGAGCCGTCGAAACAGTGCTAGGATCAGCGCTGGAAGCACTTTGTGTTCCGGGAATTCCTGCTATTGCAGCATTGGTCGGTGAGCTCCCATCTGGCAATTTAGCGTTTATTGGAGCGGATTCATTTCTTGATAGAGGGGCGGATCATGCTAATCGCCCAGACAGCCTCGCCAGCAAGATAAAAACAGACTATTCCATGGATGCTTTGTTTGCAGGGATCACTGTTACGGATGAATTATTAGATGCTTTAAATAAACAGAAAAGTTTAAAAGCGGGTGAGTCGGTTGTAACGCGAGAGGGCATTTGGTTAGGTTCAAATTGGTTAAAAGTGTTTCGCGGTAATGACGGGCATTCAGGTGTGTTGGCACGCGAAGCAGAATTAAAAGCGTTGACCGCGTTAATCGAAATGCATCGTTCTGAAATTGCTGATATTGAAGTGGCGCTTGCGGCGGCTCGAGAAGAGATAGCAAATTTAGAACAAAAGCGTGAGGAATGTCATCAGGCACAGCAGGCAGAAGCCAGAATATTAAATGAATTGACTTCTAAAATAAGTACCGATCGCGCGCGTTTAGAACATCAAAGAACCCGAATGGCGCGTTTATTAAGTGAAAGCGCCGATCAAAGGCAAAAACTGGATTTGGCGGAAGAAGAAACAGCAATCTCGCGACTGCATTTGCAAACGGCATTAGATGCTATGGAAGGGTTTACTAAACAACGCGTTTTGCTGCAGGCGGAGCGCGATAATTTACGCGATGTCGTTCGAAATGCCAATCAAAATGCAAGTGAAGCCAAAGAAAAAGCGCATGCGCTGGCTTTAAAAGAACAAACGTTGGTTACACAAATAAAGGCTATTGCAGAAGGGTTGCAGCGTTTAGAGCAACAACAAGAGGTGATAGAAGAACGAAAAATCGCTTTGCAAACGCAATTGCAAGCATTAAACGAGCCAAAGATCTTGGATCGAATGCGTTTAGACGAACTATTGGAAAAACACGTTATAGCAGAAGACTTGGTGAATCAGTCGCGTACCGCATTAGATGCACTCGAACTCGAGGGCCGATCGCTCGAGAAACAAAGAAATGTATTAGAAGCAGATGCTCAAAGATTTCGATCTGAATTAGAAGAGGTGAAAATGGATTGGCAAGCGATTGAAGTGCGTTGCCAAACGATTCAAGAACAGTTCGGTGAGACAGCTAATATAGCACAAGTGTTACAAACGGTACCATTAGAGGCAACAGAGCCCGTTTGGGCAGAATCCTTAGAACAAGTCACTAAACGCATTGAGCGTTTAGGCGCGATCAATATGGCTGCCATAGAAGAGTATCAAAGCGAATCGGAACGTAAACTGTATTTAGATTCTCAAAATAAGGATCTCACCGAAGCCTTAGAAACGCTAGAAAATGCCATTCGTAAAATCGATAAAGAGACGCGTGAGCGTTTTAAAGACACATTCGATAAAGTGAATACACAGTTTAAAATCTTATTTCCAATTTTATTTGGGGGCGGTCAAGCAAATCTCGAACTCATGGGGGAAGATATATTGGAAGCGGGTGTAACCGTTATGGCAAGGCCGCCTGGTAAACGAAATAGTTCTATTCACTTATTGTCGGGTGGCGAAAAAGCATTAACAGCCGTCGCATTGGTTTTTGCGATATTTCAATTAAATCCTGCGCCTTTTTGTTTGTTGGATGAGGTTGATGCGCCGTTGGATGATGCCAATGTCGTTCGATTCTGTGATTTAGTTAAGAAATTATCTGAAACAGTACAATTTATATTTATAAGCCATAACAAGTTGGCGATGGAAATTGCGCATCATTTAGTCGGTGTTACAATGAAAGAGCCAGGGGTTTCTCGATTAGTCTCTGTAGACGTTGAAGAAGCAGTGGCACTCGTAGGTTAGGAGATTAAAATGGAAACGGTTTTAAGACTCATATTGTTATTTTTAGGTGTCGTTATTGTAGTGGGTATCGTATGGGATTCTAGAAGGGCGAGGCTAAAAAAGCGTTCGCAAGAAACCATCGTTATTGAACCTTCAAATCAGGATTCCAGCGCTGCATCTTCGTTTGATGATGTGCGATTAATTGTAAAACCTGAGAAACAGGAACCCACACTTAAAGTTGAGTATCCAGAGGAAATCATTACCCTGAATATTATGGCTCGAAAGCCCTCTATTTTTACAGGTAAAAAACTGAAAAATGCATTTGCCGATACACATTTACACTATGGGGACCGACAGATTTTTCATCGATTTGATAATATGGATGGTACAGGCGCGCAATTATTTAGTGTTGTTTCATCTGTAGAACCCGGTTTTTTCGAGCTGTCTACCATGGATACGTTGGAAACGCCTGGTATTACTTTATTTTTTCTAACAAGCACCCCCAATCATTCTGTGTATGCTTTTGAATTGATGTTAAGAACAGCAAAGCAGCTTGCAATACGTTTAGAAGGCGAATTAAAAGACGATAGGCATAAAGTGCTTACTTCACAAATTATTGAAAGTTACCGTGAACGTATTCGCATTCAGCCAGAAGAACTGAGAATAAGGGCGACAGAGTAGCTGCTATTCATTACAGGTGGATCATTTCCTGTTTTTGTGAGACTATAGTAAAAGTTAGTATCATAATTTAAAACTAATTGAAAAAACTTAAAAAAAGGTGTATATAAACCATGAAAAAATATTTATTGCTAATGATAATGACGCTGTCTTTAAGTGCAGTTGCTGATCCCGCAAGTGCTAGAAGAATGCATGTTGTTGTAAGGCAGGCTTTTGTAGCGGAAAATGTTATTGTTGAAGAGTATCCAGACTATTATGTAAGCCACAGGGTACAGAGACAGCACCGTCATCGTTGCCATCACTGCCAGTCCCATTCCCATCCGCGTGCGCATCGTCCTGTTCGATATTATTATACACCGGATTATTACGAATACTATCTGGAACCCCAGCCTGAAGTGGTTGTTTATCAACAAGAATATCATTGGTATTGGTGATAAAAATTTAAGCAAAATTATTAGTCTAAGAGAAGATTGAAAAGTCATGCTCGAAACTGTGTACAGAGAAATTTTGTGTTCTATTGCTGCGGCAGATACACCTGCAGCGTTGGCATTATTGCACACCCATAAAGCATCGTTTTTAGAACCCATAGAGGGTACCTTGAAACATGCTGAGTTCCTTTATTGCGCTATACAGTATAACAACCAAGCAGTGGTTAGATTTTTATTGGATCTACCTGTTATTTCCGATATCAGTTTCTTTAAGTTCTGTGGACATACACCTTTAAGTTATGCCATAGAACAGAACCATGATGCATTGTTGCCCATCTTACTCACCAAGACGGATAAGAATTTTGCTCTACACATGGCTGTTAAGCTCAATCTTCTGAAAACAAAAACGTTTTTGTTAAATCAGTGTACTTTTAAACCAAAATTACTGCATCTTCTTGAATTGTCTGCATAAGAAACACAATCGGATTGGGTACTTGTTTGGCGCTCTTCTCAGATGTTAGTTGAAAGACAAAAAACGGCATAGCTAAAGAAGTTAGAGATAAGCGATGCTATACTGACGTTATTGCACACTTAGAAAGGGATTGTAAATGATATTCCAAAAACAATTTGCCGCAGCACTAATACTTGTTTTAATAAGCTTTAGTGAAGCAATTTTAGCGTATACGCCAGCGGGTTGCACGGTGGATGATCCAAAAATTGTGAACGATATACTCGCGAAATTTTTGTCAAATAAGGCTGTGTCTACTTCCCATATTAATGTAACATCTCAAGATTGTGTGGTTACGCTTTCGGGAAATCTGAAAACAGATGCCGAAGCAAGCGCAGTGGTAGAAATGGCGGTATTAACTCCCGGTGTTTTAGATGTTAATACAACCCAACTGATGGTAACGGACAGCACACACTTTATCAGTGACGCTTATATAACATCGCAAATTAAGGGCAAATTTAACAAAGAAAAGGTGTTTGGCGATAAACCGCTCTCTGCTACCGACATTCGTGTAGAGACTAAAAATGGTGTCGTCTATTTGACTGGAACGGCTGACGCAAACCAAGCTAAAAATGCTGAGAATTTTGCACGCGCCGTTGAAGGCGTTACAGGCGTTGAATTGAAGTTTAATATAGTACCAACAGGGCACATGAAATAAGATTCATATATTGTTGGGTTATATCGACTTTGCGTACAAAATTTCCAGTCACTCGACTCAATATCAAACACCCCTTTGGTCCATCTTGGTTATTATTTCTGCTTATGGCTATATTTAAAAGAGTTCCTTAATCAAGAGATAGTAAAGGGTGATTTTTTATGTCGTTTGAAGAGAGTCGAGGAGAGGTTATTGAACGGTTAGTAGATTACGTTAGCCGTCAATTACCGGCGGATGAAGCGCCGTTGCTTAAAAATTTTATTCGACAATATTATCTGAGTGTTTCAGCAGAAGATTTAAGCACTCGCAGTATTTTAGATTTATATGGCGCTGTGTTGTCGCATTGGCATTATTTGTACCAACGTCAACCCGGTGAGGCGAAAGTACGTGCCTTTAACCCCCCAGTAGAAAAAGATGGCTGGCAGTCGACTCATACCATTATTGAAATTGCTTTTGATGACATGCCTTTTTTAGTGGATTCTGTGATCATTGCGTTGAATCGCTTGAATTTAAATATTCACTTGATTATTCATATGGGCAATCTTAAATTAAGTCGTGATGCAGAAGGTAAAATACAAAATGTTTTAGAAAAAGGAGCGGCAGATAGCAATTATATTTCAGAAGCCGCTATCTATATCGAGATTGACAGACAAAGTGATCCAAGCGTTTTAGAGAACATTGGAGAAGAATTAACACAAGTCTTAATGGATGTTCAAACGGTCGTAGCGGATTGGCCCAAAATGCGAGCTAAAGCACTTGAACTTATCGCGGAATTTGAAAAAAAGCCTACTTTAACTGATAACGCAGAAGCTGAAGAATCCTTAGCCTTTTTAAAATGGTTAGCAGAAGATCATTTTACTTTTTTAGGCTATATAGAATACGAAATTAAAGAGCAAAATTTGAAATCGGCTACGTGCCAGGTGGTTTCCGGATCTGAGTTGGGAATAGCAAAATTCAAAAATTATTCTATAACACATCAAGCCTTAGCGGATTTTCCGGAAGCGGCTATAAAATTAGTTTTATCAAGTCAATTGTTAATGTTAGGAAAAACCGAAACCCGTTCAATAATCCATAGACCCGTCTATATCGATTTTATTTCAGTAAAGCGTTTCAATAGTGCAGGAGAAGTTGTTGGCGAACAACGATTTTTAGGTCTATATACGGCATTTACTTATAATAGTAGCCTTAAACAAATACCGTATTTACGGCGAAAAGTTAATAATGTTCTGGCCTTGGCTGGATTTATCCCTAAAAGCCATGATGATCGCGCCTTGTTAAATATTTTAGAAACTTTACCCAGAGATGATCTTTTTCAAGCCAGCGATCAAGAAATTTTAGAACTGTCAACGGGAATTTTGCATTTGCAAGAACGGCAACGGATTCGATTATTTATTAGAAAAGATGTTTTTGGGCGTTTTTTTTCTTGCTTTGTATTTGTCCCTCGCGATAAGTTTACCTCGGCCTTGGGCGAAAAAATGAAAGAAATTTTACTTCAAGGCTTTGACGGAATAGATGTAGAATTTTCAACACGATTTTCTGATTCCTCGCTTGCTCGAATCAGTTTTGTCGTTCGCGTAGAGCCAAAAAAAGAAATCTTTTATAACAAAAAATACTTGGAAGATCAGTTGGTGGAGGCCGGTCGTACGTGGCAAGATGATTTGAGGGATGCGTTAGAAGAACATTGTGGGGAGGAACGTGCTAATGATTTATTAAAACGCTATCAAAATGCCTTTCCAGCGGGCTATCAAGAGGCCTTTGAAGCAAGCGTAGCGGTTATGGATATTGAATATTTTGAAACCCTTTCGAATGAACATCCATTAGCGATGAGCTTATATCGACCCTTAGAAGAAGCAGAAGAAATTATTCGTTTTAAACTTTTTAGAAGCGGAGCAACTATCCCGTTATCAGATGTTGTACCTATTTTAGAAAATATGGGGCTACGCATTATTAGTGAGCGACCTTATGAAATAAGCCCGAAAAATGGAACAGCGGCTATCTGGATTAATGATTATCGTATGGTGTATAAAGAAGGGGAATATTTTGATATTGGTGAGATAAAGCATTTTTTTCAAGAAGCATTCGATGCTGTTTGGAGTGGATTTGCAGAAAACGATGGTTTTAATCATTTAGTGTTAGGCGCAAAGTTAACTTGGCGTGAGATTATGGTTTTACGCGCCTATGCTAAATACCTGTGGCAGGCTGGGTTTACGTTTAGTCAGGACCATGTGGAGGCTACATTAGCCGCTAATCCCTCAATTTCCGCAATGCTGTTAGCACTCTTTAAATTTAGATTCGATCCGGAACAATACATTGAATCCACCACTGAATCCCAACAGTTGGTTCAAAAACAACATATTGAAAAAGCTTTGGAAAATGTGAGTAATTTAAATGAAGACCGCATATTACGTCGCTATATGGACGTTATCTTGGCGACGGTTAGAACAAATTACTATCAAGTAGATATGCGACATCCTAAGAATGCAAGTCCAAAACCCTATTTTTCTTTTAAATTACAATCGAAAAAAGTACCAGAACTTCCTTTGCCTGTACCGCTTTATGAAATTTTTGTTTATTCCCCTCGTGTAGAGGCAATTCATTTAAGAGTTGCAAAGGTTGCGAGAGGTGGAATTCGATGGTCAGATAGACGTGAAGATTTCCGAACGGAAATTTTAGGATTAATGAAGACGCAGCAGGTTAAGAATTCAGTTATTGTGCCAATGGGCGCTAAAGGGGGATTTGTTGTTAAAAAAATGCCTCTAGAAGCTACACGCGAACAAATGATGATAGAAGTTATCAATTGCTATGAGACGCTGATCCGAGGTCTTTTAGATTTAACCGATAATTATAAAGATAACGAAATTCTTAATCCGCCGAATACAATTTGCTCTGATGAGCATGATCCATATTTAGTTGTGGCAGCCGATAAAGGAACAGCAACTTTTTCGGATATCGCCAACGCAATTTCTAAAGAATATGGATTTTGGTTAGGAGACGCTTTTGCTTCGGGCGGTATAACGGGCTATGATCACAAAAAAATGGGTATCACTGCCAGAGGAGCTTGGGAGTCAGTAAAACGGCATTTTCATGAAGGCGGATTAGATATCGAGGCGCCGTTTACAGTTATTGGTATTGGGGATATGGCGGGCGATGTGTTTGGCAATGGCATGTTATTATCTGGAAAAATAAAATTGATAGCAGCCTTTAATCATGAGCATATTTTCTTAGATCCTGACCCAGATCCAGAAACTTCTTTTTTAGAACGACTACGGCTTTTTCAATTATCTCGATCAACTTGGAATGACTACAATCACGCATTTATTTCGAAAGGCGGGGGTGTGTATTCGCGATCGCTAAAATCGATTGTCCTTTCACCAGAAGCTCAAAAAGCGCTGGATTTTTTTCAAGAAACGATCATTCCGACGGAACTTATCCGCGTGATTCTAAAAGCACCAGTAGATTTATTATGGAATGGGGGAATTGGTACCTACGTAAAGGCAAAGTCCGAAACTCACCTGGGAGTAGGTGATAGAACAAATGATGGACTACGTGTAAATGGCGCAGAATTACGCGTACGTGTGGTGGGCGAAGGCGGAAATTTAGGATTTACACAATATGGGCGTATTGAATATGCTAAGTTGGGGGGACGATTAAATACGGATGCTATTGATAATTCCGGCGGCGTTAATTGCTCAGATAATGAAGTCAATATTAAAATTTTATTAAATGATGTGGTTGATTTGGGCGATTTAACCGAAAAACAAAGGAATGAAATATTAGCGGAAGTTCAAATGGAAGTAGGAGAGCTGGTTTTAAAAAACAATGAATTGCAACCCAAAGCTATTAGTGTTGCGCTTTCACAAACAGTTGATAACCTCGAAATGCACGGCCGTCTCATAAAAGAAATGGAACGTACGGGTAAATTAGATAGAGCTTTAGAATGTTTGCCGGATAAAGAAGAAATTGCTAATCGAAAATTATTAAAGCAAGGATTAACACGGCCTGAAATTGCGGTTTTAATGTCATATTCTAAAACAGTTTTAAAAGAGGCGCTTTTAGCTTCTAATTTGCCGGAAGATATGTATTTTCAAAAAGAGTTAGAGCTTGCTTTTCCGGTACCGTTGCAATTGCGATTTAAACAATATATGCCACGTCATCGTTTGAAACGAGAAATTATTGCGACGCAACTCAGTAATGCAGTGGTTAACGAGATGGGTATTAGTTTTGTGAGTCGTTTGATTGATGAAACAGGTTCGGAACCGCCAGATATTATTCGTTCATATGCCATATCACGCGAGGTATTTAAAGCGCAGGAGTTGTATGATCTTATCGATGCCGTAACCAATACAGAAGCAGAAACGCAATTTAAAATGTTGCATGAAGTTAATCGGTTGATCCGACGTGGTACGCGTTGGTTTCTTCGAAATCGACGATGTGACAACGTAGATATTGCTGAAATTATTCGTTATTTTACCCCCAAAATTGCGGAGTTAAGTGCGTCTTTACCAAAATTTTTGGCGGGGTATAACAGTGATATAGAAGTGATGACAGAACAGTTAATCCAAGTGAGCGTTCCAAAAGATTTAGCTTATCGTATTGGCTGTATGAGCGCTATGTTTTCTGCATTAGATATTGTCGAAGCGTCAAGAATCAATAAATTTCCCGTTGAAAAAGTTGCAACCATTTATTATGGGGTCGGTACGCGCTTACAATTAGGGTGGTTTCGCGAATTAATTAAAAGTCAGGCCGTGAACAACTATTGGGAAGCGCTAGCGAGAGCCACTTTTAGAGATGATTTAGATCGCGAGCAACGAAATCTAACCCTTAATATTATGAAACATAATGAAAATATGTTAAACGAACCTGAACACTTAATTGATAAGTGGTTTGGTAGACATCATGCCTTGGTTTTGCGGTGGCAATATTTTATAACAGAACTCAAAAATTCGCCTGAGGTAGATTTTACGATGTTTGCTGTGGCATTAAGAGAACTCTTAAGTTTAGC
>DATLWY010000099.1:0-18928 GCA_035576045.1 Gammaproteobacteria bacterium | reverse complement strand
CCCGAAGTGAATGCAAATACAGAATACCCAGGAATTTGTGGGCGTTGCGTTGATAATATCAGCGGAGAAGGGGAAGTGCGTAAATATGCGTAAACAATGGATAATTATCTCTGCTATTGTAATTGGGTTGGATCAACTCGCCAAATATTTAAGCACTCAGCATTTAACATTAATGGATTCTATTAAGGTATTGCCGGGTTTTGATTTAAGTTTAAGCCACAATACAGGTGCTGCCTTTGGTTTTTTAGCACAAGCTGCGGGTTGGCAACGCTGGTTTTTTATAGGGCTAGCACTTGTCATGAGTAGCATTATTTATGTCTGGTTAGGTCGTCTTTCATCTAAAGATAAGAAAGAAGCTTTAGGATTATCCCTGATATTAGGTGGAGCGCTTGGTAACCTAGTAGATAGAATCATACACGGATACGTAATAGATTTTATTTTGTTATATTATAAAGATTGGCAATGGCCTGCATTCAATCTGGCAGATTCTGCTATTTGTTTAGGCGTTGTTTTTTTAATCCCAACGTTATTTAAAAAAACGTAATGTTAGGATCTATTAACATTTGAAGGGCGGACACGGCGGTCCGCCTCTACTGATGCTTTACGAACGATGTCATCAGATTTTAAATCATTCATATTTTCATTGTGAATGTTGTGTTCATGATATCCTTTTTGCGTAAACGTTTATAAAAATAGTTGCTAATGATTGTTGCAAATGCTTTAGGCATATAGAGTAGTTGTACAGGTTTTAATATTTTGGATAATATCTGGTATTCCAACATCCGTAGGGGCTGACCGTCGTGTCCGCCCTAAGCTAATAAATTGATTAATACAAAAAACCAAATAACCACAAAGGAATTTTATTACCTATTCCCGTTTCTATATCATCGCAAGCAAGAAATGCGTTTTTAAGATCTTTTAACTGTTGGAACCCTTTTTTTCTCCCCCCGATTTCAAACAAGAATTGATTATTAACAAGAAAACCCCCCTGCGTTGGCAAGCTTATATCATATAGCGCTGAAAGTGTATTTAAAAAGAAGGTTTCTCGAACAGTCCCAATATTGCAATTGTTAAATGATAATGCAAACATTTGATTTGAATTATTTAAATAAATTTTTTCAGAAATTTCCAATTTATTTAATTTTTCAGTGGCCTTAGAGATAGTTTGAATGAGTTCAGCATCTTCAAGATATTTGAAATAAGTTTTGAGTGTACGATCATCGCTGATATCTACAATAGATTTTATTTTTTTCCAATTAGGTATAAAAGGAACAGATTGCGCGATAAAAGATAGTAACTGTTTTATTTTTTTAAGACTATTCCCCGTGAGATGCGCATAAATGGCCACCAGATCAGATTCAATTGTAGTATGCATATTTTGTTCTAATAATACTTGAAAAATGGGAAGATTTTCTACCTCTCTATAAAAGGGGTAAAAACCATAATTTAAATAATCCATAAAATGAGATAATATTTTTTTACCTGAATCTTGTATAGCTGAAATTATATCGTTCGAGATTCGAATATGATTTTTTAAAATTTCATCTAAAGCATAAGGTTGTAAAGAAAGATCGTAATGTAATTCCAAATATTCACGGAATGAAAGCCCATGCAAGTGATGGATGATTGCGCGGCGGCTAAGATCATGAGAACCTTTTTGAATTTCTAAAGCCGAGCTTCCAGAAGCAATTATTTTAATATCCGGAAAAGTATCGTAAATGCTTTTTAATTCTAAAGACCAATTTTCATATTTATGAATTTCATCAAAAGCAATCAATTTACCGCCAAGTTTATGAAATGAGTCGGTAATTTCATACAAAGAGGTATTTCCCATTACGAAGTGATCAGCTTGAATATATAAAATAGAGGGATCAAATCGGTCTTGTTTTGCAAAATCGAGTAGATATTGAATCAGTGTCGTCGTCTTTCCGATACCTCTTTGTCCAATAAGCATAGATAAACGTTGAGATAACTGGGTATTTTGAATAAAATAACGTCTATATTTTTGATTTTTGATGTCTAAAAACCGATAGCTTAAGTTTTGAAGTTCCTCAAACATACTGATACCCTAACATGTAATATATTACACTAATTGTATCATAAAGTATGTAATGCATTACAAGCTGTATATAAATTCAGTATTTATTCTACGCGCGGCTTGCACTTTTTCATACTAATGGCTTTGAGGTATTGCTTGCCGATCCTTTTTCAAGAAGCGTACGCAGGGTGGCGCTAGCCGTTTCTTCAAGGCCTGCTTTTTTCTCAGAATCCATTATTTCCCGAGCTTGTTCCAATGTTTCAGCTAGCACAAGTACGATTGGATTCTGTATAAAAAGTGTTACAATATCCTCCCTACCTTCTCTAATGGCATAATCTAAACAAGTATGCTCTTCAGCTTTTTGATTCGGATCCGCGCCTTTTTCTAATAATGCCGCAACAAATGCTATTGGCACATCCTTTTTGCATGCTGCGTGCAATAGTGTGAGACCATTTGCTCCCTTAGCGTTTATATTAACACCAGGAATATTTAATAGGTTTTTAAAATCTTCAATTCTGCTTTTCTTGTAATTATCTTTTTCTAGCGCTTTAAACAACATTAGGTTTGGCTCTATATTTTCTTTTTGATCTTTAGCTTCGTGTCTATTTTTTCTAAAAGCAAGTGGGGAGACATATTCTTTAGGTAATGTCTTTGGCGGCAACATATAATCCATAACAATGCTTTGCAGAGTATCGGGGAACTGAGAGGGAGCCAATGCCTCATCTAATGTATCCTGGATACCTTCGATGAATTTTTTATTCTTGTTGAAAATAGCGTTTAGTGCTTCTTGTTGTTCTTTCGTACATTTTTCAAAACCGGTTATCTTTGTCAATGTTTCGGATTGAGAGAAAAGATCTTCGATGTGTGATTTAAAAAAAGTGTCAGAAATTGTAGTAAAATTTCCATCTAAATGAAGGGTTTGTGCTAAGGAGCGTAAAATGGCGCGTAGAAATCCGGTTGTGCTTATTGTTTCCATGAGATGATTGCGAGATAAATTAAGGACTTTCAGCTCTGGTAATTTTGATAGCGCATCTCCTAGCGCATCTTCGTATACCTTTATCTGAGAACTTTTACGACCATTCATAACTAACCGACCTAAAGTGCCATCAGATAAATCAAGAGTTTGCAACTGTTGGCATTGTGAGAGAGCTTTACAAAATGCTTTAAAGCAAGCTTCATTGAACGGAGCTAAACTGTTATGAGATAAATCAAGATGTTGCAGGTTTGCCAATTGTGAAGAAGCCACCTCTAATTCATTAATGCAAGCTTCGTTTAACTCAAAGAGCCTCTGCTCCACTAATCTAAGAACTTGTAACTTTGGAAACTGCAAGAGAAGCTTGCGGAACTCTGGAAAGCAAGCTTCCTTTACGCTGCCGAGCTCATTATTAAATAAACCAAGTATTTCTAGTTCTGAACAGGGAGAGAGGGCTTCTCTTAATGCTTTAAATCGATCTTCACTTAGGGTGTTTAGCTTAACCTTAATTAATTCAAGTTTTCGTAGCTTTTGACATTGAAAAAGTGCTTTGCAAAATGCTTCAAACTGATTCGTATCTAATGTATCCAGTGCAATGCCATTTAAAGTAAGCGTCTCTAATTCCACAAGGTCTTTAGTTGAAAGCGCGGAAAATTTAGCGAGTGATTCTATATTGTCAATCTTGAATTCTTGCATTTTAATCTCCTTCTAATCTGTTTATGTAACTCATGAATGGTAGTTCTATACCCATTACATTTCAAGATACAAACAGCGCATATTTTTATTGGCTCCAACAGGTGGCTGGGGTTTGAGTACCAACATTATTTATGGTCATTGTGGAACAAGCAATAGCTCCCTCGACATCATTTACTTGGCTAGTTCCCACAATGGCGGTGGCCGTGATGGTGTAATTTGCGGCTGTTGTTGCTGAAGTGTACGAATAATACATTGTCGAAGGAATCGGTGAAACAGTCGCCGGTGGTAACGTATTGCTTGTAGGATACGTATTATTTTGTGCATTAAATTCTTCATAAGCGGCTTGGAGTTTTACCAAATTAATCATGGCCTCAGAACGCCTGGATTTAAGAATGTAGCGATTGTAGCTGGGAAAGGCAATAGCGCCGAGAATCGCAACGATTCCGACAACGATCATGAGTTCTATTAATGAAAAGCCTAGGTCATTTTTTCGATTTTTTAATATCCATTTCATATTTAGGGGGTCTCCAATTAAATTTGATTAAGGACAAGGGGTCGTTTGCGTTTTCAATTGTCCATTTGCTGCTGTTGCATTAAAGCTAATAATGTAGCCTCGCGTACACCCCGGTGGTTTAATAGTAATGGTATAGGCTTGGGGGCTTGGGAACCCATTCGGTGAAAAAGTAATGCTCGATGCGGGCACAATGGTTATTGCGCTTGGTGTATTTGGAACGTAAGTATAAACAATCGTATCGAGCGGTAGTACGGCGACTTGCCATCCAAATTGCCAATTACTGGCTGTATTATCACACGCAACACCACCTGCGCTTGCAATGGCGCAAAGTTCTACACTCAGGTGCCGATGGAGCGCTTCATTTTTTGCCAAACGCAAAGCCGTATTAATTTGCATAGCAAGATTAGCAGCGCGGTTATTGGCAAGATAACTTGAATAATTTGGCACAGCGAGGGCTGTTAAAATGGTAATTAGCGCTGCTACAATCATGAGTTCAGTCGTTGTAAACCCAGAAAGCATTCGTTTGGAAAGCGTGTTTTGCATAAGAATCTTATCGGCAGCTAAGAGGCGTTTCTTCAGCGGTGCCGACATTTTTTAATAATACTCCCAAACGGTTTTTCTGTGTAGGTCGATAAGTTCGCGTGGCATTATTAATAATCAGTGCGTCTGCTTCTCGTCTATCACCATTTTTAGGACAATAAATGAATGTACCGTTGTTAATGGTCATGCCATCCGCGGTTATGTTTAAATAAGTACCAAATTGATCAAAGTTCAATTTACCGTGTTGTAGTTTTGGAAAAACATACAATAAGTTTGAAGGAGTACGGGGCAGTTGTTCGTCCATTTCAATAATGATAACCCCGGCGCTCCAGTCATTGGCGTGACAGGTTCTATGATTGATGCTGGCACAGATTGTAATAGTTTTACCCCGTGTAAACGCTTCTTGTTTGGCGAATTCAATTGCCGCTTTGACTCTATCGAGCACCATAGCGCGTTCTCCACGCATTAAAAACTGTGAGAAAGCGGGAATTGCAAAGGTCGTGATAAAGCTCAGTATTAAAATAACTGTACATAATTCCAGAATTGAAAACCCTCTTTGATCGTCCATCAAAAAATGCTACTCTCATTAGATCAATTAACAATCGGATGTTTAACCCAGGTGCCTGGTATGAAAGGTATAAAAGATATGAAAGTTACAAAACTCAAGCCATATGTTATTATGTTTGTTGCCGCAGCCTTTTTAACCGGCTGTGTGGGTGGTCTAAGTCCTGAGCGATTTCTGTTGAATAAACAGTCATTTATGCTGAGTGAAGGTAGCCCACCAGCGTATGTGGCGGGCTACGTGGATGGTTGCTCTGCGGGTCGACGATTGGCGGGTGATAAACGCTTTGTGTATCGCAAAAATGGTACGCGTTTCGAAAAAGACGCTTTGTATGCCAGAGGGTGGCAAGAAGGCCAAATCAATTGTCGTAACGAAGCTCTTGAAGAAGATACGTATATAGGTGGAAAGCCTAAAGGCGGTTGGCGCAAATTAGAAAGCCCCACCTCAAACATGGAAAAGAAAAGCGTTGAACGCGTAAATCATGCCGAAGAAGAAAAAATGCGTGTGATGTGGGAAGAATTACGAAAATGAGGAAAATGTCATATGCCAATTTATGAATATGCTTGTACGGCGTGCGGTGCGAAATTAGAGGTTTTTCAGGGAATGAAAGATGCTCCCTTAATAGAGTGTCACACCTGTGCTAAACCCACGCTGCAAAAATTGATATCAGCGACTGGATTTCAGTTAAAGGGCGATGGCTGGTATGCAACAGGCTATGAAACAAATCCTAAGAAAGACAACGACAAAAAGAAAAGTGTGGTCGACTCAAATGCGCCCTCAACGAGTACCCAGCCTGTCAGTAGTGCACCAAACACGAGCGAATCGGTCAATGCTACGACTTCCAATGCTTCAAAAACAGAAACATCGGTATAATAAGCCACGATCATTATTTTATAATTTAGGAAAAGATTATGCGTACCCATTATTGTGCTGAGTTGAATGACACTTCAGTTGGAAAAACAGTTTCGATTTGCGGATGGGTACATTATCGCCGCGATTTAGGCGGGCTTATTTTTGTAGAAATTCGCGACCGTTCAGGTCTTGTGCAGGCTGTTTTTTCGCCACAAGAACAAACCAGCGCCCTATTTCAACAAGCGGAACAAATTCGAAAAGAATATGTGGTTTGCATTACAGGTGAAGTTCGATTACGCCCGGAAGGTACCGAAAATAAAAATTCACCTGCGGGAAAAATTGAATTGGGAGTATTGGCACTCGAGATTGTTAGCGTTGCTTCACCTTTACCGTTTTATCCTGATGAGCACCAAAATATTTCGGAAGAAGTGCGGCTTAAATATCGCTATTTAGACTTGCGTCGTCCAGAAATGTTTTATCGATTAAAATTTCGCACGGATGCGATTCGCATTATGCGGAGCTTTTTTGATCACCACGGCTTTTTGGATGTTGAAACACCTATTCTAACGAAGGCAACCCCAGAGGGTGCACGTGACTATTTAGTGCCCAGTCGTACACAACCCGGATCTTTTTTTGCACTGCCCCAGTCTCCGCAGTTGTTTAAACAATTGTTGATGATGTCTGGGATTGATCGCTATTACCAAATTGCGCGTTGTTTTAGAGATGAAGATTTGCGCGCGGATAGACAACCTGAATTTACCCAATTGGATATAGAAACCTCTTTTATGGATGAAGAGGCGATTATGCAACTGGTAGAAACATTAATCCGAAAATTATTTTTAGAATTGTTAGAGGTTACTTTACCTGATCCCTTTCCGCGTTTGACATATCGCGAAGCAATCGATCGTTTTGGGATCGATAGACCCGATTTACGTAATCCTCTGGAACTCATAGAAATTTCTGATTTGGTTCAAGATGTCGAATTTAAAGTATTTTCGAACCCTGCAAAAGATAAAGGGGGGCGTGTTGCGGCTTTGTCTGTCCCAGGTGGGGTAGAAACGCTCTCGCGTAAAGAAATCGATGATTGTACGCATTTTGTGAGTCTTTATGGCGCAAAAGGGCTTGCCTATATTAAAGTCAATCAACGAGAACAAGGCCGAGAAGGTTTGCAATCGCCTATTTTAAAATTTTTGCCGGATGACGTTCTCCAAGCTATTTTAGAACGCACACGCGCTAAAACAGGCGATATCATTTTCTTTGGCGCAGATCACTCTAAAATCGTTAATGATTCTTTAGCGGCGCTTCGCAATAAGTTGGGACAGGATTTAGGGCTTTTACAAGGTGAATGGCGGCCGTTATGGGTTGTTGATTTTCCCATGTTCGAGCGTGATAAAATGGGAACACGTTGGCAGGCAGTCCATCATCCGTTTACAACACCGAGTGTGAGCGACATCGCAAAATTAGAAGCCGATCCAGGTCATTCTACAGCTCGCGCTTATGATATTGTGCTTAACGGTATAGAGTTGGGCGGTGGTTCGATTCGAATTCATACACCCGAAATGCAACAAGCGGTTTTCGATATTTTGGGTGTTGGTAAAACAGAAGCCCAAGAAAAATTTGGCTTCCTGTTAGATGCGCTCAAATATGGTTGCCCGCCACACGGTGGCTTAGCTATTGGGATCGATCGTTTGATCATGCTAATGACAGGCGCGACGTCTATTCGTGATGTAATTGCTTTCCCTAAAACACAAACAGCTAGCTGTCCTTTAACGTCTGCGCCTTCCTCGGTTTCAGAAGAGCAGTTGAAGGAATTGGGAATCCGGATTAAAGGAGCATCTTAAGGGATCCATTTTCTTGACTCCTAGACCCTAGGCTTATATTACTAAAAAAAGAGCTGTCTCTTGTTGTCTTTGATGTAAAAACCTTCGGGGCAAATTTTGATTATGGCCTTAGCGGCTCCATAAAACCTTCCAGGTTTTTATCATCACAATATGACATAAATTCTTCGCGTAGCGTTGCAAGATGTACTTTTTCTGGGATGTTAATTTTAAAATGCAGTGAAGCCATTCGCGTACCCGGGTGAATGACATAAGTATGCGAAGAAAGCTCTTCTGTTTGAACCCCGTGCTCTAAAAGAAAGTCAGAAATCTCAGTCAATATCCCTGTGCGATCAATGGCGACCAGTTGAATCGTGTAAGGCATCGATTGCCCCATGAAACTGGGTTCTTGGGTACGACGTGCTTGAATAGAGAGACCTAGTTTTTGCTCTAAGCTGGAAAGTGCTGTTTCCATCTTAGCGATAGCACCCCAATTGCCCGATAAAAACATTACAATAGCAAGATCTTCGCCTAAAAGGTTGCTTTTAGTATTCAACAGATTGCAACCACACTGCCAACAGGTGCGGGACAGTTCACTGATAATATCCGGTCGATTTAAACCAATGGCCAATAAAACTAAATAATTTTGAATAGAAGCCATCTGTGCAATACCTCTCTGCTTTGCTTTTTTAGTTTAACAAATTAAAGCGTATTTTCTTACTGTAATTTTGAGGACAATTGATCTAAACAGTGTTAAACAAAATAAAGTGAAAGTTAAATTACTAAATTTCATTTTGCTTATAAAACGATTTTTAAGTACAATAAGCAGTCTTAGATTTATAGTTTTTCAGATTTTTAAATTTTATTCAGAGGATTTTTTCAATGTTTCAGGGCAGTATCGTGGCATTAGTCACGCCAATGACGGCGACTGGCGAATTCGATGCATCACGATTTCGTTCTCTTATAGAAACCCATATTGCAGCAGGTACAAATGCTATTGTGGTACTGGGTACCACAGGCGAATCGCCGACCATCATAGATAGCGAAAGGTATAGAATCATCAAGTTGGCTGTAGAAGTTTCTGCGGGTCGCATTCCTATTATTGCAGGCACGGGTACAAACGCGACGCTTCAAACAATATATGAAACAGAACAAGCAATGGAATTGGGGGTGGACGCTTGCTTAATCGTTACGCCTTATTACAACAGACCCACACAAGAAGGATTATATCAGCATTACCGTGCCGTGGCAGAAGCCGTATCCATTCCTATTCTTCTATATAATAACCCCAGTCGTACGGGGTGTGATTTGTTGTCAGAGACGGTTGTACGCTTATCGCATATTTCCAATATTATTGGCATCAAAGATGCAACAGGCGATTTAGCCAGAGGTAAAGAATTAGTTTCAGTGTGCGATAAAAAGTTTAATTTATTAACAGGTGATGATGCCAGTGCGCTTGCCTTTATGTTACAAGGCGGCCATGGTGATATCTCGGTAACCGCAAATGTTGTACCTAAGCTCATGCATGAGATGTGCACGGCGGCATTGTCCAACAAAGTGCAATTGGCCGGGGAGTTAAATACGCGTTTAATGCCGTTACATAAAGCATTATTTGTAGAGCCAAACCCCATCCCTGTAAAATGGGCAGTGCAACAATTGGGTTTAATCGAAGAGGGTATCCGTTTACCGCTAACACCGCTTGCAGATCAATATCATGAGGTTGTTAGAGAAGCGATGGAAGTGAGTGGAGTTATTTAATGCAGCTAATCAATTTTAAAGGTTTCAATAGTGTTATGATCATTTTAAGCCTTAGCATAATGGTATCTGGATGCGGCGGCGATAACAAATGGTTTCGTGATCGTTCGAATGATTATAAAAATGCTGAATGTTATCCAACCATTCAAATACCTTCTGATGTCAATGCAGATTCTTTTAGTTCGGAGTACCGAATCCCCGAACGTTAAACGCCAGTTTTAGGAGAGGTGCCGGAGCGGTCGAACGGGGCGGTCTCGAAAACCGTTGAGGGGTATCCCCCCTCCCAGGGTTCGAATCCCTGCCTCTCCGCCAGCCTTCGCCAAAGCTACGGTTGATAGGCCAGCTTAACGATGCTTTAGAGTAATCACCAGACAAAAAATGGGTGTCCTACCTGGAAAATATTGCCGAGCGAGGGAAAAAATGCGTGAAATTGCCATTCTCTACACAACTGTTGGGTCTTTACAAGATGCAGAAAAATTAGCAAAACAGATGGTGACAGAAAAATATGCAGCCTGTGTCAACATTATACCCAATGCTATATCCATTTATGCATGGGAAGAGAAAATTGAACAATCTTCTGAATGTTTAATGATTTTTAAAACAGATGTTTCTAAAGCGAATGATTTACAAGAACGTATCAGTAGAGAGCATCCCTATACCCTACCTGCTATTTTACAGGGTAATATAAACGCGTCATCTGATTTTTATCAATTCATCAAAAAATACACTGTTCCATAACCGTAAAGCTTTACTGATAAAGCCGATACGTATAACACAACGTCCTTCCTAAAAAATAACCTGAAAATACTGCTTCAATAGAGAGTTCGAGGAACGCATATTGATTAGCTATTATTGGATTCGATGCTTGCAAATATCCAAAGATATATTTTACGGAAAAGAATAAGAATAAAACGATAAGGGTAGAGTAACTTCCAGGCAATTCAATCGATTTTAAATTCTTGAAAAATTTAAGAGGGGTTCTCAGTACAGACAAAATACCAACGCCTAATCCTATGCATAAAAATAATATATAGACCGCGATATCAAAGTAATTTCCGGAAATGAATATTTTATATTTTAGTACAATTAATATAATGGGAACAATATAAAGCTTAGGTAAATAAATGACGCGATTACGAGTCGCTTTTAATCCAACCAACAACAGATAAATAAATATAGCCCAAACCCAGGCGGGTGTACTTGTTATCGCTTTCATTACAAATTCAAATAAATTTTGATCCATGATTCCCCTCTGGTTGGATTTGCAAATCTCTGCTTATTTTTCAATTTGCCTTATTTTGATCCGTTGCATTTCCCAATAATCCGATAGTGTCGCGCTCATCCAATTCTAATAATCAATAAGTAGTTCCATTGCGGTATTATAAAGGTTGATTAATCGGATTTGTTTGGCCTATTGGTTTATTATCTTCGGTTGTTGTAAAGCCTTTAAACCACTTAGAGATAAAGATCACCAAGGCGCTATTACCCAATACATTAGTAATGGTAACGGCCGGGTCAAATAAGATATATAAAGCTGTAATGAGCGCGGACATCTCACCTGTAAACCCCAGATGTGTTTCTAATGTAGGAAGCATCACAAGAATTGCGCCCCCCGGTATAGCAGCAACCGAGAGTTGGGCTATCACAAACTTTAAAGCAAAAAGACAGTAGGTGCCAAAACTGGGAAGCGGATGTCCATAACCTAAAAGAATTGTCAAAGCCATTAGTGGAATGGCAATACTGACGCCTACCATATGCGTATTAACGGTTGCTGGGATCACCGCACGCGAGATATCAATAGCGCCTGTATTTTTTTCGGCGGCATTTAGCGTAACGGGCATGGTGGCAAGACTCGACATGGTTGAAAAGCCCATCAAGGCAACCGGGAAAATATTTTTGAGATAGTTTAACCAAAGTTTAAGTTTAAAATTCGAGGCCAGCCCAAATAAAAACAACAAATAAGTCACATAAATACCAACTATAATAAATAATAATAATAAATAAGATTCAATAATTTGGGTTAATGTACCATCGTATTGCATTTTTAAAATAAATCCCAATGCAAAAAGCGGTAACACAGGAATAAAGCATTTTTCAAGAAACCAGATAACAGAATTTTTTGCTTGCGCGCTTAACCTCAATATTCTGGGCGTTGGAAAAAAAGTAAATATGGCCCCTAATCCAAATCCCAGATACAAAGCGTAATCATTGGGGAGCCAAGTTGGCAATTCAAAATGCCACAGCGGTTGGAGTTCTTTGATGGGTAACGTGCTATCCACTGTGTTTAAATTTAAAGCCACTAACTTAAGGGAACTTATGCCGTAAGCAATTAAAGTAGAAAGATAATTTGAAATACAAACAATGACTAAAAGGCCAAGCATAAACCCAATGGCTTTTTTGCCTTTAAAAGTTAATAGGCAAGAGAACAAACAGCTAAAAATTACCGCAGGTAATACAAATGATAAAATGCTTTTCAGGGTGAGGCTAATCGCGTAGCAGGAAGATTGCACGGTTTCTGGTAGCCAGGAGCCAAACAACAAGGCAAAAACAAGAACACTAACCAATTGGATAGATAAATTGATTTTGGGTAATTTAAATTTAAGGAAAAACATAATTTTATATGCCTATATATTTACACAGTTAAGAATCATTTTCTGAATTTTGCATATCTTCAGTTTCTACAGATGCTTTAATAGGGATGCTATAACGATTATCAGCCCAAGCGCCCAGATCGAGCATACGGCACCGTTCGCAACAAAAAGGGCGAAAAGGAAACGCACTTGTCCATTCCACCGGTTTTTGGCAATTTGGGCATTGTAGGGTTCTCATAATGTTTGTTATTGTCTCATAAGGTCAGGACGTTTTCCAGAGACACACGGTAAAATTATTATTTAAGGAACTGAGAATATGAGTGTAGATCAGCATCATTTAGAGATTGCTCGCGGCGTTTTGCTAGAGCCTGCAGGGCTTTCTGAGCAAGCACTGCAACGCGTGTTAGGCAATGTGTTAGGCAATGCGGTTGATCACGCCGATCTTTATTTTCAAAATTCACGTCAGGAATCCTGGGTACTGGAAGACGGTATTATTAAAGGCGGGAATTACAATATTGATTATGGTGTGGGTGTTCGCGCCATGACGGGTGAAAAAACGGGTTTTGCTTATTCTGACGATATTATTTTGCCTGCTTTAGAACAAGCAGCGATGGCTGCAAAAACGATTGCGGGTACGGGGGGGCAGAACCGAATACAGGCCTGGCACAAAGCACCCGTTGCACAGTCTTTGTATGGCATCGATAATCCTTTAGAATCCATGATCGATGCCGAAAAAATTGCTTTGCTGAGGCGTTTAGATGCAGAAGCCAGAAAAGCAGATCCACGCGTTCAACAAGTGGTGGTAAATCTGGCGGGCTCTCATGACATTATTTTAATTGTTGCCAGTGATGGTACTTTTTCTGCAGATGTCCGTCCTTTAGTTCGATTGAATGTCAGTGTGATTGTGGAAGAAAAGGGCAGACGGGAACAAGCAAGCCATGGGGGTGGTGGGCGTTTTGAATATACGCGATTTTTAGAATCGGATTTAGGGTTGAATTATGCGAGAGAAGCCGTTCGTCAGGCATTAGTGAGTTTAGAAGCAGATCCAGCACCGGCGGGCATGATGCCGGTTGTTCTTGGACCAGGTTGGCCAGGCATATTATTGCACGAGGCTATTGGGCATGGTTTAGAAGGCGATTTTAATCGCAAAGGGAGTTCTGCATTTGCAGGTAGAATTGGTGAGCGCGTAGCCTCCCCGCTCTGTACCGTCGTAGACGATGGTACGATAATGGGTCGTCGGGGTTCTCTTAATGTAGACGATGAAGGCACGCCAACGCAATGCACCACATTAATTGAGAATGGCATTTTAAAAGGGTATTTACAAGATAAATTAAATGCCCGTTTAATGGGTGTACAATCAACCGGTAACGGTAGACGCGAGTCTTATGCCCATTTAACCATTCCACGGATGACAAATACCTATATGCATGCAGGCAATCACTTTCCGGAAGAAATTATCAAATCTGTTAAAAAAGGCTTATATGCGGTTAGTTTTGGAGGTGGTCAAGTGGATATCACCTCTGGAAAATTTGTATTTAGTGCAAGCGAAGCGTATCTCATTGAAAATGGAAAGATTACCAGACCCGTGAAAGGCGCAACTTTAATTGGGAGTGGTCCAGAGATTTTAAAACAGGTTTCCATGGTCGGAAATGATCTTCAGCTAGATCAGGGTGTAGGTACCTGCGGTAAAGAGGGACAAAGTGTTCCCGTTGGTGTTGGCCAACCTACTTTAAAAATAGATTTACTCACGGTAGGGGGAACTGAACAATGAATCCAGAATGGGACAATTTAAAATCGATCGTCGCTGATGTTCTAAAAAAGGCGAAAGCGTTGGGTGCAGATGCAGCAGAGGCGGCGATTTCTTATGAATCGGGTTTATCGACAACCGTTCGAATGGGTGAAACCGAAACGATTGAATTTAATCGCGATAAATCATTAGATATCACCGTTTTTAAGGGAAAAAAGAAGGGTTCTGTTGCGACATCCGACATTCGCAAAGAAGCCATAACCGCTTCTCTAGAGGCCGCATGTCGCATTGCCACGTACACCGAAGAAGATCCCTGTTCTGGTTTAGCCGATGTGGAATGTTTGGCCAAAAATAGTCCCGATCTAGATTTGTATTATCCATGGGCAGTTTCCCCCGAGCAAGCGGTGTTATGGGCTAAAGAGTGCGAAGCCAGCGCACGCGCGTTTGATACCAGAATTATCAATTCAGAAGGCGCTACTTTTTCAACCCATAGTCGATACTGTGTTTATGCTAATACCCAGGGATTTATGGGAGCGTATCCGAGTACGCTACACGCGCTGAATTGTACGGTGATAGCAAAAGCAAATGACTTAATGCAAAGAGACTATGATTATACTCTTGCACGCGATGGTCATGAATTAGAATCGCGTGTGGCGGTGGGGCAAAATGCTGCGTTACGGACACTTCGACGTTTAAATGCCCAAAAAATGAAGACCTGTGAATCGCCAGTCATATTTTCTGCTGAAATTGCAGGCGGCTTATTAAGCAGTTTTATTTCTGCCATCTCGGGCGGAAATCTTTATCGAAAATCTTCTTTCTTAGTTGACTATTTAGGTAAATCTGTTTTTCCTGAGTTTGTACATATTCAAGAGGATCCGCATTTACTGAAAGGGTTAGGGAGCGCGCCTTTTGATCAAGAAGGGGTAGCAACAAAGCGGCGTACTCTCGTTGAAGCAGGGGTATTAAACAGTTATGTCTTAAGTAGTTATTCTGCTCGCAAATTGGGGTTAAAGACGACGGGGAATGCCGGTGGGGTTCGTAATGTGATGATCTCGCATAGCGATCAAGATTTGTCC
Organism: Gammaproteobacteria bacterium; assembly: GCA_035576045.1. GTDB lineage: Bacteria > Pseudomonadota > Gammaproteobacteria > UBA6186 > Azoamicaceae > CADEGZ01. The sequence goes on along the minus strand of DATLWY010000099.1, from coordinate 3,767 downwards.
GATTTAATTAAAGAAATGGGTACAGGTCTTTTAGTGACAGAACTCATGGGTTCTGGGATAAATTTAGTGACAGGAGATTATTCTCGCGGCGCTTCAGGCTTTTGGATTGAGCATGGTGAAATTCAGTATCCCGTCGAAGAAATTACCATTGCAGGCAATTTAAAAGAGATGTTTGCACATTTAGTGGCTGTGGGTAACGATATCGATCACCGTAGCAATATTCTTACGGGTTCGCTTTGGGTGCATAAAATGACGATTGCGGGTTCTTAAGCATTAAGCGCTGAGTCAGACATTTGAGCTTTTATCCATACATAGTTATTCAGCAGCGATTTCGTTTTCTCTTGCAATAAGGGTTTAACGATTATCGCACGCATACCCGAGGCAATACAGCGTTCTTGCCCTTCATTTGTTATATGTGCCGTTAAGGCAACGATAGGCGTTAATGCGTTGTTATGCAGTAATTCATTTGAGCGAATTTCTTGAGTTACCGTATAACCGTCGATGTCGGGCAGACCCAGATCCATTAGAATCAGGTCATAGATCTTTTGTTTTGCATACTCAAGCGCGGTTTTTCCATCTAACGCAATATCCACATCGCAATCTAGATTAGTAAAATTAATTTTGGTGAATTCAGCGACTAATGCGTTATCTTCAACGATTAAGATAGTGTCTTTTTTATTCTTCATTTAAATAGCTTCCAAACCGTCATTATTCACAGAATAGGCAGTCCTTAGGTTTTTGGGACTTCTATATTTCAATGCTAAGCAAGTCACCATACCGCAAGTGAAAAAGCTTAACAAAAAGCCGATCATTAAGGCATAATCCTCTACCAGATAACCATGCCAAATCGTAAAAACCTGCATAAGATGGAACCCCATAAACATGATGAGGGAGATACCTTCAGCATTCTTGGTGCGATAGATGCGTAGCGCTTGGGGTACAAACAAAACTGCATTAAGAAACAGACCTAAACTAAAAACAATATTTACAAAGTCAACCAACGATATCCCAAAAAAGGATTCCATGCTTTACTTCCTCTGTTTGATAACCCAATTATACCACAATTAGACTAGGTAATGGATTGTATTTTACACAATTTTTTGTAAGTTTGTAATTGTTACTCTTATTTCAGTCTATTATTATAAGGAAGATAAATTTCTTGATTTTTATAGGGTTATTTTCGGTTAAGCTTGGTTAGCCTATGAATCAAAAAAATCCTTGCATATTCAAAATCAATTTGTGTATAATTTTATTCGGATAACATAATGTTAGGAGTTAAAAACAGTGGAAAGTAATATAAATGCAATAGAAATTAGTTTAGCAAGTTACGAAGATTATCAAATCGATCATATCTTGTTGGAGCCTGAATCAATTTGCGGCAATCACAAGATCTATGATCAAGCATCAAAATAGTTTGAATATTTGATTTTGTTCGAAAATGAAAAATGACAAGGTGTTTAGTTTTATCTAATAGATCTATCTACAGATATTATTTGGCACCTTGGGTCATTAAAAAAGAAAATATATTACTAGGGAATAAACTAAATACAATTAAAGTACCCCATTTAAATTTTTCTACTGTTCCCCCAAGTAAATTAGAATATTTAATTCAGAATAACTTCATTATAGATCAGTTTGATCAAGAAAAAGTCAGTATTGAGAATCCTTTTTTGCACTACGAAAGAACGAAGATGTCTGATATTTCATTGAATTGGATTTGGGCATCTGATAGTTCATTATTAGCATCTGCGTTTTCATTAAAAAAATATTTGTCCTTATCCGATGTATCTATTCAGTGGGAAGTTGTAACAGATAAGCATACTATATTAAATAGCTTGAATATCAACCAATTAAAAAAACCATTTGTAATCAGATTATCTCACCAAGAGCCAATAGAAAATAAGATTATAAAAAAAATATATGCTGATTTAATGAATAAAACACAAATTATATGGGTAGGAGAAACAACGGAAGGGGCGCATGTTGGCCCGATCATTCAAACTTATGATGATTTAGAAAAATATCATGTTGCAACAAAAACCTGGCATTTTTCTCAAAAATTGATTGAGCTTGGATTTAAAGATTATTGGCCATCCAGTATTTATGTAAATCTTATATCTGACCCTAAAAAAATAGCAGATGCAATTTTGGAGATAGTTAAAGCGCCACCAGAAACATGTTTTTTGGTTGAAGAGAATAGAGCAACTCGTTTATGGACAACTTTAATAGAAAATAAAGTTTCAGAATCAACATTTTTCGATACACAATTTTGGTCTAAAGGATTGATTAGAAATTTTAAAATGGATCATTTTGATTCTATGAATGAAGGTTATATCTCGAAATGTCGCACACCTTGCAAAGGTATTGATTATCTAGAAGGCAATAGCGGGAAAGGTGTTAACGAAACCACTGCGCTCTATAGCCTGGTAGGTGAATCTATCGAAAGGTTTTCTGCATGGCAGAGCAATAGAGGAATATCTAAACGTAATAAACCAAGAATAACAAACAAGCGAAAGTATTACAATATTAGTCAATTTCATCCCTTTGGATCCAAATGGACAAAATATTTAGCTTCAGAAAAAATAGCACTGCCTTTATATGAAGTAAGAGATGAGATTAATCCGAATAAAATTTGTCTAGTGCCAGAATGTTTAATTCCTTTTCCTTATGAAGCCCCGGAACTACAATACGATGTAACAACCTCATCAACAGGTGGTTTAGCGGTGCATAGTGATTATAAGAAAGCTGTCATTAATGGCACTTTAGAATTATTCGAACGTGATGATTTATATAATTTTTTTTTGTTTCAAAAAGCTGGGTTTGCCTTGGATTTCTCACATATTTCTGATCAATTAAGTACTTCGATGCACAATTTTACTTTTTTGCTTAATCACTTGAATAACAATCAGTTAGATTATTGGTGTATTGTTTATAGATTAAAATCTACATTACCTATCGTTCATTTTTTTATACACGACAAAAAAAACCATTTTTTTAGTCGAGGAACTGGATCAGGCTATACGCTTTTAGAAGCGGTGGAAAAATCATTAGTGGAAGGCTTACAAATACGGCAGCAGTTTTTAAATAAGAATGGTGCTCAAGAATGTATAATATATGATAATTGGAGAAAGCCTGATGTAGTCGAACAGATACGGACGTATTTAGAGAGACTATATAAGTTGCCTTTTTTTGAACATCCATTGCATAGTCTCGAATATACTCCAAGTGTTCTTTTAGAAGAAATTAAAAAAAATCTCAATATTAAAAAAAAACCATTGCTTGTTGCGGATTTACCTTGTGCTATAGAGGGATGGTATGCAATAAGAGTTTTAATTCCCGGGTTTACAACTCATCAATACTCATCTGAAAGTGCAGGCGGCAAAAAAATTACTAATCCTATTTTTACATATGGCGTGCCAACGTAAATTGCGCTATTAAACCGCTGCCTATATTTTGCTGATATTCTATTGTTTTTTTGGCAATTAAATGGTAAAATTAACTTGATGATTTGATGTTCAAATATAAAGACTTTTATCTTTAGGTATTATTTTACATGGGGTGTTCAGATGGAGGGAAAAAAATTAAATGTATCACTTGAGAGTATCATAGCGCATTTGCCTGGTCATGTATATTGGCTAGATCGGAATAATGTTTTTTTAGGAAGTAATGATCTACAAGCGAAAGCCGCTGGTTTTGAAAACAGATATGAAATTGTTGGAAAATCAAATTATGAGATGCCTTGGCGACATCATGCAGATGCTTTAAAC
>DATLWY010000098.1:0-2929 GCA_035576045.1 Gammaproteobacteria bacterium | reverse complement strand
TTGCAATTCAGATGGCACTGGCTGGTAAATTTGATTGATGATTGGGTGAGCAGTTACGTTTTGTTTATTAAACGGCATCGAAAAAGTCACATCCGAAAACGCCACAGATTCTTGTTTTATCCCCACACCTCTACCCACGATACGAAACCGCATCGTATTAGCAACCGCATCACAACCCAAATCAATAATAACGTATTGCGGTGCGTTAAATAATTGGGCATTGGGTTTAGCAACTGCTGTACCAAAATTATTCCACCAAGTATCAGATGAATCGACCGGATTAGCGTTAACGAATTGTGCTGTTAACCATACCCAAGGCGCACTGGTCGGGCACGAACAAGGTGAGGTTTCGCATTCGCACATGCCCACTGCCCATTTTTCTGACAAGTCTTTTTTACCCATTGCCACAGCATACTCTGCTGCTTGGTTTGCTAAGCCTTGTTCTTGTTCATTACCCGCAAGCTTTTTTTCGCTCACACTTGTTGATAGAATGGCAACACTGAGTCCTGCTAAAACCACCAACGATACAATGCTTATTACCAAAATATTGCCCTTTTCCCACGGCCATTTATTCAGTTCACTCATTGCTTACACTCCCTATTTTGTACCTAATCATCCTTGAATCCTACCAACACGCACCTGTCATCCTTTGTGTTTCGCATGTACTTTGAGTATAAGCGGTACAAGGTGACCCGCCACAACATTGATCATTTGCCATCCACGTGGTTGCATAAGGAATGCCTCCCGTTTTCATATACCAAGATCCTCCTGCCTGCACACAATGCATTCGATACGCAGGCAATCCGTATCCCTGTAAATAGATCGTTTTAGTAAATACTTTTCGTAAATACCGATCGCTCGGTGCCGTATAGGTTATCCAATTTCCATTATTCCCGCGCAAAACTTGCAAGGTCGTATTGGAAGACGCTACAGGCAAAATTTGATCTTGAGACCGAACGATAATCGCAACACGAATGGCTGTAATACGATACGGGTATAAATTTGCTGTATTATAGGTAACAAAGCGGCTCATATTGGGTACAGAATAAGTAGTGCCTATATTAACAGAAGAATACAGATCACTTTCCCCCACCAATACCGCCATATACTCAACATTATTCGCCATATTATACGTTAAATTTGTAAACGAATCTTTTGCCTTTAAAGTTGCCGTTACCGAGTCTGCATAAAAAGTATAAGAAGACAATGCGGCGGGTGGTTGTGTTGTTGCTGCAGGCACATCACTCTCTGTAAAAGTGGCCATAAGCCCCGGTCCTGGATTTGAAAAATAAACAGTTAAAGAATCTCCACTGGGCATAGATGCCGCATCCGCCCCAGGGCAATTTTTACCGACACAAACCGTTTGCATCATTTTTTGATAAACGGCATTTTGAAGACTGCCACCACAGTTATAGATACCGCAATTTCCAGCCGTCGGTGGCGTACAACTTGCGCCCAAGGGGTTACAACACGTTGCGGTAGTATCTGCAGGATTCATGGTTAAAAGCGTTTTATCAAAAGCGCTATTTGCAGGATTCGGAGTCCAGCATTGACCACAAGACTGCAATCCAAAAAATTGTACTGTAGGCAAGTTCGCACTCACCGACGCTGCACAGCTTGCAGGTGTTGCGCCGCTCATAATCACTTCATTCGGAAATAACCGATTAGGGCTGGGATTTTCTTGATAATAACCAATATAGACCCAATCCTTTAACTGGTCTGACCCGCCTGTGGGCGGTGGCCCGGCATAAGAAGTACTGTTTAACTGCAAGAAATCCGCAGCGACTGGTTGCATAATCCCAAAACCACTCATTTGAATATTTTTTGTTAAAAATGCCATCGCTTCTCGTGCATTATCGCTTAATTCAATGAGGTTTTGACTTTGATTGTAGTTTCGTTTTGAAATCATGGCTAACTGAGTCACCATTAATAGTAAAAAAGAGCTAACCGCTACTCCGACTATCAGAGAGATTAAAGTAACTCCAGAAACCTGATAATGACGCTTATTTTTGCTCAATGATCTGCTCATCTTTGTAAAGGCGGTGCTACAATACTGATAACACTTTGATCAAAAGTCGTAGTGCCCCTGTTTTTCCAGCTTTTCCAAAATATTTTAAGAGTAAAAATCACGGGATTGGGATTAGTGCCCGGTGGGGTGCAAGCCTGTGTGGGATTACCTGGTGTTGCGTCCAAACACACAATGCCAATCGCATTGCTCGCTGCAGGAAAAGTGCTCGCAATTAACGCATTCCAATCTGCTAAATCGTGCTTAGCCATTTGATTTCCCGTACAGATGTTTCCGGTAGTACTCAAACAGTTGGTATTTAAAGAAGGAGCCCCGGTATGGTAGCCACTGTTCACCCCTTGCCAAGCCTCACCAGCATTAGCCTGGATTCGCCCGGCCATATCATCTACTAAAATCGTGGCACTTGTTCTTAATTGGGCGTCTGTCGTAATTTGTAAGGCAGAAACCTGGGCTCTAGTTAATCCAAGGGCGCCTATGGATATCACGGCCAACGAGACCAATACCTCTAATAGACCGTATCCACCCCAATATTTTTTCATTTTTCAGTCCGGTAACTCATCTGCAATACAATAAGCTTTATATAAAATTATAGTAAAAGAAACGCGGTTCAGTGGATTCCCAGGTTTAAATTCTTATACATTTTTTTAAGCTTTTTAGCTTATATGTACCCTAACCGTATAACCCGTCAAATTTCGAATATTCAAAACTCCTTTATCGAAGATTAAATATTGGCCTTTAATACCCAATAAGGCGCCTGAAATCTCAGGGGTTTTTTCAATATTGAAAGCAGAAACCTTTTCTGGGTAAGATAAAACAGGATACTGAATAGCGATGACACTTTGATTTTGTAAAACTTCAACAGATGATTCTTGCCTAAGTTCATCTGGCCATTCAATATTTTTT
>DATLWY010000097.1:0-5935 GCA_035576045.1 Gammaproteobacteria bacterium | reverse complement strand
GATGCCAGTAATTCAGAGACTTCTTTTTTATCCATTTCTTTACATTGTGCGATTCTAAGGTAGCGTGGCAAGGTGACAGCGCCAAATCGAACGCGGATTAACCGACTCACCTTTAAATTTTGAGATTCAAACAATCGACGGACTTCGCGATTACGCCCTTCTCGTAAAATAACATGATACCAATGATTAACGCCTTCACCCCCAGCATCCCGAATATCATCAAATCGCGCAGGTCCATCCTCCAGCTTTACACCCCGTTTTAAACGCTCCGCAACGTGCGCATCCATTCTACCCACAATGCGCACAGCATATTCTCGCTCAATTTCTGATGAGGGGTGCATCAACCTATTCGCCAATTCACCATCGGTCGTCGCCAATAAAAGCCCTGATGTATTAAAATCTAAGCGGCCAATCAAAATCCATCGTTTGCCACGTATTTTAGGAAAAGCATCAAATACGGTGGGGCGCCCTTCTGGATCATGACGACTACACACTTCACCGGCAGGTTTATGGTAAATAATAACTTTTTGTGGAATTTCTTCTTCTCCTTGAAGACGTACCGGACGGCCATCCAGTTCAACTTTATCTTCAAGCCCCACACGATCGCCTAATGTCGCAATCACACGATTTACTTTAATACGGCCAACGACAATCCATTGCTCAATTTCACGTCTAGAACCTAATCCAACTCGCGCTAATACTTTTTGTAATTTTTCTTTATTCGGCTTCAACATCTTCTATTTCTTCCATTTTTGCCATTTCGAGACATTCTACTGTTAATTGTGGTGCTATTTCGGGTATGGGTAGTGACTGCTCTAACAAGTCTACATTGCCCGTTTCCAAATTCATAATATCGGGTAAAGAAGGCAGTTCTTGCAAACTCTTTAATCCAAAATAATCTAAAAACCCTTTAGTTGTTGCAAATAATGCAGGCCTACCCGGCACTTCTTTATGCCCTACCATACGAATCCATTCGCGATCCTCTAACAATGTTTTGAAAATGGAGGTGCTGACTGCCACACCTCGAATATCTTCTATTTCGCCGCGCGTAACGGGCTGTCGATATGCAATTAAGGCCAATGTTTCTAACAATGCACGTGAATATTTTTGCGGTTTTTCATCCCATAATTTACTGACCCAGGGAACCCATTTTTGTTTGACTTGGAAACGATATCCACTGGCGACCTCTATTAATTCTATGCCGCGCGTTTCGAACGCATGTTTCAAATCCTGTAAAGCTTCGCGTAATACATCGATAGACGGCCTTTCTTCTTCCTCAAATAAATTCAATAATTGCTCTTCTGTTAAAGGCTTTGCTGCCGCTAACAAAATAGCTTCTAATAACGCTTGTAGATTCATTTCTATTGACATCCAGCTGCCCTTATATAGATTGGTCCAAACGGTTCACTTTGCACTAATTCAATCATAGTCTCTCTTACTAATTCTAAAATAGCCAAAAAAGTTACCACAATCCCTAAACGTCCTTCTGACATATCAAAAAAGCCCACAAAATCAAGGAATGCTTCGCCTTCTAAATTGCTTAGTATTCGCGACATTTTTTCTCGAACGGTTAACACTTCTCGCTGGATCGTATGCATGGTTTGCAAATCGACGCGCCTTAAAACTTCTTTAAAAGAAAGTAAAATTTCTTTTAAGTCAACCGAGGGATACGGCCGTACTAATTCTAATTTTGACACATCGGCACTCGCTGGTACCCAGTCTCGCTCCATCCTAGGTAGCTGATCTAAATTCTCAGCAGCTGTTTTGATGCGCTCATATTCTTGCAAACGACGGACTAATTCCGCTCGCGGATCTAAGTCTTGTCCCGCTTCTTCCGGAGGACGTGGTAATAACATACGAGATTTAATCTCTGCTAACAAGGCCGCCATTTCTAAATAATCGGCCGCTAATTCCAATCGAAGCACAGACATCACTTCCACATATTCCATGTATTGTCGTGTAATAGATGCAACAGGAATATTGAGAATATCTAAATTATGCTTTTTAATTAGATACAACAATAGATCCAATGGCCCTTCAAAGATCTCTAATACAACTTCCATCGCGTCTGGTGGGATATAGAGATCCATAGGCAAATGCGTAACCGCTTCGCCTCGCACAAATCCATAACAAGTTGCAGCTTCTGAGGCTGAAGACGATTCGTTAATGATTTCGTTCATTATGTTTTTAATAATCCCATCACTTCACGGACTTCCGCCAATGTTTGCCTCGCCGCTTGCCGCGCCACCTTGCAACCTTCTTTGATAATATCCTGCACTAATTCTGGATTTTTCGCGTACGGTTCTACGCGCTTAATCATCACCGTCTGCTCTTCCAAAATGGCATCTATCACGGGTTTTTTACATTCCAAACAGCCAATACCCGCCGTCCTACAACCCGCTTGTACCCATGCTTGTGTCTCTTGTGAAGAATACACTTGGTGGAAGCGCCAAACCGGACACTTTTCTGGCTCTCCTGGGTCAGTTCGCCTGACACGTGCGGGATCTGTCGGCATAGTTTTAATCTTATGTTCGACCGATTTCGGATCTTCTCTTAATCCAATCGTATTATGATACGATTTCGACATTTTCTGGCCATCTAAACCTGGCATTTTAGCGGTTTCGGTTAAAAGCGCTTTTGGTTCAGGAAAAAAAGGCTTTTCTAAACGCCCTTCATATAAATGATTAAAATGCCTCGCGACTTCTCGGGTTAATTCTATGTGTGAGACTTGATCTTCGCCGACGGGCACAAATTCGGGTTTATACATTAAAATATCAGCGCTTTGTAATACTGGATATCCTAGAAAACCGTAAGTTGCCAGGTGCTTTTCTTTTAATTTACTGCGTAATTCTTTGTAACTCGGCACGCGTTCTAGCCAGCTTAGGGGCGTTAACATACCAAGTAATACTTGCAATTCCGCGTGTTCAGGCACATGGGATTGCACAAAAAAAGTACAATGTTCCGGATCAAGCCCCGCACCCAGCCAATCCAAAATCATTTCTGAAGTATATTGCGCAATGCGCTCCGGATGTTCGTATTCTGTGGTTAACGCGTGCCAATCGGCGGCAAAAAAGAAACACTCATATGTTGACTGTAATTTTACCCAGTTTTTTAAAGCGCCGTGATAGTTACCCAGGTGCAGCGCCCCTGTTGTTCGAATACCCGAAACGAGCCGAGGGCGGCTAAAATGACTGTTGCTACTGTTAAGACTATTCATGAGCTGCACCACGAGACCTATTTATACTGACAAACCAAATTAGGGAAGAATATTGACACTTTACGAAGATATTGCCCTTCAAGCAAGTTTAACGCCGAAGAGCTAAAAAAGCTGCTTTTATATCTAGTTATTTATTCTTTCAATTGCTATCTAAGTACCCTTAAACTTGATACACTAAAAATTGAAATGGCTTGTTTGATTTTACACTAAATTTAGGGATAAACCATGAAATTTTTATTTGATTTTTTCCCCATCGCACTTTTCTTTATCGCTTATAAAACGGGAGATATCTACCTCGCAACGATAACCGCAATTGTCGCAAGTGTTGTACAAGTATTGTGGTCTCGTTACAAAACAGGGCGATTTGAAAAGTTACCGCTTATCACACTCGGTACTGTTGCGGTGCTCGGTGGCGCAACGCTATTTTTCAGAAATGAGTTATTCATTAAATGGAAACCTACCGCACTTTATTGGGTACTTGCACTCGCATTAGTGATTAGCCAATTTATTGGCAAAAAAACTCTGATGCAACGCTTATTGGAACAAAACGTAGAGCTTCCTACTAGAATTTGGCATCAGCTTAATCTAAGCTGGGCACTCTTTTTTGCAGCAATGGGTATTGCAAACCTGTATGTTGTTTACCATTTTGATACCGATACCTGGGTTAATTTTAAACTATTCGGCACGCTGGGATTAACACTGCTTTTTATTGTGCTACAAGGCTTCTATATGGCAAAGCATTTTAAGCAACCTGCTAATACCTTAAAAAACGAAGAATAACGAAAGGAAGTCTACAGTGTTTTCTTTGGTGCATGGGTCATGAAAAAGCTTTCTCTGGGATATGTAGAACTTTCCTTAGCGCAATGTTGTATTGGCATAAATATCATATTGGGAAAACTCTTAATTCCTGAAATTCCAATTTTTGCTTTGCTACTGCTTCGCTTTACATTGGGTTTTATTTTTATAGGCACATATCAAATATGTGGAAATTTTTCTTTAGTTCGCACCGAGCTTAGTGCCCTTTCCTCGAAAGACTGGTTAATTATATTTATACAAGCATTATGTGGTGGGTTTTTATTCAACGTGCTCATCTTGTATGGATTACAACACACCTCTGCAACTGTCACTGGAATTATCAATAGCGCTATTCCTGCTTTAGTAGCTGTTTTTTCATTCATTATTCTTCGTGAAAAATTAACGCTGCGGATAGGGATTGCCATATTGTTATGTATTGCAGGTATCGCTGTATTGGGTTTAGGAAAAGCTACCCCGACTGATTCCAACCAAACTGAACTTTTAGGGATCCTATTAGTACTTGCTGCGATTGTTCCCGAAGCATTATTTACCGTTTTAGCAAAATTATTGAAGAAACCTCTGTCTCCTTTAACCACGACGCTGTTGATTAATTTCTTTAACATGATCTTATTTATTCCGTTTGCGATTAATGCCAAATGGGCACAAGTGAAAGACGCATCAATGTTAACAATATCTCAAATTTTCCTCTATAGCCTTACGGGTGGGATCCTATTTTTTGTATTTTGGTACCGCGGCTTAGCGCGAATATCTGCGAATACTGCAGCACTATTTATGGGCATTATGCCTATCAGCACGTGCATCTTAGCCTACTTTACGCTAAATGAAATACTGGGTTGGGATGATTTGACGGGTATGGTTTTAGTCATTATTTCAATTATCATTGGAACACGCTACCCAATTAAAAAAACAATAAATCTGAACTTACATTCAAAAACAAAGGATAAGCCATGACACAAGTTAACAATAGAATCGAACTGATTAAAGCCGCACTCGGAAGTTTAAAACCCACTGTACTCTCTCTAGAAGATCAAAGTGCCCAACATGCGGGGCACGTTGGTGCGCAAAGTGGTGGTGGACATTTTGCACTGACAATCGTGAGTGATGCCTTTGAAGGCAAAACGGCTGTGCGGCGGCATCAAATGATTTATGAAGCCTTAGGTGATCTCCTGAAGCAGGATATTCATGCTATTAGCATTAATGCTAAAACGCCCAATGAGTGATCAACACGCACATCAATTATAACTAACATGCCGGATTTTTGGGTTTATATTTTATACTGCAAAAATGAGCACTTTTATGTTGGCTATACAGCAGACTTGATTAAGCGATATCGGTTACATGTAAAGGGCAAAGCAGCAAGATATACCCGAAGTTTTCCGCCGTGCTACTTAGCACAAGTATGGCCTATTTATGGCTCAAAGCAGCAGGCGATGCAGTTGGAGCGGATCTTAAAAAGAATGCAGCGATCCCAAAAACAGGTTATTGTCGATGCTCCCGAAATTTTAGAGCAACTCATACTAAAGCAGATTATTGAACTTGATTAGACACGGCTAAACCCTCATAATTTCAAAATTACCATTGCTCGACTGGAAATTAAACATGAAGTTATTTGCAATCTATATAGGCGGAAAAACTGCCACTTCAATTATTGAACTGCATGATATGCGTTTTATCATTGCAGAACACATTGAAGACACCTATCCTGAACTGATAAAGCAATGGTGGGGAACCTCTAAGAGCTTACATCTTGACTGTTGGGGAGCACTAACAAGCGCGGATGGCCACAATATTTATCTAACGACAGAGTCTTCAACCGAATCAAAAAAACTTTTCTTTGTGAACATGGGAGGCTATGATTCAAAAAAATTTACGGAACTGCATGAAAATTTATTTATTGTTGCA
>DATLWY010000096.1:0-15892 GCA_035576045.1 Gammaproteobacteria bacterium | reverse complement strand
AACTTTAGCCACAGAATTGCCTAATACGCTTGTTTATTGTATCTTAAGCATTTACGTCGGGGTGTAGCTCAGCCTGGTAGAGCACTGCCTTCGGGAGGCAGGGGTCGCAAGTTCAAATCCTGTCACCCCGACCAGGAAAATTAACAACTTACAAAAATTCGCCCCCGAGCACCTTCTCCATATTTCGACGTTACATTATCATTATCAGTACTATATACTTAATTGGCAATTATTTTATAACGCTTAATAAAATGAATTTAACGAAATATTTGGGCGACGCTGATTGATAAAATATAAGACTTCTAATTTACCGTTTTTGATCCCAAATGACAGACTCTAGACATTAAGATAAAATTTTTGCGCCATGCTTTTGTAATAATTGCGTTAATTTTTTCTCTTCATTGCGTAGCTGCTCTTGTAATAGCACAATCTTACTTAAATATTGATCCGCAAGTTTTTCTGATTCTTTATGTTTTACAGGAAAATATTTTTCTAAAAAAGACATTATTTCCAGTTCGTTATTCATAACTTAAATCCTTGTGCATTAAAACTCTACAACCACTCGTAAGTAAACAAATTTGATTTTATTATAAAAACGATAGCTTATGAGCCCTATATAATATAGGAGGCAGCCAAAAAGTAATTAAAAAATAAACTTTCTTTTCCATTTTTTTAGTTGTAAACTATTGTCAAGCTGTATTAATTTATTGACCTTAGGTGTTTCACTTAGAAACTACTAGAGACTATAATATAGTAGGAATTACTTTTGTATGACAATGTTTTCATCGCTTAACAAAGAGCAAATTAAAACTATTGCTATTCTTCAGCTTGGCACCTTCCTTGAATATTTTGATTTAATGCTATACTTGCATTTAGCTGTATTATTAGATAATTTGTTCTTTCCCGCATCCGATCCCCGTACAACTGAACTAACTTCTGCAATGGTTTTCTCTTTAACATTTATTCTTAGGCCCTGTTTTGCATTAATTTTTGGTTACATAGGCGATACAGTTGGAAGAAAATCTATAATAATCTTCACAACTATAACAATGGCTATTTCTTGTCTCATTATGGCGACCTTACCAACTTATACACAAATCGGTATTTTTGCTTCAGTTGCAATGGTGTTGTGTCGGGTTATGCAAAGTATTTCTTCTGCTGGAGAGGCCTCAAGCGCAGATATTTATTTGGCAGAAATGGTAAAACCGCCCCTTCGGTATTCGGTGGTTAGCTCATTAGAATGTGCATACGGAGCTGGATCTTTTTTGGCTTTAGGGGTTGTAAGTGCAGTTTTTTATTTTAATTTAGAATGGAGAATTGCTTTTTGGATGGGTGCAGTAATAGCAGTTGTTGGATTCATTGCTAAAATAAAACTTAAGGAAGCACCTGATTTTGTGGCTGCAAAAGCTAAAAAACTAGAACCACAAATAAGTAATTCTACTGAAAAAAAATCTGTTAGCAAAAAAACCTTTCTCGCTTATTTTCTTATCCAATGGTGTCTCCCCGTATATTTTTACTTTACCTATATATATTGCAGCAGCATATTAAAAAACACTTTTCACTATTCGGCCGCAGAGATCGTTAATCACAATTTGATTATTGCTTTGGTAGAATTTTCAGCAAGTGCATTTTTAGTCTTTCTAAGTTGTAAAATATACCCACTAAAAATTGTAAAAATAAGAGCAATAATCTTTACAATTTTTATTATGTTCATGCCCTACTTGTTATCTCACATTATATTTCCCTTACACTTACTGGGGATCCAACTATTTATTACCGTCTTTGTATTAGGCAATCATCCTGCAGAAGCAATCTTTTTTATGCATTTTCCTATTTTCAAACGCTTTACGTATAGTGGTTTTCTTTTCTCATTATCACGAGCCATTCCGCACACGATTAATGCGTTTTTGTTTATTTATTTAGTTGGAAAATTTGGTAATTATGGTTTACTCTTTATTTTTGTTCCTTTAATTACAGGGTATTTTTTCAGCTTATCGCATTTCGAAAAATTAGAAAAACTATCTGGGGACTATCCATTGCCAACCCCTTACCTTGCGGATGAAAAAAATTCCCTAAATTTTGCCTAATGCTACTAAAATATCTGCAGTTTTTAGCAGTTCTTGCTTGTTGGAACAATTAAGCTTTTGTTTAATATTTTCTATATGGCTGGTGGCTGTTGTTAGAGCAATCTTTAAATTTCTCGCAACATTTTTTATGTTATAGTCTTCCATATAAACCCTTAAGCAATTGATTTCCTGCCTCGTTAAGTCGAGCACTTCTAAATTAAAATAATTGTCACCTATCAACCCCTCATTTTTTAATATTTGGATCTTCTGTTGTGTTTCGTGCTGCTCATTAAAAACAATACCTTTTTGTTTTAAAAACAAATCTCCTTTTATTTTAAAAATATCTACTTTATTATCTTGAAGATCTTTAAATTCGGATGTTACTTGTTTATTTAAATTCCTAATAAGCTTTTTAACCATAGACGCTTCATTCACTATCTTATTCACCATTTTATTATTCGCTTTATCAGTAGCAAAATAGAATAAAGTGAAGTCAGAACTTGTCTTTTCTACATAACAAAAACCATGATGAAAATTAAACTCAATTGCCCCTTTTAACAAACTATCTTTATAGTCTTTATCGTTACTCGCTGTAACAAAAGTAAACCCGTTCTCCATATTGTCGGGGTGTACCATGCCCGGATCCTGTTTAAAATAATTTTGCTCAATGTACTTTTCAACCCACTTGTAATTGGAAAAGAGGGATGCTATCTCGCCGTTCTGGTTAGAATTTATATAGCCAGCAGCGGTTATTCCCAAGTATTGTTTCATGGGTTCACACAATTGATCAAATTTTTTATGATATTTCTTGGTGCCGTAAAATAACGCATCAGTTGACATAATTAACCCCTCCCTGTTCACGAGATACTATACCGATTTGTCGAAAAAAAAGATCACCTTTTAATTCAATTAATTTTGCCTTGCTTTGTTGCAATTCCGGAAAGGCTAATTTCATTTGATTTTCTATTTTTTGAATAAAAGACTTAATAATGTGTGGTTGATTCAATAGTATGTTTATAAATTTATGATTATTTGTATTTGTAGTAAAACACCAGGCAGTAAAATCAAGATCTGTCTTTGTTACATAACTAAAGCCGTAATTAAACTTATTTTCTGCTGCATCTAATATTACCGTATCATTATATTCTTGATATTTATAAGTATCTTCAATGGTCAATATAGCAAACCCCTCAGACATATTGTCAGGATGAACCATATGTGGATCTGAATTATAATGTTGTCCTCTTACGTAATTTTCCATCCATTTATAATTAGAATGAATATTAGTTACACTGCTATCCGTATTAACATGGAAATAAGCTGCATTATTTGTTCCTAAATACTGCTGAAGAGGCTCAAACAGCTTAGCAAACTGCTGGTGATACATTTTGGTATCATAAAATAATTCATCAGACATCATCTCAATTTTACCTTTCATTGTTTATTGCTTAATATTATCATTGTATGTACACCATTTACAAGCTTTATTATCTCAATAAAAATGTATTATAAAAATTATTCCGCGGGAATACTTGTGAAATTAAAACAACTAAAAATACAGATATAGATAAGTTCAGTTATAATCTTCCACAAAATAAGACCTTTAATTTATTTTTAAAATCTCAGAGATTATAATCTGTAGATCTCCGTCCCTTAAATCTTCAATAACAAGTAGGTCTACATTCTTTTTGAAATATCTTTGATAACTGTAAAACTAAATGCGGTTTTTTTCAACGCGCCGATTACAGATGAAAGGCATCATTATCCCTCTACCTGAGCACCTTGTAAGTACAAAAGTGGCCGTTTAATAGGCATCAAAATTATTTTCTGCAAAATTATTTGCAGACTTTATAAAATTGCACCCTTCTTTACCCTGGTCGCAAGCAACATCCTCGCATTGCAAAGTTATATGGAACATTTTAAACCGTTTTTCTAGCGATCCTTGAATATCCTTGATGAGGGCAGATGAATTAACATTATCATTATGTACAACATGAGCCGCCAAGCTATTTTTACCACTGTTAATTACCCATATGTGCAAATCATGCACATTTAGCACTCCAGGCACACTTCGCATAACATTAGCTACTTCTTCAACATCAATGCCTTCCGGCACGCCTTCTAGTAAAATGTTAAGGCTTTCTTTAAGCAAAACCCATGCACGAGGCAAAACCCAAAACCCTATGCTAATAGCAATCACCGTATCAACCCAAAACCAACGCGTAAAATAAATAATAATGGCAGAGAAAATAACGCCAATGGAACCTAGCATATCGCTCCAAACTTCGAGATACGCTCCCTTAACATTTAAGCTACTGAATTGGCTATTGTGAAGGAGGCGCATAGAACTAAAATTCACAATAAACCCAATCGTCGCGATCACCAATATGCCGATGGGTTGCACTTCTTCCGGATTTCCAAAGCGTTGACACGCTTCAAATAAAATATAAACAGCTACTATGAATAATAATAATGCATTAAAAGTTGCAGCGAGAATTTCAAAACGATGATATCCATATGTACGACGTGCATCGGCAGGACGTTTTGCGATTTTTATCGCCGCTAACGCGATTCCTAGAGCCGCAACATCAGTGAACATATGCGCACCATCGGCTAATAGAGCTAAACTGTTAAGTGCTATGCCTGCTACAATTTCAATAAAGAAAAAACTAAATGTTAATGCCAGCGCAAACCAAAGTATTTTTTCATTTTTGTTTTCGGGGATAGCATGTGAATGACCTTTACCCATGTGATTTTCCTCCTCGCAAGCGCATTGGACTCACTTTCATATAAAAAATTATCAAACATGCTAATAACAAGGTTAACCTATATTATACACTTCTTAATAGAGAGGAAAGTTGAAATTTAAAACTTCCTCTATACAGAAGTACCTAAAGAAGGTATGATACTCAGTAACATTCCTTTAAAATGGTGTATTTATTATGTTTCTAAAGTTCTCGGTAATTTTTTTCATTGTTGCGGTAGTGGCGGGTGTCTTAGGTTTTACTGATGTAGCCAAAGCTGCTTCAGGCGTTTCCAAGGTAATGTTTTATATTTTTATAGTATTGTTTGTAGCATCTTTAATTATACATTTAATTTGATTAACTAAATTAGTTTCTTGAATCAGTACAGGCATACTCTTCAAATAGCGCGAGCAAAAAAAAACTAACCTTGTCTCGCGTTTAAATTGAATTTTAATTACTCGGTGGGGCGAAGTAAAAATGTTTCCTTTAAAAAAACTTTATCTCGCAATCATTTTGTTTCCTCCTCTACTTTTCGCTGAAAATGATAGTGTTAGTATTAATACTAAAAACACGAATATTTTATCAAAAAAGATAGATCATGAGAGATCTCAAGATTTTAACCCTTTTTCATTACTGGCTTATGAACAAAATTATTTATTGCCATTCAATTATACTTCCTCACCTCTTTCTACTTACAATTCAAGTAACCCAAATAATCAAAAAATTAGACACGTCGATTTTAAATTTCAACTGAGTTTCAAGTCCCCCGTTACGCACGACTTGTTCAACCAGGAGAATACACTTTACGTTGCTTACACCCAACAATCTTATTGGCAATCCTATAGCAAGTCAGCCTTTTTTAGAGCCAATAATTATCAGCCGGAAATCTTTGTTGAAAACAATTTAAATATACCGCTCGCTCGAGGGTGGATGCTTCAATTACTCAATATCGGATTGGCTCATCAATCTAATGGGCATGGCGGCGTTCAAGAAAGAACTTGGAATAGATGTTATACAGAAGCAAGTTTTGCAAAAGAACGCTGGCTGATATCTGTACGAGGCTGGGTAGTGGTGAATGAAAACTCAATGAAACGCTATAATCCTGATATTAGAAAATTTTTAGGACATGGCAGAATGTTAATTGCACACAATTTTGATTCTAAAGTCGTATCTTTAATGACTTACAATAACATTGAAAGCCGTTTTAAAAGAGGTAGCGTACAACTTAGCTATTCCTTCCCCATCGGAAAAAAAATACGAGGATATTTGCAATTGTTTAATGGATTTGGACAGAATCTTATCGAATATAATCATAGAACCAGTGCTTGCGGGATAGGTATCTCACTTTCAGATTGGCTATAAATAATAAGGACTACTATTTAAGGCTACACCGCATGTTCCATTTCAAAAAGCTTATCTTTTTGTTTTTCTAAAATATTTTCAAATACATTTTGTTCTATAGATATATTAGTGTAAAGAGTCTCTTCTTCAGCAGAACAAAGACTATTACAATCTTTGCCCCATTTATTATTGCTGAAAACTATAGAACCATTTGATTTTTGTGAAGGATATTCAGAACTGGGTATTTTTATTTTTTGAGGAGAAATTTCTCTCAAAATAACTTCATTACCATACAAATATCCTTTGAGATATTCTTGTATATTGTATTGAATGAGATATTGATCTCTTGTCATGTTGCGACCTTTCATCATATCTAAAAGCTCTTTGTTTTGAGAAATTCTTTCATTCTTGTCTAAAGCTAAGACGACTTCTCGTAATGAAATAAATCCAGATTCACCTGATATTTGAGTGCTTTCTGATAAAACCGTTGTTTTCTGAATTGGCTCAAGTTTGTTTTTTTTGTGAAATACAGCCCATACAATTAAAATATTTAAAGCAGCAAGTATTATCGAAATTGACATAAAAGAATTATTTTTAATAATCCCATATATCGTAAAAATAATAGACATTCCTGCCGTACCCGTTAAAAATTTTATAATATGTCTAATAATAAACGATCGGATTATATCATCACGCGTTTCTACAATAGCTTTTTTAGCCCATCGAAATAACCGTTTAAACATCAACACTACCCCTTCAATAAACAAACTTGCAATTTATCTACTTTTTCATAGAAACACATCTGTCCCAAAAGTTACTGGTTTTAATAATGGAAACGACATTGAATGATATAAAGATCTCTCTCGTCTACTTTATAAACCAAACGATCAAAATCACTAATACGACGAGACCAATAGCCACTTTTTTTGAATTTCAAAGGCTCTGGTTTTCCGATACCTGTAAAAGGTGTCAGCTTAATATTTTCTATGAGCGCGTTAATCTTTGTAACAGTAGCTGGTTTTACTCGAGTCCAATACTCCAAATCTTTTTTTGCACCCAATGTAAAAATGACTTTCATGATTTCTTATTTTCAATCATAGCTTCGCATTCGTTAATCCCCTCCATTAACGCTTTCGCATTCTTAGGCGTAGAAAACAAATGCATCGTTTCAATCATAGAGTTGTAGTCTTCCAAAGACATCACGACGGCAGGATCTGAGCTTTCACGAGTGATAATAGCGATATCGTGAGACGCATTTACTTCATCAATAATACCGGCCATATTCTTTCTAAAAGTGGTATATGGAATTATACGCATATTAAAATCTCCTATGAAGTACTTATAATTGTACTCCAAAAAACTAAAAAATCAACCCGCTTCAAGAAATTTACGGTATATTTATACAGCGCAATTTATACGATTAAAGAATAGTCACATTTCTCATGAAGATATTAAACCATTCGGTGATTGATAGGCTGGGTAATCCAGAGAAAGACTGTGCCATGTCCAAATACCATTGGACATAGTTTTCTGTGTCCAGATTTGACCCCTTGACTTAATTCTTGTTAAAATATAGAACCAAAAAAGTTAGATAACTCTATTTATTAAATTTTGCCTATTTAAACCATATGAATGAATTGATTCCACTTTTAATAGGTAGTCTACAAACCCTTCCGAACGAAGTGGTCGGCGCTTTCATCTATTTAACCACCATTGGTAGCCTATTTTTATTGCAGCGACTGTTTGGCAAAGAAGGCTTATTTGTATTTATCGTATTAGCCGTCATCATCGCTAATATTCAATCCTTAAAAGTCATCCAATTGTCATTTTTTGACGCTCCAATTGCGATGGGCTCTATTCTGTTTACAACAACCCTGCTCGCAACCGATATTCTCTCTGAATATTATGGCAAGAAAGAAACAGAGAAAGCGATTTGGCTTGGATTTTTTGGCTTGCTTATGGTTTCTGTCATGATGCTGCTAACGCTCGGAACGCAAGTCATCCCGGCTCAACCTGGCTCCTCACTCTACCGTTATGTAGAAACACACGATGCTATGACATTGCTATTTACACCGAGTTCTGCCCTTACGCTGGCGAGTTTAATTGCGTATTTAATTAGCCAATATACGGACATGTGGGTGTTTTTATGGTTAAAAAAGCGTTCAAACAGCCGTTTCTTAAGTATCCGAACATTTTTGGCAACGTTGCTCGCTACCTTGGTTGATAATTGTATTTTTAGTTTTTTAGCCTGGCGAGTTTTTTATCCCCTAGATATCGATTTAAAAACTTTTTTTTATGCCTATATTCTAGGTGCTCTTGGCATCCGTATATTCGTCAATTTATTAAATTCACCTTTTATTTATTATGTGCGAAAGCAAAACCAAAAACAGCAACATCCGCATAGTCAAACGATGATTAGGAGTACACTGTAAATGTCGCTTTCTTACCCACATTTCAAATTTGAAATTCTAAAATCCAGCAGACAATCAAATGCACGCCTCGGCAAAATCACAACACCGCATGGCGATGTGCTCACACCTGCTTTTATTTTTTGTGCAACTAAAGGCGCTATTAAAGGTGCTTCGCCTGCCCAAATGAAGGCCTGTGACACACAAATCCAATTAGCAAATACCTACCACTTAATGATTAACCCTGGCAGCGATTTGGTAAAACGCATGGGCGGGTTACACAAATTTATGGGCTGGAATGGCCCTCTCTTAACGGATTCCGGTGGGTATCAAGTATTTAGTTTGGGGCATGGATCGGTTTCGAGTGAAATTAAGCGGAAAAATTTAACGCCCCGTCAAAAGTCCGTCTGCAAAATTTCGGAAGAAGGCGTTGTTTTTAAATCGTATTTAGATGGAAAATTGCACAAACTCACACCTGAAAAATCTATTGAAATTCAACGAGATCTTGGGCCTGATTTGGTCGTCGTGTTTGATGAATGTACCCCCTATAATGTTGATAAATCTTACACTGAAAATTCTTTACATTTGTCGCATCGCTGGGGTGTACGTTGTTTGAATGAATTTACAACACATCATACGGGCGCCCAAGCATTATATGGCATTATACAAGGCGGAGTTTATCCCGATTTACGCTGCATTGCTGCCGACTTTGTGAATAATCAACCTTTTTTCGGACATGCCATTGGTGGCTCATTGGGTGCAGAAAAACAACAGATGTACGATGTTGTTGCTTTTACGGTACCTTTACTCGCTCCCTCGCGTCCCATTCATTTATTGGGGATTGGCGGCGTGCGGGATATTTTTTCCGCTGTTGCGAACGGAATAGACACCTTTGATTGTGTACATCCAACACGTTTGGCACGCCATGGCGGCGCTTTGATCAGAGCCATTCAAAACGAAAACACGACAAAAGAACATATTGTTTTAAGCCATTACTGTTTTAAAGAAGACGAAAGACCCATTGATGACACCTGCCCTTGTGAATGCTGTCGTACCTATTCTCGTGCTTATTTGCGTTACTTGTTTAGCGCTAATGAATTATTAGCTATACAGGCCTTAACGTTGCATAACGTCACCTATATGAATCGATTAATGACTGCCATTCGTCAAGCAATTCTGGATGATCGTTTAGAAGACGAGAAGAAGATTTGGATCCCTGAAGAGAAAGAAAAAATGGTTAAACCTAATACAAAAAATACACTTATTAAGGCTGAGATGGCGTTGGCGTAAAAGTAGGTTTTCAGATAATTATTTTGGTGAGCGGATGCATATTTGAGCGAAGCGAGTTCAGCAGCGAATCAAAATAATTATCTGAAAAGCTATACCCCTTTTACTAACGCTAGTATCGTTACATCATCCGGCAAGTTTTTTTTATTTTCTAAACCTAACTGTTCTATAAAATGTGCAATATTACCCTTACCCTCAGTTACCATAGACAAAAGTAAGGCTTCTTTCGCTTCCATGTCTTTTTCTGGCAGTATTTCGGCAATACCATCCGAAAACAACAGCAAACGCATATCAGCATTCAAATGTGTGGTATAAAGCTGATATGTCGCGTTTTTCATAATGCCAACCGGAAATCCTTTTCCCTCTAAAAACCTTGCCTTGCCATTTTCTAGCAACACGGGATTGGGGTAATGGCCTCCAATACTATAAATCAATTTGTTATTTTCTAAATCCACGACACCATATACCATAGTTAAATATTTGCCCAGTTTAGCGGAATGAATATCTAAGCCCAATTTTTCAAGTACCTTGTCGGGTGCTAATATCATCTCGTCTTGGCCTGCTTTATAACGTGTTAATATTTGCCCCATGGTACTTTTTAGTAGAACCGTTACGAATGCAGAAGAAGAACCATGACCTGATACATCCGCAATATAAAACCCAAATTTGCTATCGCTGATTCTAAAATAGTCTACAAAATCGCCACTGAGGTATAAAGAAGGTGCGACATTATGCGTAAAATGATATTCGCCAAACATAACGCCTTGCTCTGGCAATAACTTCATCTGAACACTGCGACCCGCTTCTTGATCTTGCTCTAAAATCTCTAAACTCTTTTTTAGGGCTTGATTCGCCAGTTCTAGTTCACGTTTATAAATTCTGTTTTCTTCAATGAGTCGTGAACGTTCTAATGCCCTACAAACTGCATGTTCTAACACAGGTATCTGTGCAATGGGTTTAGTTAAGTAGTCCCATGCACCAATTCTTAAAGCTTTAATCACATCATTTAAACCCCCCGCTTCAGAAATTACCACAATGGGTGTTTCGGGTGATGCTTTGGTAACGGCGCTTAAAACATCTAATCCCCCTAATATCGGCATTTGTAAATCGGTAACGATCAAATCGGGTTTTTGGTTTTCGAAAATCTCGAGTCCAACCTGCCCATTTTCTGCTTCTATAACGGTAAAACCGCTGTCTTCAAAATAGTCTTTTATATTTTTGCGAAGGATAGGATCGTCATCTATAACCAAGATATTCGCTGTTGAAGGCAGTTGCATCATTGTGTGCATGTTTTACTCAGGAGGTTCTTCTAAGTTTGTTTCTTCTTCGGATGTTAATGTTATTTTCCCACTACTAATGAGATATTTACGGCGTTGGAGATAAGCATCTCGAATAAAGACATATTCATCGACTGATTCACCAATCAATGGTTCTACTTTTAATAAAGAGGCTCGCGTGTGAATATATTGTAACGCCAACAAATAATTACGCAACGAAGTAGATTTTAAATGAGACTGAAGCGTCATTGTGTATGTTACCCCTAAGCCTAAGCCGTCTCTCACGGTGCTCGGCCCTAAAAGTGGTAAGACCAAGTAACTGGATTCTGTATAGCCCCATTTGGCTAATGTGAGACCAAAATCTTGATGGTGCTTTTCTAGCCCTTTTTTTCCTGCAACATCAAATAATCCACCTAGCCCCCAAGTACTATTCACCAGAAAACGTGCGGTGTCTTGCTGAGCATGGCGAAAATCCCCTTGAAGAATATCGTTGCCGATATTGGGAATTTCACTAAGATTTTGAAAAAAATTACCAACCATTGTTTGTATAGGGTTAGGAATAATCGCTTCGTAAGCTCTAGAGACGGGCTTTATCAAAAGGCGATCTACGCCCTTATTAAAGCCGTAAGTTGAGCGATTCAGCATTTCAAAACGATCGACCGAGGGGGATTTCCCACACCCCATTAAATGGGCAACGGCAACGATAATCCCCAACAACTTAAAATATTTCACAGATGAATTCCTAGACATACTGTCAGTGTATGATAAATATAACAATTCTACCAGCCATTGTTTATCTCTTATTGGGATTACTTCGAGACACAAAAAAAAGCCCTACCAAAAAGTAGGGCTTTTTTAATTTCGAAGTAGGGTTTATCTCCCCTACCAAGTTACTTTAGAAGGCCACAGCTAACCTTAAGCCAACAATATCCAATTTACGTTGAGCTGTGCTTGCGTTATCAAACACTATTTGACTAGCGACCACTGTCGTGCCCCGTCCTGTAGGATGAATTTTTGCTCGAATATAGTTAGCCGAAACCTTAACATGTTCGTTAACAAACCAATTCAAACCCAGCGTTGTGTTATGCTCGCTACCGCCGTAAATATTTTTGTCTACCATGTTTACAAAACTGTATCGAGCAGCGACTTCCCAAGCACCTGCTTTATCGCAAGGTTTAGGATTTCGAAGCGTTCCTGTTTCAAAATCATACACACGATGCTCTCCTGTTAATACATAAGCGGCTTCTATATGCCACCCATGGAAACGGGGGTTACCTTGTGTTGTACCTGTGTCGAGGAGCGGCGTTCCGCCACTTGGAACACGCTGAACAATGGCTTGATAAATTTCACCTTCAACTGTTGCAGGTCCCCACATAGCCAAAGCTTCGCCATTCACAACACTATAACTTCTGCCTCGAACAAAGCCGGTATTAACAAGCTGCCCTGTTTGACGCGCTCTTGCTTCTGGTGTTGTTTGGAATAAGTTATATTGTCCAATCGCATTACTTTGATTGGTGTTATTCATGGACTGATAACGACCCATTACACCTAAGTGATAAACTGTGTCACAGGTATGCACGGGTGCAAAGGTTAATCGTAAAGCAGCACCTAAACGATCTGAACGGCCTGTGTCACCGTAATTGTTGTTATGCGCCACGCCACTGTTTATGCCTTGCGCTCTATTACCGCTACCATTAAAATTATTTTGTTTTGGATGAAAAACCGAAGCGCTTAACATAAACATGTCAATTGCAGTCGCATCAAACCAAACACCATACACTTTTGATGGAATTGCAAATGCACTGGTTGCTAGGGATGATTCTAAGAACATTGTGTCGTTATTCGTTCCGTAATTACCCCAGTCATCAATACTCGTAGGTGGCGTAAATTGCCCAAGCCGAAGATTGGAAATACCAATAGCACCTGTGAATTCAGAGGAGGCATTGATATAAGCATCTTCAAAATCAACAGAGGTGCCATTTCGACCGCGTGCATCAAATTCGTTCAAATTACCAGAGTTGATGTGCGGACGCGCAAAATCCAGCGTTAAATTATAAGAGAGGTAATCCCCTACGCCACCCGCAAATTTTAATAATGCTCGGCGGATATTGCCACCGCTGGCAAATTGGTTTCCTTTGGACAGGGTTTTACCTGAAAATACGGTCTCATCCAAACTCATGCGACCACCTACCGAAAACCAGTAAGCGCTATCTGAAGGATTGTAGATCATGATGCCGCCTTCTGATTTGACGTGCATATTATTGGCCGCTATTGCGCCTGTGGACATGACTGCCCCTAAACTTGCAAGGGTTAGCCCAATTTTTTTCAATGTTGTTGAATGCTTCTTCATGAACTTTTTCTCCTACCTAGACACGCGTTAAGGTTCTACCGAACCCAATTAATTTACGTATTCAATCCACTCATTCGTGATTAGTCCGCTATCGTGTAGATGCTAGCAGATATTTTGCATAAATGCCAACTGCTGGCATTTAAAGACCTAAACAACATCCTGTCAATATAGCTTCCGGTTAACGCCTAATCCCCGATTTAACCAAATTTTTTATGAATAAACAAGCTCTAAATTAAAAAATTTTCACAAATCATTTTTTAAATAACCCATTGCCATTCGACCTATATCGTTTTATATGTTCATTTTTTCATTTTTCGCCAGGCAATTCTACTCAATCTATCTTCAACAGGTGCAGGTCGGTGAGTAGGCAAATCCAATGCTTCTGGTTTACGCTGGGGATCTGCGTGCATCAATATAATTTGGCCGAATCGCACAAAAAAGGCACGATAGTCTCCTTCGGCAATCAGAATAACTTCAGATAGCACATGTTGCAAAGACTCCTCACTATTTAAGATAGGCAAAGGATCTGTGATCATAAAAAGACCTTTCTTTTGTGCGTGCTCGGCCAAAAAATATAAACGAACGCCATTCCCCTCTGCATCTGGCACCACGCGTAGGTTGCTTAGGTAATTTGTTCCCGTTAATCGCGTTAATCGATATGGATAAGGTTGTCCACTAAGCCTGTTTGTGAGATCGATAGACCATATGTAATCTTGATCTGCTGCGTAGAGTCTGTCGGCTTTGCCTAACTGTTTTAAATCAACAGCTGTCAGTAAGGACAAAGGCTGGCCAGCTACCTTAGCAAGCAGATCATCCTTGCTTAACAATAGGGGCATTTGAGCCCTATTCATTCTAATGGCAATAAAACTTTCTAAGGGTGGTACAGGCACTTTAAAAATCTGCACCCCTTCCTGGCAGCCGTATTCTAGGTGATCAGCAACAAATCCGATAGAACTTGACAGATATCTCTCTGGATTTTTTTTAATGTTTAATTCCGCTTCTAACAATTGATTCTCAGCTTCAATCGCGCCAAACAGTTGCTTTTGCAAACTTGCGGAAGTCTTAGCGCTTAATACCATCTGCCCCATCTTGTGACTGGCGATAAGTGAGGTGGCTAAAAGCAACACCAATACCAGAACTAATACGATACCCGTTTCGGATTGCAAACGCATATTCCCAACGGTGATTTCTTTGCGGACTCCCATGATAAGTTTCACCTTTAGTTTCTATTTTTAAACGAACCATGCGAACCAACGCCCATTGTTCGGGTTTTACGTGAGCAGCAGCATAGTATTGAAATTTTTCACGAGCGCCATCAAGAGAGGCATCATTCGACTCAAAAAAGCCATACTCAACCGAAAAATCAACAATACCTTCAACGATTTCTTCCGCTTTTTGTCTGATATCGCTCCTGAATAACGAATATGTGCCCCGAGGCGCTGAAGCTCTATCGGGAATGCCTAAATAATATGCGATGGTTTGCAACTCTATGACTTCAGTGTTTTGTTTATAACATTTGCTGAGTACAAAAGTTGAATTTGCGCCTAATTGATGAAATATTTTTTCATTTTCCACATCATTGGCAATAAAAAAATCGCCCTGTTGTACATCAGATATCAATACCATTGCATTTTTTTGAATACGCCCTCCTGATTGAATAAAAATAGCATCCCCCGGATTAACCATCGAATGCTTAAGCAAATTTACTTTTTGAGGAATATTATAAATCACCAAAACATCTGAATTTTTCAGTAGATTATCGCAAAATTTTTGTGGAATATGCTGTTGACATACCCCTGCTGCGGCTGTGAAGCCAAACACCGCGCGATCTGTTTTTAAAAATTTATACGGAATCCCGTTTTTTTCAAAATTTCGACGAATCGGAAAATTTTGATCTTGTGTCCTACAACCCCGATACCCACTGGACTGCAAATCATGGCGAATAAATTGAAAGAGCGTGCGCCCAATATCCAAGATTTCTTTTTTATTTTTTTCTGACAAATGGGATATTTTCGAAACGTGATACCATTGCATGGCGGCAGCAAGAATCACCAGGCCTAATGTCATACTGACTAAAACATTGACTAAACTATAACCTAGGAATGTGCATGAAAAAATCCCTTCTTTTGAATGAACCAACATGTTCCCTAGACGGCGACTTTTAAGATCAGTGTCTTTTGTCGCGGAGATGCGAAAGAAAGTATAATGGTATAAATGCATTTTTCTTCAAACTTCTGATATTCTATCGTGACAGAACTACCAGGCAGGGTAATATCTAGCTTATTCTGCCAATATTCTATTGTTTGCGCTATCAAAGCCCCCGACTGATCCACAGATAACGAATCGACAATTGCCGATGCGATCGCCAACGCTTCCGCCTGTTGCTGCAAAACGCTATACCCTGCACTGCTTTCTATCA
>DATLWY010000095.1:0-19326 GCA_035576045.1 Gammaproteobacteria bacterium | reverse complement strand
ATAGATAGGTTTAGCTTATTAACCTTTTTTATTTTGTTTTATCATATCCATCGCTTTCTCATCCTCCAACCATTCTGCATGTTGAATAAGATATTCTTTTTGGAAAAGCGCAATAGAAGGGTCAGGTTCATCGCAAAGCTTTTCTAACCCCTTAAACAATATACCTATAAATCTAATAGTATGCTTTTCACAAAACTGTCTAACATCTTCTAAATACTCTTCTCTATCATCTAACAATACCATCGTGTTTGTTTTAAAGTATTGAGAATAATGAAAAATTGTCTGGCTTTTAGAGTTAACGCCTGTCATAAATAAACCTTTATAAAATGACGCGCCATTAATTGTGCCTTCCGGTATATTCAAGCGATTAGGAAATTCAATACCGAGAGACTTGAGTTCTTGATATCGCCATTTTTCCATCGATTCAATATTGCCAAATTGACCGATGCCAATTTTTGTAAGACCATAAACTACAAAATTTTCTTTTAGTTGTTTCAATAGAAAAGGCCAATTTTCATCTATCAACATGACTTTGCGCTGCAATCGCCAATTGCTCACTATTTCAACATGATTTGGATATTTGTCTTTATTCTTTTTAATCTCATCAATTAGCTCATTATAGGGCGGTTTTCTAAATGTTTTTGAAACGGGGGTAATAATTGTATCATCGATATCAATAAAAATGATTGCGTTTTGTGGTATATCGCTCAAGCAGTTTATAAATTCACGGGTTGTTTTTGCTTCAAGAAATTGAAAATCAGATGACATATGCTCTTCCTCGTAAAATACAGCCATTTATAATTACACAAAACAACGCATTATGCAAAAACAAACGGAGCCCGTTCTACATAAAAATAGAGTCGGATCAAATCCGCAATAACAGTCCTCTAACAATCTGATACCAATGAGAGACACCAATTTTTTCCAGGAAATCAACATCATGAGAAATGACGATCATAGCCCCAGGATAATTTTTTAATACTTCGATGACATGATCTCTGGTTTCGAGATCAAGGTTATTGGTGATTTCATCAAAGATCAACAATTTTGGTGTAAGGACTGCAATTTGCGCGAGGGCCAATCTTACTTTCTCGCCACCTGAAAGCTTACATACCTCTATGTTAATTTCTTCATTTTTTCGGAATAAAAAATCGTTCAAAAAACGGCGGATCTCAATATGGGACCATGTTGAAGCCAGCGCTGCAATCATTTCATATACCGTCTTTTCAGGAGATAAAGCACCATAGCATTGATCAAGATAGCCAATATCGATGCGCTTTGGCACCATCCAATTGCCTAATCTAAACACACTGGCATCCCCTAAGATTGCCTTAACCAGCGTTGATTTACCGCTCGCATTATCTCCCTGAATTGCGATACGATCTTTTGAACGCATTGATAAGCTTATTTTTTGCAGTAGCGACTCTGTACCAGTATAGCCAATGCACCCATCACTAATCGACACAAGCATTCTGTCAGAGAGCTCTGCCGTCCTGATAGAAAATTTTGGCACAATAATTTCAGGAAAACGCAACTTTGCAAGTTGCTCGCTTAATCTTTGCTTTTTATGATCGATAAGAGATTTTTTACGGCCGGAGGTTTCTTCTGCCCTGCTAGCTTTGGCAGCACTCACAACTGTGGGCCATTTTTTTTGATGAATGTTTTTTTCACCTTGAGTTTTGCTTTTAGCTGCACGTTTTTGCTCTTTCATTAAGGCATGGTGCATGTCTTTTTTTTGCCTATTAAGACCTGCCAATTCTTTCTCTATAGAAGCTCGACGGCTCTGCACCGCGCTAATATAGTCATCATAATTTCCAGAGAAAACTTGGATTTGGCCATTATCTACATGCCATAAAGTATCTGTACAATGACGAAGTAGCTCAATATCATGGGAAACAACAATGAGTGTACCAGAATATGACTTCAGCAGTCGCATGAGGCTTTTTCGATTATGTTGATCCAAATGATTCGTCGGCTCATCCAAAAGCAATACATTTGGATCAAAATTTAATGCATGTGTCAAAGCTTCATTGAAACGTTGGCCACCACTTAAGGGGTTGAAACTTTCGATAATTTGTGGCACAAAGCCAAACACAGCATCCCTTCCGCATTCGATAAAGCCACTTGTAGGTTCCATCGCGCCTTGTAATATTTTAAGTAGTGTTGTTTTTCCACTGCCGTTTCTGCCAATAATAGCAATACGGCTGCCATGCTTAATTTGAATATTAAAATCGTCAAAGCAGGTTTTATGAGGGAATGAAAGACTAAGATTTTTAATCTGTATCAGCTTATGTATCATAAGTATTTCTCTAAAGTATTGTAGGGCGATAACGATTAAGCAGTAGCCAGGTGGGCTAGTGGCTTAATAATGGGGCTACTTTAAGAAATAATTTTCATGATACGAACAAACCTCAAATCAGAATTTTTGAAACGTTTAATTATTCTATAATACCCTATTTTAAGCAATCATTCAATACTTAAGCCATATTCTATACTGGATTCCTTCAAAAACCGCCCTTTATTGCTGCAAAATAGTTGCATAAATAGTATTTTTATGTCAAAATATCGTTCATTTTTAACAAAAACTTCACTCGTCTAGAGTGCGCATATGCAATTATTTAAGCTTCAATAGACACGAAAGGTTCAAAGAACTTTTACTGGATAAAAAATGAATAATATATTATCGAAAAATCTATGGTCTTTTGTGTGGAATTTTTTAAAGCCTTACAAACAAATCGTCATAATCTATGTATGTATTGCAATGCTTTCAGGTTGTTGGGGTCCTTTCAACAGCCTGTTAGTTAAAACCATGATCAATACTTTATCTTTATCGCCGAATGAAAACATTTCGTTATTAAGTTGGATCGCCATGCTTTTTGTATTGAATTTTATCGTATTTGATAATTTTACCTGGCGATCAATTGGATACTTAAATTATAAATTTCAGCCCGTGATTAAAAATCAAATGATAAGTGAAGTTTTTAGGCTCGTCTTAGGCTCTTCCCATCAATTTTTTCACGCCAATTTATCAGGCCGCCTTTCTAGTCAAATTAATATTCTTGCCGACAATGTTGAGCGAATTTTGCACCGCATTTCATCCGATTTTATTCGAGGGTTCTCCTTGCTATTGATTGCATTCATCAGTATGTATTCTGTAAATCCAAAGTTTTTTTATACACTGGCTCTCTGGCTTATTACATTTTCTTCTTTTAGCCTTTGTATGTCAAAACGTCTAATAAAGCTATCCGATACTCATACCGATGCCGAGTCTGCCATTTCAGGGCAATTAGTAGACAGTATTACCAACGTAAATGCAGTAGGGATTTTTGCCAGACGTGTTTACGAAGTAGGCCGCCTTGAAAAATCCTTGGGTATTACTAAAACAACCTTTCAAAAAAAGGAAATGTTTTTATTAAAGCTACATTCTGTTCAAGGTGCACTGATTGCTATCATGCTTGGCTTCATGGTTTATATTTTAATTCAGTTATACGAAATTCGTGCTATCAGCGTGGGGGATTTTGCCCTTATTCTGGGGTTAAGCATGGAAGTAGGCCATATGACCTGGTATACAATGTCGCAAGTTGATGAATTTTATGAGGCCGTTGGTAAATGTAAGCAGAGCCTCACCACCCTAATTGTTCCACAAGAAATAAAAGATAAAAAAGACGCAAAAAATTTAGTCGTCACCAAGGGCCAAATTACTTTTTCTAACGTTAAATTTCACTACAAAGGCACAGAGCCTCTTTTTCAAAAAAAATCTGTAACGATTGAAGCCGGTCAAAAAGTAGGATTGGTTGGATATTCTGGCGGCGGAAAATCCACTTTCGTCAATTTAATTCTCAGACTTTACGATGTAACTGACGGTCGTATTCTCATTGATGGCCAAGATATTCGTGACGTTACCCAAGATAGCCTGCGTAGCCATATTGCCATGATCCCACAAGATGCTTCGCTTTTTCATCGCACATTAATGGAGAACATCCGCTATGGGCGCATTGATGCCGCAGATGTAGAAGTCATTCTCGCTTCAAAAAAAGCGCATGCCCATGAATTTATCTCTAAACTGCCAGAAGGTTATGCGTCTCCTGTAGGAGAACGCGGTGTTAAATTATCCGGTGGTCAGCGGCAGCGAATTGCGATTGCTCGCGCCATTTTAAAAAATGCCCCGATTTTGATTTTAGATGAAGCTACCTCACAGCTTGATTCTGTCACTGAAAGCAATATCCAAGAAAGCTTGTGGAAATTAATGCAAGGTAAAACAGCCATTATCATTGCCCATCGCCTATCCACGCTCCTTCAGATGGATCGCATCATGGTATTTGATCACGGCAAAATTGTAGAAGACGGCACGCATACAGAACTCTTGGATAGAAATGGCTTATATAAAACTTTATGGGATGCTCAAGTCGGCGGATTCTTACTAGATAACAAAAGTGAGAACGAATGAAAATCGTAAGACCTGCTTTGGCGAACCCTACAAATATTAAAATATTTAAGAATTTTTATTGGACTAAACAAGAATTAATTGTATTTTGCAAAAAAAATGGATTACAAGTTAAAGGTGGGAAAATTGAGTTGTCACACCGCATCGAATGCTTTTTAGCGACAGGAAAAATTGAAAAATCACCGCTACAAATCAGGTGCCAAGGGAAATGGGATAGCGAACAAGGCATTACTAAAAATACCCCTGTTATAAATTATAAAAATGATGCTAAAACTAAACTTTTTTTTCTTGAAAATATTGGCTTACATTTTCATTTTAATGCTTACCTCCGACAGTTCTCTAAAATTCCGAACATAAATTGTAACTTAACCTACGGAAATTTGATTGAAGGCTGGCTGAAATCAGAAGCAGATAAAAAATCTTTTAATAAAAAGCCTCCTATAGAAAAACAGTTCCAGTTTAATCAGTTTCAAAGAGATTTCTATGCAACAGAAAAAGGCAAGAATCGAAAGCAAATGATTGATGCCTGGAAAATGGTTCGATCGGTTCCTGGATCAGCCACTTATGCGCATTATGTATTCTTATCCACTCTTATGAACCCAGTCTGAAAATAGAGGCTAGAGCTGGACGGACTACGTGCTGTGCATAAAATCTGTACGTAACCTAGATCCACCCGGATAGTACTAACACTAAGATAAGGAAAATTTCTTTATCAATCAGTAAGAGCGAATGCGACGATCTCTTCTTACAGACATTGTGTTTCCTGAATCTCTGGTTGATAATATTCCGCGTATCCGACGTTAATAATGAGATTATCCAAAGGCTTATAGGTTGATTTGCTGTGCGTATGCCCACACAATATTAAAAACTCAATAAGAGGATTTTGTTCTGCGATGCGCTTCAGCAAATCTCCCATTACTTTCGAACTAAAATAGGGTAACCAATTTTCATCACTCATCTGCCCATTATATATGCAAGCTTCTTTGAAAGGAGGAACGTGCGTTAACACAATAATCCTTTTAGGGTTTTTATTAATGGCCTGATCTAAATCATTCTGCAATTGCATTGCATCCATATCCGCTAACTCTTGCATCTTTTTGAGCAGCTGAAATTTTCCACGCACTTTTGCTTGGAACAGATCTGCAATCAAACGACTATCATTAAGAGCTACATTACTGTTTTCGTAACTGCCCCATCGGCCGTCCGCCCATCCATCTTGACCTAATAATATCGTATGGTTATTTAATACCCGTATCCCTGAAGCAGGTAACCAAAACAGTTGGCCATGCGTCTCAGTCAGTGCAGTGGCTGCGGCACGAACTTCACTAACATGCCCCCTATAGTAATCATGATTGCCTAATATAAAATAAATGGGTTTCTTAACCTGTTCTACCATTTCGACTAATATGTCTATGAGACAGGGTGCCTCTGCAATATCCCCGCTTATTAATAGAGCATCACAATAGCTATTTAAAATTTTCTGATAAAATAATGTTCGTCCTTGCTTATCAAGAAAATTAAGATGAATATCAGTTACCCAAGCTAATCTCATTTATTACCCTTATCTTATCCCGCTATTTTTTTGATGAGTGACATGACCTTTCGTACACGTTGCATAGTTACTGAAGCTGGGCCGTCATTTAAATGACCTGATAAATTGGGTTCAAATTTTGGGTTTTTCAACAATTCTTCAAAAAATTGTTTTAGAAATAACTTTAGCTTATTGCTTGCTGACGCTATTTCGTTTCCAATATCAAGCCGCCCAGCAACGATAGTAATAATGTCTTCAAAGTCGTAGCTACCTAATATGTCATTATTGCCCCTTGTCCTGAATGCCTCTATTTTGGTCGCAATAAAATAAGGCGCAGTAATGGATTTTATAATCAAATTATTAGAAATTTGATGAGGAACAGCATATTCTAGTGCCTCTTTGTACCAAGGATTTCCAAAACCCAATATTTTCTCATCTGTAGGCATAATGTCTAAAATAATTTCATCATAAAGCCAACGGCAAATTATATTATCTTTGTTATCTTCTGTAAATCCTATTCCACGCAACTCTTTTTCAAATTTGTAATAATCTCCTAGCGAAATAATATCGATAATACAATCTACATCTCTTGTTGCACGAATATCTAATGATAAAGGATCATTGATAAGCAATGCTGTAGCGCAACCACCTAAATACACTACTTTATCGTTAAGCTTTCCTAACTTTCTGGCTACTATTTCTAACATTGCTAAATTTGACGTGGCTCGAGCATTTTTATTGTTCATAGTTAATTTTTTCCTTTAATAACTTGATTGCAATATTACGCTCGCGTGTGCGGCCTGATCGAACCGCGTCTACTAATACCAATAATTCATAAAAAAGCTGATCTGGGTAGTGTATAATTGATTCAGGAACAGATTTATAAAGAGGTTCTAAAGCCAAACCACGCTCTTTTCCTTCTGCATACGGCCATACGGGAACAGGGTCATTACCTATTAAAATATGTTTTCCAAAAATAGGCGCTGCATAACTTGTAGCAATACCTCGAGTATAAGTTTCAACTTGAACTGGAATAAAATATTTGACAGCTGAAATTAAACATTCTTCGCAATTTTCTTTTATTGGTACTAACTTAGGTCTAATTGAATCGGCATCCATTTTTTTCCCCAATAAAGCGGATAAATGTAACCGCTTAAGCCCTGCATTTACTTCTGAAACGCTCATACACAAATTAACGGCGAGTTTGCTTTGAGACCAGATCTCACCCCGATTATCTTTTGAGAAGCACCTTGCTAGAATTTTTAAAAGAATAACGATATCTTGTGATTTCAACATTAATGTCTTCCCCCTGCCGTTGGCTCCAAAATAGCAGTATAATATATTCATTCGTGATTTGCGAATCGCGATTCGCGAACTATTGTCCTTAGTAAAAAATACTGTATATAAAAACAATATTTTCCCATGGTTAGCAACCATAACATCCATAGTCATGTAGCTGCTTTAGCTATATCTATGCCATCATTAAACTTTTTTTAAATCCAATTTATATTTAAAAAATACTTGACTCTATAGTTGCTATATATCTTATGTTTGAAAACAAGGAGATAAAACGATGACTCAGTGGTTTGTCAAAGACTTGAGTAAATTAACGGGTGTATCGGTGCAAACACTGCATCATTATGACCGTACTGATTTATTAAAGCCCTCTGTACGATTGGCCAACGGTTATCGCGTGTACTCCGAAAAGGATTTATTGCAGCTACAACAGATTATTGCTTTGAAATTTTTTGGCTTTGAGCTGTCACAAATTAAAGCATTGCTGACAGGTAGTGCAGGAATGCTCGAGCATTTTTCAGCACAGGCTCAATTTTTGCAGCAAAAAGCCAATACATTGCTTAATGCAAGCGAAACACTAAAAAGCATTATTTCTGGTGTGAAAGATAATAAATCCATTCCGTGGGAAACCATTATTCAACTAATCGAGGTATATCGTATGACGCAACAACTCGAACATTCTTGGGTTAAAGAAATATTTACACCCGAAGAGTTAAAACAATATGTCGCTTTCGAAACTGAGTTGAAAACTAATTCTACTCCAACAAAAAAAGCTGCTTTTGAGAAAAACTGGTCTAATTTAGTAGGGGAAATTAGAAAAAATCTTAGCCACGATCCAAAATCTGAGATAGGTGTTCATTTGGGCGAAAAATGCATGCAGTTAATTAATGGATTATACGGAAAAAAATATGCGCATTTACGAACCAAAATATTTGAAAAAGGGTTCGGTGAAGGTAAGGGTCTTGAAGAAGTCGACTTAACACCTGAAATTGTATTGTGGCTAGACCAGGCAATGGATTCCTATTGGCGACAACGTATTTATGATATTCTTGCCCAGGTAGGAAAAACCGCACCTTCTGAAGTTTTAAATCTTTGGAATGCAGTGCTTGATGATATGTACGGAGAAAGTTCTGACCGTAAAAAAGCGCTTATTGATCTTGCCATACAAGACGACAAAATAAGTAATGATGCAAAAAAGTGGTTAAAAAATTTACCTAATGTGTGCGATTCATAGACATCCTTTCAAAATTTTAGTCTTCTGACTGTCGTGGATAGCCAAATAAAATTGATAAAGTACATTATTCTTTGGGAGGCGCGAAAATTTTTGATCATAGTTCTGGCAAGAGGCTTAAAGTAGGCAGTGCAAAAATCTATTTTGAACAACACGGAGATATATCTCTTCCAGTTATTCTTTTTTTGCATGGAGCACTCGGCAGTATTGAAGATTTCAATGGAATAATATCTAAAATACCCGCTAATACATTTCGCATACTTGGAATCGATAATCGTGGGCATGGCAAGTCGACTCTAGGCACAGAACACTTAAATTATGAATTGCTGCAATACGAAATTGAAGCTGTGTTGAGACATCTTAATATTAGAAAATTAATCATTATTGGATTTTCAAACGGTGGCACACTTGCTTACAGGCTTGCATCCAATTCCAACTTGGAAATTGAAAAATTAATCACGATAGGATCGCCATGGGCCTCGAAACATACCGAGCACCTTCATGCATTTTTTTCGGCTTTAACAAGTGAAATCTGGAAATTACAATGTCCTGCAGACTATGAAAAGTTAAAAAAATTAAACCCAGAGTGTGATTTCGATAGAGTTTTCCAACAGATGATTAATATGGCTCTCGATACTGGACCTAAAGGTCGGCCTAATTTTCATGTTAAAAATATTTTATGCCCGGTCTTGGCATTGAGGGGAGAAAATGATTCCGTTGTTTCTCATCAAAATCTCAATGAATTAACAACTCTTGTGCAGAGGGTTGACGCGATTACCATCCCGAAAGCTGGACACGAAATCTTTTCGGATCAACTTGAAGTTCTTATGGGATATATAAAGAGTTTTCTATGTATAGAATAGTCTTATTTCAAAAACTGCGAAAGAACTCGGCATGAATGAAGCCACCCTGTATTCGTGGGTAAGGCTAATGGGGTCAACATTGAATTACGTAACTTCTTTTGATGAATTGTAAAAATGTCGTTTTAAAGCGTGTCCGGTTATTTTTGGGAAATGTTCTTCCGGCCATTTTGCCCAATATCCTCCAAACTCCCCGAGATAGGGCTCCGCTATTTCTAGAACTCGCTTAAAATCCACTTGCTCGGGCTCAACTAACCCACACTGTGGATTTTCAATTATCCATACGAGGCCAGATAATATTCCAATAGCAACCTGTACTGAAGTCGCATTGTTATGCGGAATTAAGTTTCGCGCTTCTTTAATATCAAGCCGAGATCCAAACCAATAAATATCTGGCGTGTGCCTTCGCACAACTAAGATCCCTAATTCATCTTTACCTTCCAAAATGTCATCCCCTAGAAGGCGCTTGTGGTTTATATTTACCCAACCTTGGGCCATGGCATGACGCATTGAATCTATAGCATCCAGACAGGGATGATAAACAAAATGAACAGTAGGCTGATATCTATTGTTCGATACCTTTCGGCTAAATAATTCAGCTATAGAATAGGCTTCTACATGGGGCATCAGAAAACCTGTAAACATGCCTTTACTAGGAACCCAGCTCTTAATTTGTGTTTCTATAGCGACCTGATTGAGCTCAATTATCCGACATTTTTCCCCATCCATACGATTTTTAACCATTTCTTTTGGCAGTTCTTCTTCATGTGTTCCCCAAGCAAACCCAACATTTTCAGAAGCTTCTTCAAATAGCCCCTCAATAGACCATGTGTTAACATATTCATCCGCAAGACGTTTGACGGTACTCACTTGTGTATCTCTTTCAGAAATATGTAACGCTATAATATCACTAGCTTGTGCGATATCTGCCCATTCATCTGCAGTATGCGGAACAGACGCTATATTTTTTATCGAATTTCTAACATCTAACACGGCTTGTTTAGCAAAATGTGTTATAAGACCTGGATTTGCACCATGGCAAACTAACGCAGTGACCTCTTTTGAAAAATTATTTGTTTCTTGCTGCATGTTCTGGCGACGTTCATATGTCCCCGTACGAGTGCCTGTTATTTCAGATGGCCATGCTTCATTACTCGTGTCTAAATACAAAACACTCATTTTCTGACATAACTTAATCAGATCTATTGATGAAATTTCTACTGACAAATTTATTAAAATGTCATTTTGAGTTAACTTAAGCGAAAGATAATTTTCATAGTTTTCAGGAGACAATTTAAAATGTAAAAATTTTATAGCGTTATTTTCAGCAATATCTTGATTCTTGTTGCTATCCGAAATAATTTCAATTGCGTTAGGATTGATGTCAACATGCCTTAAAATCAACAATAAAGCGGCAGGCCCTATTGAGCCAAAGCCTATAATAATAATTTTTCGATTGTTTAATGTAACATATTTTGTAAACTTCATTCCTTGTTCCTTTTTTTAATGGGGTTAGATCTAGACTCCGTACTGTACGTAAAATCTGTACGCAGTCTAGATCTGACCCCGTTGTTTCCGTTGTTTTGATAAAATGCTGGCGCCACTTTCGACCAATTAGACGCAACTTGAAACACAGCTAAGTCGTCATATGTGTTGCCTATAATTTGCATGCCAATCGGAATGTTTTCAGGTGCTAAATCAATAGGCACATTGATAACAGGATATTGCCCTAACATGTTCCACGGCCACGTAAATGCATAAACCCAAGTTCCCGCTGAGTGAGATTTACCATTGATTGTGACAATTGTATTTTCAGGCGTGCTACCCATATCAGCAGCAATATAAGGCGTGCACATAGTCGGCATTATTATCGCTTTAAATCCTTTTAAGAATACTTTTTTCTGGATTTGAGCGCTTTGAAATTCTATCCAGTCTTCTGCTGTGGAAATATGTTGTGAGGAACCGGTTTTTGCATAATTATTTACCAATTTTTTCATATACGGTGTTATTAAATGCGTGTTTTGTTCTGCTTCATTAAAGCAAAAATGGCCTATAGAGGTTGAGAAAATACCGCGTGCATACGTTTCGAAATCATAGGCTCTAAATCCTAAATCGACCTCTTCTATTATTGCGCCCAGCGCTTCTAGGTTTTTGATTGCCCGCCGCATGGCTTTCTTGACTGTCTTATCAATGGGAATACCCCATTTATCCATCGGATCATAGGCAATGCGCCATCCACTGATATCTTCATACTTATCGTTATAGATTAATTTAGGGCGTATAGATGAAATCATCTGGGGACTCGGTCCTGATATTGCTTGTTGAAATAGATTCAGATCATCAAAGTTTCTTGCCAGAGGCCCAAGGCTTTCATATTGCGTCAGCGACGAGGCAACCCTACCATACGGTGGCTTAAATCCATAGAGTGCCGTCATTGCAGCAGGAAAGCGTATAGACCCGCCCATATCAGATCCCGTTGCAAGTGTACTAAACCCGGCAGCCAATACAGCAGCACTTCCACCCGACGAACCGCCGGGTGTATAAATGGGATTCCAAGGGTTTCTACTGATGCCAAATAACCAATTCCATGTCACTAAATTACAATAATATTCGGGAACATTGGTTTGCACATGCATAACGGCGCCAGCTTCTCGAAGTAGCGTCGTTAATGCAGAATCTTTTGTGGATTGGGTGACGTTTTTTCTGATTAATGATCCCATTGTCATTCGCCAACCTTTAACCTCGACATCATCCTTAAGCGCACAGGTTAAGCCTTCCAGAAGCCGTGGGTTACCATTGCGGTATCGTCTTTCGGACTCTTTCGCTTGTGCCAACGCTTCTGAGTAATGCTTAAATGTAACAGAATTAAAAGCCTGATCCTGCGATTCAATGCGCTCTATTTGTGCCTTTAAAACATCTACGGGAGACAGTTCTTTTGCACGAAATAAGCGTATTAATTCCGTCGCGGGCAGATAACAGAGTTCTTCATTCGTTAATTTTGATTGCGCAAATATAGGTGCACAAATCAAGCCAAGTAATAGGAACATTGAAAATCGAGCAAAATGCATTTTATATCCCTGGATAAATTCAGTCCTTAAACTAACATGCGACTCCGAAAATTATATACCTGTGATTGAGAAAAATATATTCAAAATCCTAAAATTTACGTTTTGCATCAATAATAAGCCCTTTTCCAACGCTGCTAAATACATCTCCCTGCACAATTTCTGCATTAGGAAAGTGTTCTAATATTGATGATCTTATCATCGGAATTTGCGTTGATCCGCCGGTGAAAAAAATTGAATCAATATCACCCGTTTTTATACCGGAATCAGAAATAGTTTTTAATACAACTTGAGCCAATTCCTCAACTTTATTTTTAATAAAATCCTCGAACATTTTTCGCTGCAGGTTGAGAAAAAATTCTTTTTCAATAAATTGAAAATCAAGGTTTACTTGCTCAGCATTACTTAATAAGCATTTCCCCTGCTCAACTTCATTTAGAACTTTATGTCCTGCTTGTTTTTCTATCACATTGATGAGCCTTGTGATGTTTTTAGGATCTAAAGCAAGGTTTTTAATGGTATGCAATTCGCTTCGGGTACGGTGGGTATAAAGACTATTGATCGTATGCCATGTGGTTAAATCGTAATAATAGCTATTGGGAACCTGAATATTTCCACTCATTCCCCGCATTTCACTACCTAACCCCAGCTCTGGCATAATCGCTTTAAGGCTCAATTCAGTATCAAAATCAGTACCACCAATATGTATCCCGTTATTTGCCAATACATCTTGCAAGCGATCTCGGTTTTCCATACCAGGGCGTAATCTTATTACCGAGAAATCTGAAGTACCACCACCCAAATCAACAATTAAAGCCAGTTGTTCGCGCGTAATGGTTTGTTCATAGGTTAATGCCGCTGCAATGGGTTCATATTGAAATAAAACTGTTTTGAATCCCAGTTTACGTACTACACTCTCCATCGTATCTTGCGCTAAACGGTCTTTTACATCATCTTGATCATGAAATCGAACAGGCCTCCCTAAAACAATTTTCGTTAATTCATGTCCAAGGGTTGTTTCAGCTTGTTGTTTGATATGCTGTAAAAAATAGCCAAGAATGTCTCGATAAGAGATCCGCCGATGCTGGATACTCGTAGCTTCATCCATTAAAGAAGAACCCAGCACACTTTTTAAAGACATCATTAATCGACCATGTACCCCGGAGAGGTAATCTGTCACGCCTTGTTGACCAAATTGGCATCCACCTGCTTCAAAATCAAAGAAAATAGCCGATCGAATAATGGGTTTTCCCTGGTCAAGGGGTACCATGGTAATGTTGTTCCCAGTATAAACCCCTATGGTTGAATTGCTGGTGCCGAAATCAAGACCACAATAATCGTGTATAGCCATAACGCGATCACCTGCCGAATATTTTGAATGGGTATTTATTTTACCAGCTTGAAGCTATTGGATCAAATCTGGAAAGCGGAGCCGTCTCAAAACTGCAGATAACAAGAACCGGTGAGACTTTAAAAGCTGTTAAAAAAATTTCATGAACCATAAAAAAGCTAAGGGAAGAGCTCAAGCCCAAAAAAGCGCATTCAAAATTTTATAACAGTTTAGTGCTTAATAGCGTTTTCAGTATTTCGCTTTTAACTGTATTAGAAAATTGACTGAGATGTTTATTTTCATCTAGACATCCCTCTAAACGCTGATTCACAGCGCCAAGCCAGCTTTCAATAAAAGACTGTTCGTTCACATACGCTTCAAGAATTTTTACATTATCCTTCTTAGAACACAGAAAGAAACAGTCTATATATTTTTTATTTTTATTATGTTGGTATAAACATAACGAATTCCAAATATCTTTTTCATACAACACATTAGCATAGTGATCATCTTTATCCGGCACACCGACTCTTAAAAATTTAGACTTTTTAGTGCTTAAAAAGGTTTCTAATGCTAATTCGTAATTGGGGATCCGCATGCCTGAAAAACGTTCTAAAAAGTTTATATTCCAGTCAGGGTTATCAGAAAAACCAAAACTTTGTCCATTTAATAAAAACCGCCGGTAGCCAAATGTGGTTATGTCTAGGTGTTTTTTTCCTTCTTGTACTACATCTGTTATTTCTTCTATTATTTTTTCACCGAGCGCCAAAGAGTCTTTTATCATTTGCGTTGTTGTCATCAAACAAACCTCCTATAAAAAATCAAGACCTTTCGAGTTACCAGGCACTACAGCCGTCATGAACAAAAGGTCTTGAATAATAACTTCTTCCTTTCATTTATCTTATACCGCAACAAGCCAATTCCAAGTTTATTGACTTATTATGGCACCCTTTAAATCGAAAAAGATGTAGGGAACTTGTAGGGACTATTTTTGTACTGTAAAGTCAAACTAAAAAGGGCGAGCATTGCAATAAAACCCCAGGCTCCAATATAGCAGGATAAAAAGAAAGCACTTTTTTCATTTAACGTAAACAGTGTCGCAACAAAAGGCGCAGATCCGCCGATAATACCCATCCCAAGGCTATAACCAACCGCAGCACACCGATAACGAACCATTGTTTTAAATAGCTCAATAATATAGGTATTTAGAGGGCCTGAATACATTGCAAAAAAACAAACAAACAATAACTGATAGACTAAAATCGTACTGTAGGAAACTTCCTCGAGTGTCATAAACATCATAAATGAAGTGCCTATCAGGAAAATAATGCCTGCGGTCATGAGTTTGACTCTATCAACAAAATCTGACAGCCAGCCAAAAAATACGAGCAAAACCATAATACATGCCGTTCCCAAGCAAGTATACAATTTACTCATTGTCATCGACAAACCCGTAGTCTGTGTAATAAATGGAGATAAAAAAACAAAATAAACATACAAGACGATGCCATTAAAACCTGATAACACAATGACTGAAAGGAATTGCAAAGGATTATGAATAATTTCTTGCCAAAAAGAAACTTTTTCAGTGGTTTCTTTTTTTTGAGCTATAAATTCGGGTGTTTCTTCAAGATTGTACCGAATGTATATCCCTAACGCAGAAACCGCAAAACCGATGATAAATGGAACACGCCAAACCCAAACCGGCATATTTGGTAAGGAACAAATAAGGCCTGCAATGCTTCCTAAAACGAGACCTGACATACAACCCGCAGCAACAAAACTTCCCACAAAACCGGAGCGTTTTTTGTCATTATGTTCAATCGCAAAAATAAGTGCGCCTGAATATTCCCCACCTGCTGAAATACCTTGGGTCAACCTAATGAGGAGCATTAATAGCGGCGCAAAAATGCCAATACTATTGTAAGTAGGTAAGACTCCAATACTTAAAGTGGCAATCGACATCAATATTAATGAGCTAAATAATGCAACTCTTCGACCATATTTATCCCCGACAGAACCAAAAATGATTGCGCCCAAGGGTCTTGCAAAAAAACCAACTGCAAAAACGGCATAAGCGCTTAAAAGAGAAACAAATGCTTCTTCCGATGGAAAGAACAGCTTTGAAAACAAAGGCGCCAAAGCACCATATAAAACAAAATCATAAAACTCAATAGAACCTCCTATCGCACCTGCCAACATGACTTTGAGTGATTTTTTTTCAATTCGCATATTTCCTCCCAATGAGAATGTATAAAAGACAATTTAAGATTTTCACTTCAACATACCATAATTTTTTTGAAAATCAGCGGCTATTTTTAAGAGTCGATTTTTGCTTAAAGCACCTGTTTTTTCTTTAAGTCGTCCGACATAAGAATCGACAGTTTTAGGAGAAACATTCAACGTGCGT
The DNA here is from genome assembly GCA_035576045.1 of Gammaproteobacteria bacterium. Lineage (GTDB taxonomy): Bacteria > Pseudomonadota > Gammaproteobacteria > UBA6186 > Azoamicaceae > CADEGZ01. The sequence goes on along the minus strand of DATLWY010000095.1, from coordinate 3,159 downwards.
GCGATGCTTTTTCTGCTACAATCCGCAAGCATCAAACCTAAAACCGCATTTTCTCTATCTGATAAGCGCAAAGGATCAAATTCAACCCCCACATTTGAAATGTATTTTTCTTGCAAGCAGTTAAGCAATGTATCGGGTACCGTATAGGTAAAAAAAGATTTTGCTAATGGTTCGAGTAATGTACTCAATTCATTTTTAACTAATTTAATCCAATCATTTAAAAAATGCATTTCATTCATGTAACGTTCGATAATTTGCGTGTTTTCTTTGGTTGAGCACAAGAAAAAAGATTCTATACAAGCTAATTCAGAATTATATTGGTATAAAGACAAGGTATTCCAAACATTATTTTCATAAAGCGCGGTGAAATATTTATTCTCTTTTTTAGGGTGGCCTACTCTTAAAAATAAGCTTTTTCCAGTACTAATAAATTCGGAAAGCTCACTATAATATTCTAAGACGGGTCGTCCACTAAATTTTTCTAAAAAAACCAAATTCCACTCTGAGTCATTTGAAAATCCAAAGCTTCTGCCATCCATTAAATATCGTCTGTATCCAAATGTCCTAAACCCTAGACGTTGGCTGCCTATTTTAATCAAATTAGCGCTGTGCGTACGAATCTGCTCTGAAAAATGTAATTTATCAATAACTGACGAAACACTCACATTCAACACCTCCAATGTGTTACATTAAACATCACGTATTGTACACTACTGAAACACAAAAATATCCTCTAAAAAACAAGGTTCCGCAATTAAACTAAATACTGGATTGCGTCTATGTCTTTATACAAAAATGATATCAAACAAAACTGTCTTGCTGAGCACGGCTGCTACTTAATAATCTCATTAATTTTTTTCTGCATGAATCATGATCAGTAAATTGGAATGCTTGCATACCCGATTTGATTGCACCTTCAACATTTGGCAAGACATCATCAATAAAGATTGATTCAGCTGGATTTAAAGTATGCTTAGTGAGAAGATGTTTATAAATTTTAGCATCTGGTTTTAACACCCCTATATCAGCAGAAACGATGATATCTTTGAAATATTTCGGAAAATCAGAATTTTTTTTATGATATTCCATAATTTCTTTGATGTTATCCGTAATGGAAAAAAGATTGACGTTTAAAGATTTCAGTTTATCTAAAAGTGCAATGCTACCTGACAAAGGAATTTGTTGAATTTTAAATTCATGCATAAGTTGAATAAAATTCTTTTCAGGTAAGTTAAAGAGATTTTGATAATGTATTATTGCTTCTTCTTCTGATAATTTTCCAAGATTAAGATCAATCCATATTGGATACATTCTTTGGTAAAAATCCGATGGATTAAATTGTGGGAAAACGGATTCTATCACTTCATATGGGGCCCAACGCACCAACACATTACCAATATCGAAAATGACATTTTTTATTTGCATAAATTAATCTCCATTTATTCTACAGTTAACTTGCTCAAAATATGAATAAGATTTTTTTGCTCTTTATAAGACGCTTTTCCAAAAAAGATAGTATCAATCCCTTCAACAATGGGCACTAATGCGCGCACCCGATCTTTGCCTTTTTCTGTAAGAAAAACGCTTTTCGCACGTGTATCGGTTTCATGTTCAATGCGATTAACATATCCAAGTGCCACAAGTTTTTTCAGGGATTGAGAGACAGTCATCTTATCAAGCTTGGACCAATTCACAATGCTGATTTGCGTTGTATCATAATGATGCGCTTCAAACCACATAAGCGTCGCCATAATGACAAACTGGGCGTGAGAGACATCATACGCTTCCAATGTTTTTTTTATTTGCCGCTGCCAGATCATGGTTGTTTGCCAAAGCAAAAAGCCGGGACTGTCTTCGGGTTTATCAAAACCAAAGGGCAGATGTTTAGACATGACGATCTCTTACAAGTTTTGCCAATGCCTCCATCTCCTCTGGCACAGTATCTGCTACATTTTGCGCAACGAGTTTGATCCATAGCCATTTCAATGGACCTATCACAACAAGCTTATTTGTTAACATCAATCCTTCGGCAGTTTCAACCATGCTATGCGTGTCAAACATTTTGGCACCCAAAAAAGAAGTGCAATCCGTAAAATCACGACCTTCATTAATTTCGGTTAACACAATTTTTATAGGATTCACGCCTTTTGGTTTTAGCATAAAATGATTTCCAACTGTAAAAGGTCCTTCGAGTTTACAGTAATCCAAATCACCGTGCCAAGTTGGCCAGTTGTTTATATCTGTCCAAATGCGCCAAATGTCTTCTTTCTTAATACCTGGGAATGTCTTGGTATAGCTTCTTGTCCACATAACCTATGCATCTCTATATTGTATATTTACATATTGTATATCTATATATAATATAGTCAAGCACTTTTAGTTAACAGGAGAAAGCACCCATCGCTCATTAGCCACGCCGACAGACATTCCTTAAGATTCGGCTAAAACATTTGAAATAATTTCTCTTTGCAATCTCAAAGTTTGGTCATTTTTATCATCTATCTGGCAAAGCTCAAATGTTGCTTTCCACAAAGCCCAACCTCGCGCCCGGAGCCACGTATCTTCATCTAGTGCCATCTCTTTAATGAATGTCTCACGTGCCTTTCCTTGGAGAAAAGTCCAAGCGATCACAAGATCACAAGCAGGATCCCCTAAAGCCATACCGCCAAAATCGATAATGGCAGATAGTTTGCCATCTTGGAGTAGAATATTGCCAATTGCAAAATCGCCGTGAATCCATACAGGTGGGTTGTTCCATCTGGTTTTACAAGCACGCTCCCATAGATTCATCGCTTCATTAGCATCAATAACACCCGCTAGTTTTGTTATTTGTTCTCGAACACCTTTATCATAAACACTCACATGGTCGCCACGCCACCAATTGTGTTGACCGGGCGCTGGTCCATCGACACCGTCTATGCTGTTTAGCGTCTTTAAAAATTTTGCTAAATCAAATGCTAGCTGCTCTTGACAATCATCATCCAAAACAAGATGGTCGATGCTTTTACCTTCGAGCCATTTATATATCGAAAATGGGTAGGGGTAGTCCTTCGATGGTCTGCCCATTTTTATTGGAACAGGAATATTGACAGTTAAGTACGGCGCGAGCTTCGGTAATATGGCTTGTTCTTTAGGCACTTTCAAAGCATAAGATTCCTC
>DATLWY010000094.1:0-10707 GCA_035576045.1 Gammaproteobacteria bacterium | reverse complement strand
ATATATCCAAAAAATGGACTATGCCAATTCAGAACTGGCATGGAGCGATGAATTGGTTTATTATTGAGTTTGGCGATAGAGTTGTTGATCGTGTTAGGTAATTTGGGTAATGATTATTTACACAAATTAATGGACAGACTCACAAAGAATGATAAAGATAATTAAATATTAGAGAATTTTTTTGCTGTGTACTCTCATTTTTTTTGTTAAAAAAAATTTATAAAAAATTAAAAATTAAAATTATATATATATTATAAATGCAAAAAACCCATGGCGCTTGAATTGCGCCATGGGCTTTCGTGCTTAACTTAAGGTACTTTTCACGAACAAAAGAATATAATTATCAATTATAATCCTTTCTTATCCCGTGATATCCACCCAATATACCTGCCAAAATACCGCAGATTAAGATGAAAAAGTTTAACAAAGCAAATTCAGATATCGCTTTGGCTGTGTCTTTGCTGACTTCAACCACTTTTTGATAAGTTTTTTCCTTTGCTTCGTTATAATCGTCTTTCCATTCTGCTATTTTTTGGTTAATCTCTTCTGAAGATTTGCCAGTAGCTTCAGTTAAGGCGGAAACCAGCTTTTCTTTTGCTCTTTCATCATTAGGACTTTCCATTGAAGTTAAATAGCTAGTCATAACTTTTTCTAAATTGGCTTTTATTTTTTTCGCTGAGGCTTCGTCCCCTTCAGGTAAAAGCTCCGCCGCTTTTTCATTAATTTTATCGATAATAGGTTTTAAGCTCGGTATTGCTTTTTTCGCTTTTTCGCTCAATTGAGGTGAAAGCTTAGAAACGCCGTCTGCTGCGCTCGCAATTAAATTTGCACTTTCTTTTGTCGCGGATAGCGCATGTTGTAAGCCACTGAAAGAGCTGCTAATCAGTGTTCCTATTCCGGTAAACGTAAGCGCCAAGAAAATAAACAGAGATAAGGAACTAACTATGAAGCCGTTTAAAACGCCATTTTTACCCAATTTAAACGGGTTAAAATAGCCTGCCACCCATCCGCCTATATACATAGAAACGATAGTGGAAATAAATAACCATACTACAGCACTTATACTTAAAGAATATAAAGCACCTTTAGTAGGGGAAAATAAAGATAGCCCAATAGACATCCCAAGCAGCCCTAAAAGCAACTCAACTGCGAATGCCGCCAGAACACCTGAAAAAATAGCCGTGGTAGATGAAAATTCATTCACCATAACTACTTCATCATGTTTAGAAAAATTTTTCATACAAAGACTCCTACTTATTTAAAGACTACTCTTTACCAAGTAAAAAGATAGCACAGATTGATCTCAGTATTCCACTTAATAAAAAATATTAAAAAAATATTAGTTAGTGACATTCGTTTTTTTTATGAAAAACTTATCTTTATCACCCCGATAAGTTGCTTGCGACTGTTTTGCGAGCTATCTACCAAACACGCGAGTACCGGGTAGACAGCATTTTACCTGCCCAAAAAACCATGGGGGATGCTTCGCACGTAAAAATTCCCCAGCGGTTGAAGCTTATTGTGCTGGCTTATATGTAAACTAGTATTATTTGAAATAAAACCTAGTTTTTAATGGCATTAATCCCTTTTTCTATCTGCTCAACTACCTTTTTAGTAACGGCTTCTTTTGCTGATATTGTTGCTCTATAGCTGCCCACCCAATTTCCTATCAGAAAAGCTAAGATTCCGACGATCAAAAAATTGCCATATTTTGAAAAAAAAGAGTTTTGTTTTGAGTTGTTAGCCATATCAAGATTCCTCAAAGGTGATGGATTGAAGTACAACAGGTTATCATTGTGTTGAATACTTTGATAGTCCTCAGTTAGAAAGAAAATAGGCTTTTCGAAAAAAAGACTCTCAAGAAAAGTAAGTTGAGTTTATTTTTCGGACAGAATTGAGGTTTCGATCTGCAGCTCTTATCAATTTAGAATACTTCTTCTTTCGCGAATGCTGTTCGATTAAAAGTATGATACGCAGCGAGCGACTCTTCCGAGCCCGGGGGCAAACCCCAGGGTATGTCCTAAATTATTTTCGGAGAAAATAGCGGGAGCTTGTTTTATAAATAGTGTGAGCTTTTGAAAGTCTATCTTTACCCATAACTTAGAAGTACCCTTTTGATTCCAAATAAAAATTGTTCCATGAGCTCAATTTTTGCATCCAGTGATTTTATGTTTTTTAGAAAAAATTCCACCTCTCGCAAAGCTTCGTAGCTGTCCCTCGGGAGATACCTTTTCTTTATATTTTTATTTTCTTTTTCTCGTGACAATTTCTCAGAAAACTTGGTCAATAATTGGAATCTTGCACTAGGGGAAATACCCTGAAACAATGCATTAACATCACTTAGTATTCTGCTATATAATTCCTTTGCTTCTTCTCGTTCTTGCCTTATTTTCGCTTGTTTTTTCTGCCTAATCATATGCTGATGTTGCAGCAACGCTTGCGGCCTCTTTTGCTGCTCCTGTTTTTGTTGCCCTCTTTCGAATACACGCCGAGCTTCTGGAGTTGTACTTTTTGTTACCAGTAATGTTGGGGTGGGCGGTGGAGGTGATAAGCCGGTCACGATGGCAACCCTCTTCATAAAGATAACTGGCAAAGAATCACCCATTTTCATTCTGTTGCTAGTCAAAGTAAAAACTTCATAAAATTTGATAACTTCTTCGTAAGTACTTTCTGCGCATATCAATACTCCATTGTTTCCGAGAGTGCGAAGAGAAGCTTTTTATCTTTGGCAATTACTTATAATGCTGCACAGTTCTTAAGCGCCAGCTGAAATACTATCGGTACAGTTATACTCCATAAATCAAGCTTTAATCCCGTTACTCGGTTAAGTTGAATCTAAAGGCATAATCACATGATTTTATTGACGAATTATGGTGCGCCCGGAGAGATTCGAACTCCCGACACCTTGGTTCGAAGCCAAGTACTCTATCCAACTGAGCTACGGGCGCGTGTACTCGAGGATATTCTCACAGTACTCTCGAGAGATCAAGGCAAGTAGGAACGGCTGCCAAAAATTAAGTTTAAAAAACAAAGTAGCTTAGCGCGCCCCTTTTTGTAACAAACCCGTATTAAATGATAAAGTTTGGCCAATCGACGCGCCTATGCGTCGTGCCAGCTTATCCAACAAGGTAGGATTTGGTGTGTAGTCCACTAAATTTTCGAATTTGATAAGTTCTTTGGCAATAAATTGAGCGTCTCCAAAGCCATCGATTAAACCCAACTGTAGCGCCTGTTCACCGCTCCAAAACAATCCTGAAAAGATATCTGGATTTTCCCGCAACCGGGTGCCACGGCCTTCGCGTACATTTTCAATAAAGGCCATGTGAACTGTTCTTAATTGTTCGTTAATAAAAGCTTCTTCCGCTGGATTGCGTGGCGAAAACGGATCTAAAATGCCTTTGTATTTGCCGGCCGTATATAAGCGCCGTTCCACACCGACTTTTTGCATCCCTTCTACAAAACCAAAAGAATCAATTTTGACACCGATAGACCCCACTAAACTGGTTTTGTCGGCGTAGATGCTGTCCACAGCAGCAGCAATTAAATAAGCTGCCGAAGTGCCTAAATCTTCGATAGCGGCATAAATTTTAATATGTGGGAACTGTTTTTTTAGATTGCGAATCTCAGAAAAAATTTGTCGCGATTGTACAGGGCTACCTCCTGGGCTATTAATCCGTAAAATAATACCTTTGACTTGCTTACTTGTAAAAGCAGCTTTTAGCGCATCACGTACATCGTCTGCATTCGCAGGCTCTTCTGCTGCAATTTCGCCATAAATATCAATAATTGCGGTATGTGGCTGCGCGAGGCTTACAGGCTGCGGTAAATCTCGATTATAAATAGACATAAATAAAAAAACCAGAAATGCAACGGAAATTAATTTAAAAAATATACTCCAGCGTCTAGCACGACGTTGTTCTGTAATGTGTTCTAATAAAACAGTTTGTAAGATTCTTTGTTCATCAACCATGGTGTATCTCCTTCGCCAGCTTATCTAGACTGGTTTGCAGTTGTTTATCTAAAGGTGCTTCAACTGAGATTGGTTTTTCATGACCAGGCAAAGTTAAAGTCAGTTTTTGGGCGTGTAAAAACAAACGGGACAAACCTTTTTGTTTCATGGCAGTATTAAAGTGATTGTCACCATATTTGGGATCGCCCACAATGGGATTGCCCACGTGCGCTGCATGTACGCGGATTTGATGGGTGCGCCCTGTCTTGGGCTTAGCTTCCATTAATGTCAGGCTCGAAGAATCTGAAGGAAAAGCTTGCAATACTTTAAATTCAGTCAAAGAAGGCTGCCCATCTTCCGAAACTCGCACAACCCTTTCCCCAGAGCTTAATTGATTTTTTTTGAGGGGTGCTGAAACAGATTCTCCTCCCTGCCAGCGGCCTTGCACCAAAGCCCAATAAACTTTTTCTACATCACCCGCTTGTAATTGTTCATGGATGGCACGCAATATTTTTCTACGTTTTGCGATCATTAAGCAACCTGAAGTGTCTTTGTCTAAGCGATGAACCAATTCTAAACTTTTTTCAGATCCCCGAAGATATCTAACGGCCTCTATCACCCCAAAGCTTACGCCACTGCCGCCATGAACAGCAATGCCCGCCGGTTTATTGATTACCAATAAACCCTCATCTTCGTAAAGAATTTGATCTAAAATAGAATGCGCGAGCTTATCATTCTGAGAAAGTTCAATAGCTGAACGTTCTTCTCCTTGGCGAACAGGAGGAAGGCGGAGTATGTCGCCCGAGACTAATCGGTACTCCGGCTTTATACGCCCTTTATTAATCCTGACCTCTCCTTTTCGAATGATCCGATAAATGCGCGTTTTCGGAACACCTTTCAAATAAGTAAAGAGAAAATTATCCAAGCGCTGCCCGGCAGATTCGGAGGAAATCTGGACCTGTTGCACCTTGGGAATTTTATGAGACGATGAACTAACCATACTGGATTGTAACACGATTGACTCTTAAAGTTGAAACGCCTTAGGCATCTGATATACTAATGTGTAGCTTCACAAAGATAGCGCTACAGGTGATCATGAAGATAGTCCTGCTAGTCAGCAGGTACAAGTTTTGTTAGAATTAGATTCCTAATTTTTCAATAATGAATTAGGAAAGGTTTTTTGGCATCACCTCGCCCTCTCTATATTTGGGCAGACACAGAGTCCTGTTCCTACAGCGAGGTGAATTAATTTATGGTGTAATTTAAAATGACAAAAAGAATGTTGATTAACGCAACTCAGCGAGAAGAGTTGCGCGTAGCGTTAGTGGATGGGCAATGGCTTTATGATTTAGATATCGAAAGTCCAGGGCGAGAACAAAAAAAGGGTAGTATTGTTTCAGGTAAAATTACCCGCGTTGAACCCAGTTTAGAAGCTGCCTTTGTAGATTATGGTGGAAACCGTCATGGGTTCCTCCCTTTTCGAGAAATTTCGAGAGAATATTTTGCATCTTCAGGCGTAGAAGAACTCAACCGAAATAATATTAAAGAAGTTTTGCGCGAAGGCCGAGAGATTCTGATCCAAGTGGATAAAGAAGAACGAGGTACCAAAGGCGCTGCTTTAACAACGTTTATTAGCTTGGCAGGTTGCTATCTTGTGCTCATGCCAAACAACCCACGCGCAGGTGGCATATCCCGTCGCATTGAGGGGGATGAACGCGCTGATCTTAGAGAAACCTTGAGTGCTCTCCCCCTCCCAGACGATATGGGTTTGATTATTAGAACCGCGGGTGTGGGTAAAAGTGCTGAAGAATTGAAATGGGATCTAGAGGTTTTACTGAGTCAATGGAAAGCCATTAAAGAAGCTGCCGACAGCAGCGCTGCACCTTGCCTGATTTATCAAGAAAGCAATGTTGTTATCCGCGCCATTCGAGATTACTTTCGTCCCGACATTGAAGAAGTAGTGATTGACGATCCGACTGTTTACGAGAATGTGCTCTCGCATATTAAAACAACGCGACCCGACTTTTTGAATCGCATTAAATTATATCAAGATCCTATTCCTCTATTTAATCGATATCAAATCGAAAGCCAAATCGAATCTGCCTTTCGCCGTAAGGTTCAATTACGTTCTGGTGGTGAATTAGTCATTGATCATACAGAAGCGCTGGTTTCTATTGATATTAACTCTGCGCGATCGACAAAAGGGGGCGACATCGAAGAAACGGCATATCATACGAATCTAGAAGCATCCGATGAGATTGCAAGACAGCTTCGCTTACGCGATTTAGGTGGATTAATTGTGATCGACTTTATTGACATGCTGTCGGCTAACAATCAACGTATGGTTGAAAATAGACTCCGAGAAGCCGTTAGCATGGATCGCGCCCGTATCCAAATCGGCCGAATCTCGCGATTTGGATTGCTTGAAATGTCGCGTCAACGCTTAAGACCTGTTTTAGGCGAATCAAGCCGTGCAACCTGTCCTAAATGCGAAGGACAAGGCACTATTCGAAGCGTAGAAGCACTAGCATTGATTGTTTTACGTGTTATTGAAGAAGACGCGCTAAAAGAAAATACGGCTGAAGTACGTACTATATTACCTGTTGAAGTGGCCACTTACATTATGAACGAAAAGCGCCAATCGTTGATACATATGGAAGAACTGCATAAAATAAAAATTGTCATTTTGCCGAATCAACACATTGATATGCCACATTATGTGGTAGAACGCATTAGAGCTGAGGATGCTGGACGTGCGGGCGACGCTGCCAGTTATACGCTAACGACAAAGCCCGATGTCAGAATACCCGAAATGACATCGACAACACGCGCTGCTTACGTAGCACCTACAGTCAAACCTTTAGTACCGCCTGTTCGTGCGCCCCTCACTAAACCAGAAGCGCCCGGTTTAATTAAACGATTGTTGAGCAGTTTATTTACCACCGAAACCGATTCTAAAGACAATGCCAACAAGGCGCCGCGATTAGAAACGCGTCCGTCTATTGCTAAAACAGTACAACGTACCCCACAACGTACACAACAACGAGCTCCACAAAGATCCCCACAACAACGATCACAGCAGCGCCCAATGCAACAACCATTACAACAACAAAATGTTCAGCCGCACCGCCAACAACCCCAAAGAGTTCAGCAAAGCCCACAAGCTGCTATTGAAAATAACCGAAGGCCGGGCGGTGGTCTACAAAGAAGACGTCCTCAAGCGCGACAAGAGAATCTTCATCAGACCCAACAACAGCCATTGCCTACGAAAGAAGAAATCGCTATCGCTGTAGTGTCTGCTATGCCTGTAGTACCCGCTTTACCTGTTCTACCCATCGTGCCTGTTGCACCCGTTGTAACAGAATACAAATCCCAGATTCAAACACCCAATGTGATGCATTTGCCACATATACCTTTTGTAGAGCCTGTTCAGAGCACCAATAACGTATTACATACTGATCAGTCCCATCAAAATGATCAGCATGTGACGCCTCCCCCTGTCCTGCATGAAACACCAAAACCCGAACTAGCAGAAGTGGCTCAAACTATTCAACCGGTTCTTAATCAGGCCGAACAAAAATCCTTAGATCAACGCCCTCCCCGATCTCATCAGAACAAACGTCGCCATGGTGGACATAGACGTTCTGGTAAAAGAGATTTTCGTTCATACAAAAGTAAGGGTTCGGAGACAGAACAGGCTAAGGGCACGGATGCGCCGCCTCATGAACATCAAGAATGACCTCCTCCCTGCGAGCATTCTTTTCGGTGAACGGGAGAAGGTTAAAGGCTTTCGACTTCTTCAGTCGTCATCTCGCGCGCATCGGTTTCTAACATAATCGGAATTTCATCGCGTATCGGGTAAGCCAAGCGATCAAATTTACAAATGAGTTCTTTTTCTTGTTTTTTATAAACCAATTCTCCCTTACAAATCGGACACACCAAAATATCTAATAACTTTTTATCCATAATATTGTCCTTCTAATAAAGCTAATAATTTCGCATCAAACTGCAAATCGACTTCTGCCTTTATCGGCAAAATCCAATGTCGCAAATCAACAAATTTTGTACATTTTACGGCATCCTTCTCTGTCATAATAACGGGAAATTCGTTTCTAAAATAGATATCTTTGTGTGTAAAGTGATGGTGGTCTGGAAAAGCATGTTTTATAACAATAAGACCGTAATCTGTTAGTAATTGAAAAAATCGTTCGGGATTTCCAATGCCCGCAATCGCGTGAACCGTTTGACCGCGAAACGTAGCTAATGACGCCTGACGATCAGTCTGAAAAGCATTGTATAGTTTGCCGGGAACATACCCCATCTTATAGGCGTTTGTGGAATAGTCTTTTGCGTTTTCGTCTTCATTCTTTGGAATAGCCTTTTCGGGCATACCATAAAAAGCGCCGGTATTATAAATAATCAAATTAACGACGGACAGACGACTTTCAGGCTCACGCAAAGGACCCACTGGCAAACAATACCCATTCCCAAATCGACGTTGTGCATCTACTACTGCAATTTCAATGTGTCGCTCTAATGCATAATGCTGCAAACCATCGTCAGAAATAACAACATCAATCGCATTTAAAGCCTGCTTGGGGTTCAGTTTCAGCAATTTTTTTAATGCTTTACTACGATTTTTTCCAACGACAACCGGACATTCTAAATGCTTTGCAAATAATAATGCCTCATCGCCAACTATTTTCGGGTCGCTTTTCGAATTTACCGCCGTTGGCTTACGATGTTTTCCTCTATAACCCCGACTAATAATACCCGGTTGCCATCCCCGCTCTATCAGATATTCGGCAATATGGATCACCAAAGGCGTTTTACCGGTGCCACCAATCGTAATATTTCCTACAACAATAACGGGAATGACTGGATTCGAATTCGCTGAAAAAAAGCTTTTTTTCAAAAAAGCTTGAAGCTGATACCATTTTCGACGTAATTTTACAATGCTTGCATAAATAAAAGAAAGCGGTATTAAAGGCCATAAAACAATGCGATCTTGATACCACAGTTTATCCCAATTAGGCATCCGTCATGTCCAACGATTCTGCCGATTCCGCTGTGGACTCTGCGATCGATTCTGTCAATTCTGTAAATTGCGCGCGTTGAAGCGCTGCATACCGTCCATTCAGCAGTAACAACTCTTTGTGCGTACCAAATTCTACAACCGAACCTTCTTCTAATACAAGCACTTTATCTGCACGCTCAATGGTTGATAAACGATGGGCAATCACAAAAGTCGTGCGATCTTTCATTAAGGTTTCTAGCGCCGTTTGAATATGTCTTTCAGATTCTGTATCCAAAGCGCTGGTTGCTTCATCCAGTATTAAAACAGGCGCATTTTTTAAAATAGCTCGCGCAATGGCAATACGTTGTCTTTGACCCCCCGACAATCGAATACCATTTTCACCAATATCTGTATCAAATCCACTGGGTAATCTTTCTATAAATTCTAATGCATGCGCAAGTTCTGCGGCACGAACAATTTCTGCGCGTGATTTGCCTCGCATATCGCCATAAGCAATATTATTCGCAATAGTATCATTAAATAGTGTTACATTCTGTGAGACCAATGCAAATTGGCGCCGAAAATCTTCCAAATTTAATGTCCGAATATCGTGTTTATCGAGTGTAATTATGCCTTCTTGACAATCATAAAACCGTGCTAGCAACGACACCAATGTCGATTTTCCACTTCCAGAGCGCCCCACCAGTGCGACTGTTTCGCCAGGTTTAACGGTAAAAGAGATATTTTTTAAAACAAATTCTGGATTTTCCAGCGCTGGATAATGAAAAGAAACGGTGTGAAAAGCGATTTCGCCTCTGGCGCGATCAATTTTTTCCTTCCCCAGATTAGCCTCTGTGGGTTCATCTAACAACGCAAAAATACTTCGCGCACCTGCGATGCCCCTTTGTAAAGTGCTGTTGACAACAGCAACTTGCTTAATGGGGCGCAGTAAACCTAAGATGGCGGTTGTCATCGCTGCAAAAGTACCCGCAGACATTGCGGTACCCAAAATATTGCCGGGTTCTAACATGGCAAGATATAAGAAGGCAACAAGTGCACAAATCCCGATTAATTGCATACCGGATACGCTAGAAGCAGCCGTAGCCGTCATCTTCATTTCTTGCGTCCAATTTGCGGTTGTTGCCTCTTCAAATCGTTGTTTCTCGTAATCCTTTCCACCAAAGGTACGTATCACTTTGTATCCGCCGATGACTTCGGCAGCAACGTGCGTAACACGTCCCATCGTAACCTGAATTTCTCCACTGTGCTTTCGCATACGTCTGCTAATTTTATTGATATACAATGCCAAAATAGGAATTGCCACTAGCAATAATAATGTGACACGCGAATTCAATTGGAACATCACAAAGACTAAAGAAAATGTGGTAAACACACCTCGAATAGCGCTTGTGATGGCTTCACTGATAGCTTCTGCCACTTGATCAGCGTCATAATTAATTTTCGAAAGCAACTCGCCGCTGGTTTTTTGATCAAAGAATAATGCGGGTAAGCACATTAAATGTGTGACCATTTTCTGGCGAAAATCGCGAACGACACTGCGGCCGACCCATGTCATAAAGTAACTGGCAATAAAATAAGAGATGCCTCGTGCAATAAAAAACGCAATAACGATAAGGGGGATCCAACGAATAAAGATGGGGTCTCTCGCAATAAAGCCTTTTTCAATAAGAGGCTTTAAACCATAAGTTATCCAACCATCTGATACCGCAATAAGCGCATT
>DATLWY010000093.1:0-49299 GCA_035576045.1 Gammaproteobacteria bacterium | reverse complement strand
TCTCTTCGACTTTCGACATTATCGCCCATCAATGTGGTAAAAATTTGATCTGCGGCAACAGCGTCATCAATTTTTACCTGCAACATGCGACGCACGCCGGGATCCATCGTTGTTTCCCAGAGTTGATCCGGGTTCATTTCACCTAATCCTTTATAACGTGATATTTGTTGGCCTTTTTTAGCTTCTTCCATTAACCAGGCAAGGGCATCCTTAAAGCTTGAAATTGAAACCTTTTTCTCACCTCTTTGTATAAAAGCGCCGGTTTCTAACAGATCGCGAACGGCATCCCCTAATGCAACAATCGCTTGATAATCATTGGAAATGAAAAGCTCATAAGAGAAGCGATAAAAGCTTTCTACACCATGCGACATCATTTGAATACTAGGCAAATAAATTTTTCGTTCGCGATCTTCTGTGAGGCTTAATTGAAAATGCGTTCCATTTTTGATGTGTTGTTCTACTTGTTGCTGGAATTCCTTTATCCAGGATTGCATTTCTGGTTCATTCTGTAACTGGGTAAGCGTTACGGGTTTAATGTAAATTAAAGCTTCTAAAGCTGTTGTGGGATAGCGATGAGACAAACGTGAAAAAATATCCATGACATGCAAATATTGTTTTGCAAGCCGCTCCAACCTAACACCTCCAATAGGCGGGGCAGCTGGATTTACAAATAATTGCGAATCTTCTAATGCAATTTGAATAAGATATTCATTCAGATCTTTGTCGTCTTTAACATATTGGATCTGCTTACCGCGTTTAACACGATACAATGGCGGCTGCGCAATAAAGATATGTCCTTGCTCTATAATCTCCGGCATTTGCCTAAAAAAGAAGGTTAATAACAGAGTTCGAATATGCGAACCATCGACGTCAGCATCAGTCATAATAATAATGCTGTGATATCTTAATTTTTCAGGATGATAATCTTCTCGCCCAATTCCGCAACCTAAGGCTGTAATTAATGTACCCACTTCTACAGAAGATATCATTCTGTCAAATCTGGCTTTTTCAACATTTAGGATTTTACCTTTTAAGGGTAAAATAGCTTGCGTTCGACGATCGCGTGCTTGTTTGGCAGATCCACCGGCAGACTCACCCTCTACCAGATACAATTCAGACAATGCGGGATCTTTTTCTTGGCAATCTGCTAATTTCCCAGGTAATCCGGCAATATCCAAGGCACCTTTTCTGCGCGTCATTTCTCTTGCTTTTCGCGCCGCTTCACGAGCCCGCGCCGCATCGATAATTTTAAGCGCTATCGCTTTTGCCGCTGCTGGGTTTTCCATTAAATATTCTTGGAATTTCTCGCCCATCGCGGATTCTACAGCGGGCCTCACTTCAGAAGAAACCAATTTATCTTTGGTTTGCGAAGAAAACTTAGGATCGGGCACTTTTACGGATAAAACAACCGTTAAACCTTCGCGCGCATCGTCACCTGTTGTGGCCACTTTTGCTTTCTTCAAATACCCTTCTTGTTCGAAATACGTATTTAAAGTCCGAGTTAAAGCCCCTCGAAATCCAGCCAAATGTGTTCCACCGTCGCGTTGAGGAATATTATTGGTATAACAAAATAGATTTTCTTGATATGTATCATTCCATTGCATAGCAACTTCCACCACAATCCCTTGTCGCTCTGTCGAAAAATAAAAGATTTGAGGGTGAACAACTGCTTTATTGCGATTTAAAAGTTCTACAAATGCTCGAATACCGCCTTCATATGCAAAGACATCTTCTTTATTGGTTCGCTCATCAATCAGATGAATACTAACGCCAGAATTTAAAAACGATAATTCTCTTAATCGTTTTGCCAAAATATCATAGTTAAACTTAATATTCGTAAATGTGGTAGCTGCAGGTTTAAAGTGAATTTCCGTGCCGGTTGTATCTGTTTCGCCAACTTCTGCCAGTGGAGAATCGGGTTCCCCACCATGATAAACCTGCTCATAAACCTTCCCATCCCGCCGAATACGCAGATTTAATACCTCGGATAGTGCATTTACGACAGACACCCCCACACCATGCAAACCGCCAGAAATTTTATAGGAATTTGCATCGAACTTTCCACCCGCATGTAGTATTGTCATGATGACTTCTGCGGCGGAACGGCCTTCTTCTTCATGAATATCGACAGGGATCCCACGGCCATTGTCTTTAACCGTAACGGATTCATCTATATGGATGGTAACAGTGGTAGATGTACAATAACCGGCCAGTGCTTCATCAATAGAATTGTCGACAACTTCGAATACCATATGGTGTAAACCCGAACCATCATCTGTATCACCGATGTACATACCTGGACGTTTTCGAACCGCATCAAGCCCTTTTAAGACTTTAATATTCGTCGAATCATAGGTGCTTTCAGAAATTAGGGGTTCACTCATTAGGTTGCCTTAAAATACATGTTAAACAGCGTGAATTATCTCATTTTTAGAGGATAATAGCCAGAAAAATCACGCATTAAGGAAGAGAATGTTCCACGTGGAACAATGCCCTCATCCAGCGCTACGCGCCATCTCATATCTCGGCCACTCCCCGTATTTTTTGGTAAAACGAGAGAAATAACTTATTATCTCAATTTTAGAGAATTGCCCTTCTCTTTTCGGGTTTTACGCGGGCTAGGGGCGCGTAGCACCCGATGAGAGCTCTATAATGCCATCCTTTACCGAATACATTGCAAAAGCTTTGCCTTTTAGTAATTTAGCCAGGGGTCCCCCTTCTATGCTCGTTATAAGAACCTGGCCACCTAAATCACTTAGAGCCTCGATTAAAAGCTTGCTCGCCTTTTCGTCGAGTTCCGAATTCAGATCGTCGATTAAAAACACACAACGCCGACCCTCGCGCTTATAAAGCAAACTCGCTCTCGCCATTAAAAGCGCACAAATATACAATTTTGACTGGCCACGAGACAGCACGCTTTTAGCAGGTACGCCCCCTATCATGAATTCCAAATCTGCTCGCTGAGGCCCAAAGGTGGTATAACCCCAAGCCAAATCGCGCTCCCAATAACGATCTAAGGCTTCTCTTAAACTATATTCTACCTTCCACCCTGGTTGATATTGAATGGTGATTGTTTTATTAACGCCCAACAACTCCCCTACAATCTCCGAAAATAATGGTATCAGCTCTGCTAACATCGCTGTCCTTTGAAGATCGATAATCTCACCCATTTCTATAAATTCTTTATCCCAAATCCGCACACTGTCAAAGGACGGCCTCTTGCCTATCTTTAATGCCGCATTACGTTGTTGAAGCGCCCTTTTAAACCGTTGCCAAGTTGAATAGAAGGAATGTTCCACGTGGAACATTGCCCAATCTAAGAATTTTCTCCGATATTGCGGACTGGCTTCTAAAATATTGTAACTATCACTATTAATAAGCTGGATTGGCAGGGTTTTGGCTAAAAGCGCAACCGAATGGCAATCTTGACCTGCTAACCTCATTTTAATGCTGCCCGATTGATGTCGTTCGACACCCATACGAATAGAACTAACTGTGTTTATTGCTTCTATTGGACTTACAACACCTGCAATCGTACAAGCATTTTCGCCAAAGGTAATCATTTGGCGGGGTGGATGCGCCCTAAAAGAACGCCCTGTGGTTAAAACGTGAATGGCTTCTAAAAGACTTGTCTTCCCTCCCCCATTTTCCCCCCAAAAAATGTTGAATTGCGGATTAAAGTCCAAATCAACGACCCGTAAATTTCTGAGACAAGAAATATTTAATGAATTAAGTTGCATAAACCCTCACCCACCGCTAAGGCGGCACCTTCTCTCAATTGGAGAGAAGGCATATCACCAACAAATCTATTACCCCACAATATCGCTAAACTTTCAACAAAATAGGGAGAGATTTACAATCCGAATTGATTTTTCTTACTCATATGCTTGTATAACATTAATGAGTAATGGGGTTATAATTTGCAACTTTGTGAGATACCATCTCCCCAATTGAGAGAAGATGCCGTTTTAATGGCGGGGGAGGTTATAGGTGACTTGAATATAAGATTTGCTCAAGCTTTTGAAAATCAAGTGGTTTATGAACAATCTGATCAATCCCTGCTGCCAGACAATTTTTTGTAACATCACCCTCTGCAAACGCACTTACTGCAACAATACGGGTTCGTTTATCGGTTTCTCGGCCTCGAATTTCAAGCGCCACTTCAACCCCGCTCCTGTCGGGCAAGCCAATATCTAATAAAATCAAGTCATGATCATTCAAAGCCATTTCCAGCGCCTCTTCGGCATTTGAAGCAACTTCAGTTTCACAATTTAATGCCGTTAGCATCGCTTTGTGAATACATTGAATCGCGGGGTTATCTTCTACGACTAAAACTTTAAACATTTTTTTCATGGTAGATTTCTTCTGATTTCCTTGCTATGACTCTTCCTTGTAAACCAGAGGCGCTTAACTGCCCAATGCTATACCTACATAGCACTCAAAAAATTGTAATGGATTGAAAATGGAAAAGCAACTTTAAAGTTGCGCTTTATACTTCTATTCGCTAAATTATTTCAGTTTATAATGATTAAACAATTTATTTAACACGTTTTTAGCCCAGAAAAGTACCCTGAATCTGGAAAATTTATTGAAAAAACCAGCCGATTTATAAGCCATATTTCGCGAGGAATTTTCTCGACGCTTAATTCATACTCTAAAAAAAAGGAAAGGGCACAAAATAATTTTTTCTTCATTGTTCCCCAATATTTGAGCGTAGCGAGTGGGGCAACCGAAAAAAGAAGAAATTATTTCGTGGACATTCCTAATTAATGGAGCACATTAAAGAACCCATATCCGTCATTCTAGACGGAAATAAAATACCTATTAGGTGATCTGTTTCATGCTGAATAATCCGTGCTTCAAAACCAGAAACGATTCTTTCTATCAATTCCCCTTCTGGCGTATAGGCTCTACATTTTATCGTAGAGGACCGGGGCACAGCACCTCGAATACGGGGAAGGCTTAAGCAACCTTCATAAGAATCATTTTTATCCTCAGAAAATTCAACAATTTCTGGATTAATCATCACAGTTCTAGGAACGGGTGTGGCCTCTGGATAACGAAGATTTTGCGTGATACCATAAACAAAAACCTGTTGAGGCTCGCCAAGCTGAGGTGCCGCCATACCAGCACCTTGATAGTGATCCATATGAAAAAATAAATATTTTATAAGCTCGTTAAGCGCTTCTGAGCCAAAATTCGTAACGGGTTTTGCAACCGCTTGCAAAATCGGATCTCCGGCTTTGACAATATCAACGAGCGTCATACCCCAATGCTTCTTAGCAACGGACTTGGTTTTGTAGAAATGTTTCTATAATAAGAACAACACAACGCTATAGTGCCTACCAACCCAGAAAATGCCATATAGATACCTGGAAATGTTCTGTCTCCAAAATATTGAATTAAAGAAATAGAAATAATAGGTACCGTACTCCCAAAAAGAGCCATACTCGTGTTAAATACAAATGAAACACTCGTATATCTTAACTGTGTTGGGAAAACCTTCAGCAAAACCCCAAACAGGGGGGCAGCAATTGAAGAAACGATTATGCCCAATATTAACAATCCACAAATTACTGAAAAATGTGTGCCCAAAGATAACACGTAAAAAATGGGATATCCAAAAACAAAAGAAGCGCTTAAGGCAACAAACAACAATTTTTCATTTCCTATTTTATCGGCAATTCTCCCTATTGTTGGGACTAAAATAGAGATAAAGACCAATGCCACCGTCGAGAACATCAGCCCCTTTTGACTACCAAAATTCGCAATTTCCGAAATGTAATTAGGAATATAAATAGTATACATATAAATTGGCACAGATAAGCCCATCACTAAAAGTATCATTAATACGATATCGCGCCATTGATTTTTAAAGGCATCTTTTACAGGCGTTCCGCTGAGTTTGTTTTCAGTTTGTGCTTTTTTGAATTCTACGGATTCTGCCCCACTTACTCGAAGCATTAAAGAAACCAACCCCAGCAAAATAGACAATAGAAATGGGATACGCCAACCAAAATGAAACATATCCTGTTCTGGCAAATAAGAAGATACCGCTAAGCACGTTACCAATCCCAGTAAAACACCAAAATATGAGCTGCCTAACACAAGCGAACCAATAAAACCATTTTTACCAGAACCCAGGCTTTCAGAAAGATAGATGGCAACCCCGCTTTGTTCCCCGCTTACCGCAAATCCCTGCACTAATCGACAAAGCATTAATAACAAAGAAGACATCAACCCAATCTCCGCGTAAGTTGGCAACAGCCCTATACAAGCCGTTGCAACGGTAATCAAAATAATCGACTGAATTAACGCAATTTTTCTACCATACTTATCGCCAACATGCCCAAAAAGCATTGCGCCAAATGGGCGGGTTAGATATCCACTGGCAAAAACACTAAACATTAAAAGCTTGGATACAAAAGGATCTTCGTGTGGAAAAAAATTCGCCATAATGTATTTTGACAAATAGACATAAACCATGAAGTCGAAAAACTCCATCACATTTCCAACAAGCCCTCCCGTTATCAATTTTCTATTCAGAGCCACACTAAACATTTTGGTCTCCTATTTGTTTTGGAAAATTTATTGAATTCAATACCGGTGGATTATACCTGCCCAAATATTCGTTGTCGGGATTGACTATATTGGTAGATAAATGATTAATCGCTTTTAATTTTAAAACTTGCCCGTAGGCTTTTGGGATTTTTGTATAATTGAGAGGTGCTATTAATAAAATATCTTTATGTAGCTTAGGTAACTTATATAATTTCTTGTTGCGACTATCCTTCACGATACATTCCCTTGTCAGCCCTTGATGCGCTGCCAGCATTCTCCTAACCCCTTACGAAAACACAATTATTTGTAGCTGTCAAGCGCCCTGCCGCTCGCCCAAATCACAATCAAATTTTCATTGGCATGATAACGTATATGCCGCTTTGTGCGCCAACACCTTCTACGCGCGCACTATTGTTAGAATCCGACAACGTAAATTTGACGCGTTCTGTTTGAATAACATTGAGTAAATCAATTAAATATTTCACATTAAAACCAATTTCAAGTTCATTGCCAACATAATCCACTTCTACGTCTTCTTCTACTTCATCTTGCTCGGAGCTGATCGCTAAAATCTTTAAATATCCCTCGGTTAACCGTAACCGAACCCCTCTAAATCGATCGCTAAACAATGCGGCTGCTCGCTGAAACGCATCTTTTAAAACCTCGCGACACCCCGTAAAAACTTTATCGCCGTCGGTTAGCACAATACGATTATAATCTGGGAAACGACCCTCTAATAACTTAGAGGTTAACTGCACATCATTTGTAACAACACGAATATGATTGCTTCCCAAAATGATTTGGATCTCTTCTTCTGTATCGTCCAATATGCGTTGTAATTCTAAAATCCCTTTTCTTGGCACAATAACGCGAAATGTTTCAGAATTGGTTTGACCTAATACCGCCTTGCCCAGCGCAAGCCGATGTCCGTCTGCAGCAACGCCATAGACCTCATCTTTATTCACTTCTAATAACATGCCATTTAGGTAATAGCGTACATCTTGTTCGGCCATCGCAAAACAAGTTTGCTCTATTAATAGCCGTAAGTTTTTTTTGGAAATGCAAATCTTAAATTTTCCGACCTGCTCATCTAGGTTTGGAAATTCACAAACAGGCAACGTAGAGACCATAAAACGACTCCGCCCCGCACGCAGTGTGATTCGATCTTCCGCTTCTACAAACGATATATTTACGCCCTCGGGCAAGGTTTTACATACTTCCATTAATTTACGAACCGATACCGTTACTGCTCCATCCATTTCTGCAGGCATTTCTAATTTTCCAATCGCAACCAATTCAATTTCTTGATCTGTGGTGGTCAGTGAAAAATGATCATCTTGTACTTGTAGTAATGTGTTTAATAAAATAGGAGAAGATTGGGAAGATTGCTTGCGATCGACTCCCCCTGCGACCAATCGAAGTGGCCTCAAAAACGCTTCTCGCTGAATTGTAAAGCGCATCAGAAAGTTCCTTTAAGTCGATAATGTCCGAACCAGGTTTGAATAATCTTCAGCAATCTCTGCTCCCGTTTCTACCAGCTGTTTAATTAAGCGGCATGCATGCAACACTGTTGTGTGATCACGTCCACCAAAGGCATCTCCGATTTCAGGCAAGCTGTGGTTTGTCAGTTCTTTACACAGCGCCATTGCCACTTGTCTGGGGCGTGCAACCGATCGACTGCGTCGTTTAGAAAGCAGTTCCGAGACTTTAATTTTATAGTATTCCGAGACTGTTTTGATGATATTGTCTATAGAGACCAATTTTTCTTGTAAAGCCAACAGATCCTTTAAGGCTTCTTGCACAAAACTTAAGGTAATTGCACCGCCTGTAAAGTGCGCATTGGCTATCACTCTTTTCAAAGCGCCCTCTAACTCGCGCACATTGGCGCGGATGCGTTTAGCAATAAAAAAGGCAACTTCAGGCGATAATTCAATATGAGATTGCTCCGCCTTATTCATTAAAATAGCAACGCGCGTTTCTAAATCGGGGGGTTGTACCGCAACGGTTAAACCCGCGCCGAAACGAGATTTTAATCTTTCTTCAATGCCGCTTAACTCTTTGGGATAACGATCAGACGTTAAAATAATTTGCTGTTGACCCTCAAGCAATGCATTGAAAGTATGAAAAAATTCTTCTTGTGATCGCTCTTTTCCAGAAAAAAACTGTATATCATCAATCAATAATGCATCCACGGTACGATAATGTCGCTTAAATTCGTTAATGGCATTTGATTGAAGCGCTTTTACCATATCCGCCACAAAACGTTCTGAATGTAGATACAATACACGCGCCTTTCGCTCTTTATTTTTACTGACAATTAAATTACCCACGGCTTGCATTAAGTGGGTCTTTCCTAATCCAACGCCCCCGTATAAAAACAAAGGATTATAGGCTCCGCCGGGATTTTCGGCGACTTGCATGGCTGCTGCACGCGCCAATTGGTTAGATTTCCCTTCCACAAAACTTTCGAAGGTATAGCTCGGATTTAAGTAGCTTTGATGATGTTCAAAAGAAGGAGGCGCTTCTCGCCTGTTGTCTGTAGATATGCCTTCTCTGATGCCTGCAGTGACATTTGACATTGACCCGCTAGGACTACTTGTGGATTGGATAGGGATAGGACGTTTAGCGCCAACCACCAAAGCCACCTCTGTAAACTTATCTGGGCTTAAGGTGGACAACACAGATTCAATGGTTTTTAAGTAATCTCGATTTACACTATCCAACACATACTGATTGGGTGCAAATAAAACAACTCTTTCGCCCGTATCGTCTGCTTGTAGCGGACTAATCCACTGACTAAATTGTTGTTGCGGGATCTCATCTCGCAATCGTTGTAGGCACTGCTGCCACAGAGAAGACGCCACACGCTGCCCCTTTCGTAAATCTAAATGAAAAAAAATTGATAATGCCAGGACACCAGTCTATACGGGTAACGTGAGCAGATCTAGCCTGAGGCATATCAAAAAAGTGAATTAAAAAATATTTTATTAAGCAACTAAATTAAGTAAGAAATCAAAAACTGATAGTACTTCTCATCAAGGGAGGAAACTGTGCCACCTCCCTTGTAAATGATAAGCTCTGAGAGCAATAGAATAGCCCCTAAACACCAGATGGTCTTTGCAACACCCTGTCGCCTGGCTTAGATGTAACAGATAAATAATGAGCCCCTGTATAGACAAGCTCTAACATAAGGCTACCCACAGGAAGCTCATTTATATGCTGAGTAAACTGGTAATTCCCCTTTGAATTCACGTAATGGTACAGGAATTGGAGCACTGGCTCTCTCGTGTCCACAATAGCAACCACAAATTTATATTCTTTCATGAGTGGTGTCATGTCTACTGGACCCGCCCAATCTCTATCTTCATATGGTTTAGAGCTCCTATTTCTCAGGATAACTGCGAGCTCAGTTCCTCCCACTGTGGCCGGAAACACAGTTGCAATTGAAAAATTGTTCTTCTTCAATTGAAGCGCTACGGCTTCGTAAAAACAATTTCCTAGAGCCGGAACATCCGCTATTGTCCATCCTTCTATTGTTCTAGGGCCTATTTTATATTTAGGATTTGCAGCCACTTCCGCTAAAGAGGCTTTCAGCGTATCCCCAAGAAGTTTATCTGCTTTATCAGAGGCCTCTTTATTTTCCTTTAATTTTTGTGGCCCTCCACGCAACGCCAATAACACACCGTTTTTATCCTCCGTCATAACTACTTTGGGCACGCCGATTGCCGGCTGTTCTAGCTCCACACTGCTCGCTGCTTTAGTTGTAGCACCAGCAAGACGTTTACCATAGGCCGCTGCCCGAGCCTTTCGCGCCTCTTCCATCTCTCGTGCAATTCGAGCTGTTTGGCTTTCAGGTGTTTTCTCTACTCTTGCTTCTAATGTATTTTTCTCATCTTCTTGTTTATTCTCAACGGCTTGCTTTTGGGTGCCCTCAAGTTTTGCAATATTTTCGAGTGCTTTTTTCAATTCTGCTGCTTCTCTAGCTACATCTCTAGCTGCTTTCGCTGCCACTTTATCAGCCGGTGACATCGTCTCAAAGCAAGCCAAAAGTCGTACTTGTTGCTCTAAGTAACTGCTACCAGCTCCTGCCTCTTCTTGTAACTTACGCTCAATCCCATCTGGCGCTTGCATGTGTATTATCTCCTAATGAAATTTTCTAGTTAGCAAGCAAATTATATCTAGGTATTGACCTCATAATCAATAGCTGGCAAGACTGTTTCGTCAGCTAAAAACCTGTGCAAGCCCTGCTAATAAGGCGCCGCATAGCCTGTGGATAACTTAAGCTTGCACGGTCATTTTAGCAAAGCATATTTTATCCACAATCTATCCCCTTCGTTATACAGGCATTATCCAAGGGGTTTCTAGGTGCGTAGTCATTTGATTTAAAACATGAATTAAACGATACCCACAGATTTTGCGCTCAGTAATCACCATAATAAGCTTTAAGATCTTCTTATTCTTTTATTACGATTAATAGGAACATAATTGCTACCGGAGCTGGGTCTATACACCCAATACGATAAGGTGCTACGGTATTTGACAGCGGAATCAACATCCTATAAAGTGACCGACTTACTGCTAAACAAAGTGATTTTGGGAGCCGTCATGAAAAGAACATATCAACCCAGCAAAATCTGCCGTAAGCGCAAGCACGGGTTTCTGGTTAGAAGCCGAACCAAAGGTGGACGTCTTGTATTAAAAAACCGGCGCCAAAAGGGTCGTAAAAAGTTGGCCGCCTAAGGTTGCAGCTTAAAAAACTAACATTTTCTAAAAACGAACGCTTACAAACGCCTGCGGAATTTCAAGCTGTCTTTAGTGAGCCTATACGCGCAAGATCAGCATACTTTACGATGCTTGCCCGTCCAAACGAGCGTGACGGTGGCAGGCTCGGTGTTATTGTTGCTAAACGAATTATACGTCGCTCCGTGCGCCGCAATGCGATTCGGCGATTGATCAGAGAGAGCTTTAGGATAAATCAATGTCAATTGACCGGCCTGGATGTGATTGTGTTAGTACGGTGTGTTCTACCTTCGGCACCCAACACATTTTTTTTAGATTGTTTAGTGCAACAATGGAAAGATTTAATCGCACAATGGCAAAAGGCATGATTTTTATTATTCGATTTTATCAGTATTGTATAAGCCCCTTGTTGGGAAATCACTGTCGTTTTTATCCGAGCTGTTCCGCGTATGCCCTGGAAGCATTGGTTCGGTTTGGATTTTTAAAAGGCTTTTTTTTAGGTACACGAAGGCTATTGCGATGTCATCCAGGCTGCGCTGGCTTTGAGGATCCCGTACCCTTACAGTAAGGAGTTGATGTGACAACCCAAAATATTCGTTTTTTCTTATTTGCGGCAATCGTTTTAATTGGCATGTTGCTTTATAACGCGTGGAAGCAAGAGTCTGCGACAATACCTACCACTTCTCACCATAGATCGGAAACACAGCCCAAAAGTCAGGCACGAATGGATGATCAAGAGATTCCTGAAGTCGGACAAGGAAAATCGGTTGTTGAACAAGCAGGTTTTGTTTCTCAAGCACATTCCCCCGATCGCGAAATTCAAATTAAAACCGATGTATTGAATGTAAAGATCGATAAGCTGGGTGGCGATATTACACAATTAATACTCACTACCTACGCAGAAGATGAAAAAAACTTTGGGCAAGGATTCGTTTTATTCGATAGTTCCGATAAACGCTATTATGTTGCGCAATCCGGGTTAACAGGCGAACAAGGTCCCGATAAACGAGGGGTCGGTAGAGCAAAATATGAAACACATCAGGCGAATTACCAACTTGAGGATAATCAAACCGATTTAATTGTTGATCTTAAAACCACCGCCAGGGCAGCCGTTGATGTCATTAAGCGCTTTGTTTTTCACCGCGGATCGTATATCGTCGATGTGGAATATCTCATCTTTAACAAAAGCAAAGAAGATTATAAAGGCAGCTTTTATGCGCGCCTAAAACGAAAAGCAGGTAAAGATACCAGTGGCGGATTTTTGGGCGTACAAACCTTTACCGGCGCTGCAATTCACACACCCAAAACACCGTATAAAAAAATCAGTTTTAAAGATATTGCTGAAAAACCGCTCGAAGAATCCGTACAGGGCGGCTGGGCAGCCATGGTGGAGCATTATTTTGTCAGCGCTTGGGTACCCTCATCAGGTATTACTAGCTTGTATCAAACCAACTCGTTAGAGAATGATATTTACAGTGTTGGATTTGTAGAGCCTGTATTCACGGTTGCCGCGGGCGAAGAAAAAAGCATTAAAGCACAACTATATGCAGGACCTGAAATTACGGAAGATCTCGGAAAATTAGCGCCAGGTCTCGAATTGGCTGTAGATTACGGTATTTTGTGGCCTATCTGTCAGCCGATTTTTTGGCTGCTAAAAAAAGCATTTCAATTGACGAGCAATTGGGGGCTCGCTATTATTCTAACCACCGTTATCATTAAAGCCTTATTCTATAAGCTCTCCGCAAGCAGCTATCGCTCAATGGGCAATATGCGTAAATTACAACCAAAGCTCGAAGCTTTAAAACAACGATTTGGCGATGATAAACAAAAATATAGCCAAGGCATGATGGAGCTCTACAAAAAGGAAAAAATAAATCCATTAGGCGGCTGTTTACCTGTTGTGGTTCAGATCCCGGTATTTATTGCTTTGTATTATGTGTTATTGGGCAGTGTAGAGTTAAGAGAGGCGCCATTTTACTTGTGGATCACCGATCTTTCCGATAAAGATCCTTTTTATGTCTTACCTATCCTGATGGGACTCAGTATGTTGGTGCAGCAAAAATTAAATCCGGCACCACCCGATCCGGTTCAAGCTAAAGTGATGATGTTAATGCCGGTTATTTTTACGGTACTTTTTTTAAACTTTCCGGCAGGATTAGTTTTATATTGGTTTGTTAATAATATGCTTTCCATTGCACAACAATGGCTTATTACACGAAAAATAGAACGCACGTCACATCATGGTTCAAAATGATGCAGATACCATTGTTGCTGAAGCAACACCCAGGGGGCGCGGTGGCGTGGGTGTTGTTCGCATTTCAGGATCTAAAACAACAGAGATAGCACAGAAAATTTTAGGGCGCTTGCCCTCAGTTAATGAGGCCAAACATCTTGTATTTTTAGATAAAAACAGCGAAGGCATCGATCGCGGCATAGCGCTCTTGTTTAAAGCCCCACATTCTTTTACGGGTGAAGATGTTTTAGAATTACAAGGCCATGGCGGGCCTGTGATTATGGATCTCTTAGTGCAGGCCGCAATCGATGCGGGCGCACGCAATGCCGAGCCCGGTGAATTTTCGCTACGCGCTTATTTGAACAATAAGATTGATCTTTGCCAAGCAGAGGCTATTGCCGATCTCATTAATGCAAACTCAAAAGAGGCGGCTAAAAGTGCATTGCGATCTCTGCAGGGTGTGTTTTCGGATGCCATTCAAACACTGGTTGAAAAATTAATTAAACTTCGTATGCATGTTGAGGCTGCCATCGATTTTCCAGAAGAAGAAATTGATTTTTTAAAAGACGACCGCATTCGTGTGACATTGACAGCATTAATGGCAGAATTAGAAATGATTCAGCAAAAAGCTTTGCAAGGATCGTTAATGTCGGAGGGGGCAAGGGTTGTGATTATCGGTCGCCCCAACGCGGGAAAATCTAGTCTTTTGAATGTGTTGTCGGGCATAGAGGCTGCCATCGTAACCGATATACCGGGTACAACGCGCGATGTATTGCGTGAACAGATTGTGATAGATGGCTTACTGGTACAATTGGTTGATACCGCAGGGTTAAGAGTGGGTGCTGATCTTGTGGAAAAAGAAGGCATTGCGCGCGCACTCAAAGAAGTTTCTTTGGCAGATCATGTGGTCTTGGTAGTGGATGGCACAACGACAACAGAAACACACCCCACACGATTATTTTCAGAGTGGATAGCGGTTTTCCCTAAAAATATTGGTATGACTGTTTTGATGAATAAAATCGATAAAGGGGGAGCAATGCCGAGTTTGCACGAAAAATCAGATCATACGGTTATCAATCTTTCTGTTAAAACCGGAGAAGGACTTTCTCTTTTTAAAGAACATCTAAAAAAATCGCTAGGTTTTGAAAGCGTTTCAGAAGGAAATTTTATGGCGCGGCGTCGGCATTTGGAAGCGCTTTCAGAAGCAAAACAGCATTTGATAACGGGAGAAAGACAATTGCGCGAATTTAAAGCGGGTGAATTGTTGGCAGAAGAGTTACGGTTAGCGCAATTGGCGCTCGATCGCATTACGGGAAAATTTTCGAGCGATGACTTATTGGGTAAGATTTTTTCTGAGTTTTGTATTGGAAAATAAATGAATTACGAAAAACAGTTTGATGTAATTATCGTGGGCGGTGGCCATGCGGGTACCGAAGCCGCATTGGCTGCCGCTAGAATGGGCGCCAATACCTTATTATTAACGCATAACATTGCAACCGTCGGAGAAATGTCTTGTAATCCCGCCATTGGGGGAATTGGAAAAGGACATTTAGTGAAAGAAATCGATGCCATGGGTGGCGCTATGGGACGTGCTGCCGATTTAGGGGGCATCCAATTTAGAATTTTAAATCAAAGCAAAGGGCCAGCTGTACGTGCAACACGCGCGCAAGCAGATCGGGTTTTATATAAACAAGCAATCCGATCGATTGTCGAAAACCAACCGAACCTCTCATTTTTTCAACAAGCCGTTGATGATCTCATTGTTGAGGGCGTTGATGTGAAAGGGGTTGTAACACAGGGTGGCATTCGTTTTTTTGCAAAATCGGTCGTATTAACCACTGGTACCTTTTTGGGCGGGAAAATTCATATCGGTGATCGACAACATGCTGCAGGACGCGCAGGCGATCCCCCTTCCATTGCGTTGGCAGATAGATTACGCGAATTGCATCCCCATGTTGGGAGATTAAAAACAGGCACTCCCCCGCGCATAGATGGCAGAAGCATTAATTTTTCTCTTCTAGAAGAGCAAAAAGGAACAGAACCTACCCCAATGTTTTCTTTTTTGGGGAAAGTGACCGATCACCCTAGGCAGGTTTCTTGTTTTATTACGCATACCAATCAACAAACGCATGATATTATCCAACAAGATCTTAAATATTCACCCCTATTTAGTGGGGCTATTGAAGGTATAGGCCCGCGTTATTGCCCTTCTATTGAAGATAAGGTGGTTCGATTTTCTGAGCGAAATGCGCATCAAATTTTCATAGAACCTGAAGGTTTAGAAACCTATGAGATTTATCCCAATGGTATTTCGACCAGTTTGCCTTTTGAAACACAATTTAAACTCGTACGTTCTATTCGCGGGTTAGAAAATGCTCATATTACGCGTGCGGGATACGCAATTGAATATGATTATTTTGATCCCCGTGATCTCAAGGCGACGCTAGAAACACGACCGCTGAACAGACTCTTTTTTGCAGGACAAATCAACGGCACAACGGGTTATGAAGAAGCGGGTGCCCAAGGATTATTAGCAGGTATTAATGCGGCGTGTATGGCGCTTGGTAAAGAACCTTGGATACCTAAACGCAGCGAATCATATTTAGGCGTGTTGGTCGATGATTTAATTACGCTGGGCACAAAAGAACCGTATCGTATGTTTACCAGTCGCGCAGAATATCGTTTAATTTTAAGAGAAGATAATGCTGATCTGCGTCTAACGACGATTGCCCATCAATTTGGATTGCTGAGTGAAACGCAATGGCGTGCTTTTCAAGAAAAACAAGCCGCAATTTTGCAAGAAACAGAGCGTTTGCGTGGATTAAGAGCCTTTGAGCTATTACGACGGCCCGAGGTTTCATATAAAGATTTGGTTGCGCGTCCGGAATTTGGTCCAGGGGTATTAGATCCGCTTGTCGCAGAACAAATTGAAGTGCAAATTAAATACGAAGGATATATCAATGCCCAAACGCGAGAAATTGCGCGACAAGAAAAGTATGGGGCTTTGCACTTACCCAAAGAGATGGATTATTCAAAAATCACTGGATTATCGACAGAAATTTTAGAAAAATTAAAGGGCGTGCAACCCGAAACCATCGGGCATGCAGCCCGTATCCCGGGTGTTACACCGGCGGCAATTTCTCTGTTATTAGTGTATTTAAAAAAGCGGGGTCATTTACGTGATAAAGAAAGCGATTTTAATTAAAGCGCTTTCAGAAGGGCTTATTGCTGCAAACCTTAGCATTTCAGAATCAACACAACTTCAATTCGTAGGGTATATTGAATTGCTCGTTAAGTGGAATGCTGTTCATAATCTGACAGCCGTTCGCGACCCACTCGAGATGGTTAAGCGACATGTGTTAGACAGCTTGGTATTGTTGCCCTATTTTGATGATTTTTGCAAAAGTAGGCCGCGCGGGCAAGCCTCTGTGTTGGATGTCGGAACAGGCGCGGGTTTGCCCGGGATCTTGCTTGCGCTCTGTAGACCTGAACAATCTTTCGTCCTATTAGATAGCAATCAAAAGAAAATTGCCTTTGTTCAACATGTGATATTATCCTTAAAAGTGAGCAATGCCATCGCAGTATGCGATCGCGTAGAGAAGTATCGGCCAGAAGTTTCGTTTGATTGGGTTGTGTCCCGGGCATTTGCGTCTTTATCTGACTTTGTACGTCTGTCGCACTCGCTCTGCAAACGCGATGGCAGATTGATTGCAATGAAGGGTATTATCGATCCAGCAGAGGTTGCAATGGTGTCATCAGATTATACAATAGAAAAAATGGCGTCTGTGCAGGTTCCCGGATTAGCGGTAGAGCGCACATTGGTTTTTATGCGCCTCACACAAAAGGGAGACTTTGGTGCCAAATAGAGTGGTAGCCTTTGCAAATCAAAAAGGCGGGGTTGGGAAAACCACAAGCGCGGTTAATCTGGCAGCGGCTTTGGCGGTACACCAGCGTAACGAACATAACAAATATAAGGTTCTATTAATCGATTTAGATCCCCAAGGGAATGCCACGATGGGCAGTGGTGCAACTAAAAATCAGCTGAAATATACGGTTAATGAAGTTTTACAAGAAGAAGTGACTATTCAGGATGCGATAATACGTAAAACACCCTCAGGTTATGCATTACTTGCGGCCAATGCCGACCTCACCGCAGCAGAAGTGGCTTTATTAATGAAAGCGCATCAAGAAATGGTTTTAAAAAACGCAATCAATTCTGTTCGAGCAGAATTTGATTGGGTGATCATTGATTGTCCGCCTTCGTTGAATATGCTTACTCTAAATGCCCTGGTTGCGGCGGATTCTGTGATTATTCCGATGCAATGCGAATATTATGCCTTAGAAGGCTTAACGGCTTTAATGAGTACTATTGAACAGATTAGAGGTGGATTAAATCCTGCCTTGGAAATCGAAGGCATTCTAAGGACGATGTATGATCCGCGTAATCGATTATCTACTGAAATTTCTGCGCAATTGGTTGCGCATTTTGGCAATAAAGTTTATCAAACAGTCATCCCACGGAATATTCGATTAGCAGAAGCGCCGAGTCATGGCGTATCAATTATATCCTATGATGAGCGTTCTCGTGGCTCCGAAGCGTATATGGCCCTCGCGAGAGAAATATTGAAACAATATCAATCCAATCATCCAAATGAAGCAACAGCAGAAGCTGTTATGGTTTAAGGGGAATACGATGTCGCAAAGTCGCTTAGGAAAAGGTTTAGAAGCATTGTTGGGTGCTGCGCGCGCGATTCCCTTGCCGGAAAGAGATCCTGCAAAAATGGTAACAGCACACGAGGGCGCATTAGAATTAACCATTAAACAGTTATCGCCCGGGCGTTATCAGCCACGGCGCATTATGCGCGAAGCAGAACTTGAAACACTGGCGGATTCTATTCGGTCACAAGGTATTATTCAGCCTATTTTGGTTCGAAAAACAGGCGAAGACCACTACGAAATTATTGCAGGCGAACGCCGCTGGCGTGCGGCGCAAATAGCAGGTTTAGCCAAAGTGCCGGTAGTTATCAAAGAAGTTTCCGATGAAAATGCGATGGCTATTGCACTCATTGAAAATATTCAGCGTGAAAATTTAAGTGCTTTAGAAGAAGCGTTGGCGCTCGAAAGGTTATCTAAAGAATTTAATTTAACCCACCAACAAGTAGCAGAAGCGGTTGGAAAATCGCGAGCGACTATTTCAAATCTGTTACGCTTATTAACGCT
Organism: Gammaproteobacteria bacterium; assembly: GCA_035576045.1. Lineage (GTDB taxonomy): Bacteria > Pseudomonadota > Gammaproteobacteria > UBA6186 > Azoamicaceae > CADEGZ01. The sequence continues at coordinate 30,545 of DATLWY010000093.1, read as the reverse complement.
GACAGAGGAAGTCAAAGTCTATTTAGAACAATCGCGCTTAGAGGTTGGCCATGCCAAAGTATTGTTAGGTTTACAGGGAAAAGCGCAGCGGGAAGCTGCAGAAGTGGTTGTTAATAAAGGCCTTTCTGTGCGCGAAACCGAGCGTTTAATTGAGCAGATGGTACAAAAAGTTTCCGATCCGGGTGCTACAACTAAAACAAGATCCCAACAACTCATCCCCAGAGATCCCGATGTTCAGCGTTTAGAAAATTCATTATCTGAAAAGTTGGGGGCTTCTGTTGAAGTGGCACACGGGCAAAACGGTAAGGGACGTGTGATTATTCAATACAATAATTTAGAAGAACTAGACGGGATATTGGCGCATATTCAATAGGTTTGATTTCCTTCCTCGATTTGTTTTCAAAAATTGCCTATACATTCAAATTTCTTTTGTGCTAGGATGTGCGCAGTAGAACAAGGATATTTTTAGTTAGTCGTTCATAGAGATTGCACTCTACCATTCCAGGATGAATATTTTTTAAGTGTTCAGTAATAAAGAGTATAGCAATGCATTCAATAAGCACGATTGACGCGCCACTTCGAAAAAGATCTTTTTTAAAATTTCTTCAGATTATTTTATTGGCAGGCTTTAATTTTTTGCTAGGCACCAGTCAGGCATTGGATTTTTCTACACTTAAACCTTATGGTGGATTGGAATACGTACAGCGATCTCTTGTCTTTCAAGAAGGGTATGGTCAAGGCGATTTTAATAAACGCCTTCCACAAGCAAATGTCTTTTTTGGCGTTCAAATTAATGATTACCTTGGCGTAGAAGCAGGTTATCTGTTTAGCCCGCCGGTAAAGAAAACATCAATTGCAACAGGTAGAACATTTTTTGGTTCCATTCTGGATCAAAACGAAGCTATAATTTCAGAAAATAAGATTAATTTAACAGGCCCTCAAATGAATGTTGTTGCCCGTTTGCCTTTTGGAACATCTGGTTTTTCCGCGATAGGTTCTCTGGGTGTATCATACTTGACTTTAAAATCTTCCGTTAAAATGCTTGCACATGGCCAAGTGATATTCACTCCGTCAGAAGCTATGCAAATGGAACGTCATTTTTCTTTGAAAAAAGTTGTTCCTAAAGTGATGTTTGGCCTTGGGTATCAGTTTACTGATAGCATAGGAGCAAGAATTTTAATGGGATATGAAAAGACTAGTCAGTTTAAAAATATTTCGCCAAAAGAAGAAAGTCCTTTCAAAGTATCTCTAAAAAATAATGTATTATGCAGTATTGGGCTTGCAATAAAATTTTAATCATCAAATTTTTTAAGGAGAAATAGTCATGTACAACCAAGATGATATCGAAGATGCTTTTAATGAAGCGCCACTAGCGCCTCCTCTTGCGCCTGATTTCGATGCGCCTATTCTAACTACCATTGCACAAAATAACGATTCTAAAGTTATAGAAATACTAAAAGGAACAAACCCAAGAAAAATCCAAGAAAAATTTGAAGAATATAAAAATTTTTTAAATAAAGAATATAAGAACTTATTCGACACAATAGAAGCATTTAAGACTTTGCGCAATTTGTCCGTAGGAAAGAAAAAGGAATACGATATCTTTCTAAAAAGCATCCAAGAAAAAATAATTAATTTCGAACAAAAAATTAACTTGTTGCCAGAAATGACTCAGATTAGTAAAGTAGAAATGGAAAATATAAGTGCTCTCCTTGGTGAAAAACTAAAACAACTTCGTATAGATCAAGAAAGGGCGATTAAAGCCAAAAAGCAGCTAGAACTAGAAATCCCTGAAAAAGATCGAGAAATTGAAAGATTAAGCGAGTGCTTAACCGAGTTGCAATCTAAAAAAACAGCATTGAGCAGATCGATTACCCGTGCGCAAGAGGAGGGACTTAGCGCCACGTCAACTCAGCTTCAAGTGAAGAGAGCAAGAGAGCTTTCTCCTTATGAAGCGGAAATTATTAATAAAGCTTCGGATTTTATAAGAGTCCGATCTAAGCCAGGGATGGTTGATGTTTACCAAGCAAAAGAGATCTTTGCTCTACAATGTGCAATATTTGATTGGTCCGACTGGGACTCGGAGGACCTTGAACAAATGCTTGAAAACAAGTTACGTTTTGCCATTTCCATGGGAAAGCTTGATGTTAAAGGAATTGGTGCAACCCCCAGAGAAAGTATTCAAACAATTTTGGGATATGATATTGTTAATAGCTATAAAGCAAGACAAGACCAAGCGGATTTTGAAAAAAAAGCGCTAGAAAAACAAAGAAAAGAAGCAGCTCGGAAAGAAAGAGATTTGCTTGCTTTAGAAAACAAAAATGTTCAAGAGACAATCGAGGATTCTAACAATTTGGATATTGCTCAACCCAGTGGAACTAAAAGGGCTCGTTCTCCAGAAAATATAGACTTTGTCAGACAATTAGCGGCAAAACAACAAGCATTTCAAAGAGAGAGAGAAGCCAAATTAGCGGCAGAAGCAGCGCAGTTAAAAGCAGAAGAACAAGCTAGGTTAAAAGAGGAAGAAGCACAAAGGTTTCGTGAAGAAGCAAAAAAAGAAAAAGAGGAAAGAGATCGAGCTGAAGCCCAGCTTCTGAAAGCGCAATCGTCGCATCAAGTTCGCTCAGGGATTTTATCTCCTAATGCAAGAGCAAAAGCATTTTCTCAAACAAGAAAGAGATTTTAGTTATTCTTTTAAGTTATTTTATAAGAATAATAATTGGATTATTGAATACAATTACGCTACGATACTGTATTACTCTATGTATATAGAGGGCAGGTAAATGCTCGACCACGTTTCTTTTGCTGTGAAAAGCTATGAAGAAAGCTGCAAGTTTTACGACGAAACCTTATTAATTTTGGGTTATAAAAGAGAGATTACCCTTGATTATCCAGGCGGGCGTGTGGCTGGATATGGCAATGGCGGTACACGGCCCTGCTTGTGGATTTCAGACGGTGGGCGCGAAGACGAAACCATTGGTACAGCACAGGGGTTGCATTTTGCTTTTGTTGCACCGAGCGCAAATGCTGTCGATCAATGGTATGCCGCTTGCTTAAAGTTGGGCGCTAAGGATAATGGCGCTCCTGGAACACGTCCGCACTACCACCCCAATTTTTATGGTGCGTTTATTATCGATCCAAACGGTTGGCGCATTGAAGCCTGCTTTCACCATTACCCGTCATAATATGGGTTCTATCGTTTTTCGACGCGTTGGGTGGGTTATTTTATTAGTAGCTTGCATTAGCGTTGCCCTGCTATATCTGTTTAGTATTAATAAAAGTATTTCTTTTGCGTTAGGCGCTGGCATTAGTCTTTTCCCCATGCTTTTGTTTGGACGGCTATTTTTTAAAACGCGTGGCTCACCTGTTGCTAAAAAAATTGTCAGTGCTTTTTATATTGGCGAAGCGATCAAAATATTAACTACTATTGTACTATTTGTTCTTGTGTTTCAATGGCAAGAATTAGCACCGCTGTTTTTATTTTTAGGCTTTATGGTAACGCAGCTGAGTTGTTTGTTAGTATTCTTATGAAGAACCGGCGTGGCTAAAGCAGGAATACTCAAGCAGATACGGATGTCCTAGGCACAAGCTTATGATTTTTTAGTAATTTAAATATTATTGCAAAGCGCAATGGGCTGGAAAGTAGCTTTTTATACATTTTTTAGTTTTGCTTGGCTGCCATTTATCAATAAGCACGTTCGTTGCTTTTTTAAGACCTTGCTCTTTGCTTCTGGTAAAGAGAACCATAGGGCCGGACTTAGGAAACACGTCTGGAGGGAGCGTATAGTCCAGGACCAACCGTCGTAGTGCTGGGAGGAATGTTTGAGGAAATGCCGCATCTAATATCGTGGGGATGCCTCGTATAAGCGCTCTGTGATTATTAGCGATAGTGGTCAACATATCATGATATTCATTCGGCCTTCGGGTTATTGCAGTTAATATGTCACATTGTGTTAAAGCTGCACAGAGCATTTTAAACCGCTCGTCTGCTAAGTCATCGGGAGAGTCGGGCCAATTCACGGCAGTGCTGGTAGCGCCTTGATATCCGACGAGTGTGGTCATAGTATGGCGGTAATTCATTATTATAAGTGTCTGCAATCTTATACAGTTTGGGAGAGTATTGCAGAATATTTGGAATGTATCGAAACGTAACGCTTGGAGGCCAAAAGCTAACTCAAGGGTTTGCAAATTGGCCCATTCACTTTCTGTCAATTTTAAAAATTTGTCTAGTTGATCTGTGTTTGCAATCGTGTAATCTTTCATTTCGTCTCCTCCACTGCGCCTAATTTTTAATTAAGTCATAATCCTACCATTATTTATTAAGTTATTAACGAGACCACAGCCGCACAATATCTAATAAGCTAACATGAAGTCAAACATCGCACTGTCGCCAAAACTGTTTTTAAAAGGTTACCGCAACTGTAGTGTTGCTTGTCTTAGCTTACAAACAACTGCTATATTTCGAAGATGATGGAGATTAAATAACAGAAGGTGCAAATGTTGTGAGCGAGAATTTGGGCGAAGCTTTAAACGCTACCAGCTATATTCAGCACCATTTGCAACACTGGACGCTGAAAACAGCGTTTGGGACGTATTACCTTGATACCTTGCTGGCATCTTGGGTTATTGGCGTAACTTTTCTTTTTTTGTTCTGGCGGGTTGCAAAACGGGCAACGGTCAATTCTCCAGGCGCTTTCCAGAATTTTGTAGAGTTACTCTATGAATTCGCGCAAGCACAGGTTAAAGAGACTTTTCATGGAAAAAGCGCGTTGATAGCTCCTTTGGCATTAACGATTTTTGTTTGGGTGTTTCTCATGAATTGCATGGATTTGATCCCCGTCGATCTTTTGCCCAGACTGCTAGCAAATGTAGGCGTTTCTCATTTTAAGTCTGTTCCTACGGCAGATCCTAATTTAACTTTAGGGATGTCGTTATCAGTTTTTTTATTGACGATTGTTTATGCTATCAAAATCAAAGGGGTTGGCGGTTTTTTGAAGGAAATGGCCTGCAAACCGTTTGGGGGCTGGTTGTTTCCCTTTAATATCGCCTTAAAGCTCGTGGAAGAATTGGCGAGACCCTTATCCCTTGGGCTACGGCTTTTTGGAAACATGTATGCGGGTGAATTGATTTTCATTTTGATCGGATTATTAGGATACTCGCAAGGCTTTTTAGGCGTTCCTTGGGCTATTTTTCATATTTTGGTTGTTACCATACAAGCGTTTATTTTTATGATGCTAACCATAGTTTACCTGAGTTTAGCGAGCGAATCGCATTAATTTTTTTTTATTTTGATTGGAGGTCTTATGTCAGAAATGTCGATTCAAGGTGTTGCATTGGTTGCTAACCTGCAAAGCATCACAATTATGTCAGTAACTGCTTTAATTAGCGTTGGCGCTATTGCGACAGCTATAGGCTTTGCAATGCTGGGCGGAAAATTTTTAGAAGGTTCTGCAAGGCAACCTGAAATGATGGGACAGCTGCAAGTAAAAATGTTTATTATCGCAGGTCTTTTAGATGCGGTAACCATGATTGGGGTGGGTGTTGCGCTGTTTTTTACTTTTGCAAATCCGTTTATGCCACAGCTGTTAGAACTTTTGAAAACCGCTAAATAAAGAGTGCTATCGTAATGGATATTAACGCAACATTAATCGGGCAAATGATAACATTTGCTTTATTTGTTTGGTTTACCATGAAGTTTGTATGGCCGCATTTAGAGAAAATTCTGCATGATCGCCAACAAAAAATTGCCGAAGGTCTAGCGGCTGCAGAACGGGGGCATTACCAATTAGAAATTTCTAAAAAGAATGCTATCGAGCATATGCAGGAAGCGCGAAACAAGGCGATCGAGACCATCGAACATGCCAAAAAATTATCGGCTACGATTATTGAAGAAGCTAAGGCAGAAGCCATACGCGAGCGTGAAAAAATAGTTGCTTTGGGTCATGAAGAAATCGCACAAGCGCTGCAGCAGGCTAAAGCACACATACAAATGGAGATGGTAGAACTCACTATTAAAAGCACCGAAAAATTATTGGGGCGTGTTATTTCCGAAAGTGATCAAAAAATGTTATTGGATATAGGCATGCATTATCCAACCCAGAAACAGTGAGCAAGGAATTGGTATGGCAGAAAAAATGACAGTAGCGCGCCCGTATGCAAAGGCCGTTTTTGAATGCGCAACAGAATCTCAAAAAATGCCAGAGTGGACACAAGCACTTGGGGTTTTGTCAGCGGTTGCTAAAAATAATCAAGTAAACGTATTGCTTCGAGAAGATGCGATTTCGAAACAAGATATGATCGAACTTTGTTTAACGGTTTGCGACAGTAGTTTAGGTGAACCCCTACATAATTTTATTGCATTATTAGTCCAAAGAGAACGATTAACAATACTGCCAGAAATTGAATTATTGTACAAAAAAATGCAATTAGATTCAGAAAACAGAATCGAAGTACAATTTGAAGCGCCCGTATCTTTAGATAAGAATCAGGAGGAAGCGTATCAGAAAATATTGGAAAAATATTTTGCACGAAAGGTAACCATGACATATGCTATCAACACCAGCCTCTTAGGTGGCTTTTTAGCTAAGGCTGGCAATTTTGTAATAGATGGTTCTATTCGTGGATCTTTAACAAATCTTAAACTGGCTATGGGTGATTAAATGATTCTAAATCCGTCCGAAATGAGCGAATTAATTAAAGAAAATATTAAAAATTTTAAGGTAGCGCCCGTTGTTAAAAACGTCGGTAAGATTGTGAGTCTTTCAGATGGTATTGTGCGTATCCACGGCTTAGAAACCGCACAATATGGAGAACGCTTAGAGTTTGAAGGGAAGCATTTTGGGATTGCGCTTAATTTAGAGCGTGATTCTGTCGGTGCTGTAGTGTTGGGTCCTACAAAAGATTTAGCAGAAGGACAAAAGGTTTGGTGTACAGGCGAGATTTTAAAAGTTCCTGTCGGAGAGGCTTTATTAGGGCGGGTGGTAGATGCTTTAGGTCGACCCATTGATGGTCACGGCGCGATTGAAGCGAGTGAGCTGTCACCCATTGAAAAGGTTGCGCCCGGCGTTATTTGGCGACAATCGGTTAATCAACCTTTACAAACGGGCCTTAAATCTATCGATACGATGGTGCCCATCGGTCGAGGACAGCGCGAATTGATTATTGGGGACAGACAAACAGGAAAGACGGCTATTGCTATTGATGCCATCATCAATCAAAAAGATTCGGGCGTAAAATGTGTTTATGTTGCCATCGGTCAAAAGGCTTCTTCTGTGGCATCGGTGGTTCGAAGACTAGAAGAAAATGGCGCTATGAAACATACGATTGTAGTTGCCGCAACCGCAGCCGAATCTGCTGCGCTTCAGTATATTGCGCCCTATTCAGGTTGCAGCATGGGGGAATATTTTAGGGATAAAGGCGAAGACGCACTCATTATTTATGATGATTTAACCAAACAAGCCTGGGCATATCGTCAAGTTTCTTTGTTATTACGTAGGCCACCGGGTAGAGAAGCTTACCCCGGCGATGTGTTTTATTTGCATGCACGTTTATTAGAACGAGCGTCACGCGTGAATGAGGCTTATGTTGAGCGCGCAACAGAGGGCAGGGTAAAAGGACGTACGGGCTCGCTGACGGCGCTACCCATTATCGAAACACAAGCCGGAGACGTTTCCGCCTTTGTGCCTACAAATGTTATTTCGATTACGGATGGGCAGATTTACTTAGAGACAGATTTATTTAACTCTGGCGTTCGGCCTGCCATTAATGCAGGGCTTTCGGTTTCGCGTGTAGGGGGTGCGGCTCAAACTAAGATTATTAAAAAATTGGGTGGTGGCGTAAGGCTTGCACTGGCACAATACCGAGAGTTGGCGGCTTTCGCGCAATTTGCTTCCGATTTAGACGAAGTCACACGTAAACAATTAGAGAGAGGCCAACGTGTTGTTGAGTTATTAAAACAAAAACAATTTTCACCCCTCACCATTGCAGAAATGGCGGTATCTTTAATATCGGCGGAAAAAGGTTATTTAGACGACATTTCGTTGAAGAAAATAGTCGATTTTGAGCATGACTTATTGCAACATGTGCGCCTGCATCATGAGCCGCTTTTACAACGCATCAATCAGGAAAAAGAATTAAGCGCTGAAATTGAATTATCGCTAATAAACGTTATCGAAGAATTTAAGACGGCCTGGGTCATCTAATGTCAAACGCGAAAGAGATCCGCACAAAAGTTAACAGTATTAAAAATACGCAAAAAATTACGCGGGCGATGCAAATGGTTGCGGCCAGTAAAATGCGAAAAGCACAAGATCGCATGCAGGCGTCACGGCCATATGCAGAAAAAGTCAAAGTTGTTATTAGTCATCTTGCCCAAGGCAGATTAGAATATAAGCACCCTTATTTAATCGAACGAGAACCCAAACGCGTTGGTTTTATGGTTGTCTCAACCGATAGAGGCCTGTGTGGTGGGTTGAACGCCAATTTATTGAAAGCGACTGTACAAGGTATGCGTGCTTGGCACGAAAAAGAAATACCTATCGATATTTGTAGTATTGGTAAAAAAGCTGAGAGCTTTTTTAGACGCATGGGAGGGAACATTGTCTCTTCCATCTCAAATCTCAGCAACAAACCCAGCATTTTAGATGTTATTGGCACGGTAAAAGTAATGCTTGACTTGTATGACGAAGAGAAATTAGATTGCGTCTACTTGGTGTACAATAAATTTATCAATACCATGACCCAAAAACCTATGTTAGAGAGGGTGTTACCTATTATTGGTACGGCACCTGCCATTGAAAAAACCGGAAAATTTTCTTGGGATTATTTATACGAACCCGATGCTAAGGGTTTACTCGATGCTTTGTTGGTGCGCTATATAGAATCATTAGTCTACCAGGGCATCGTCGAAAACATTGCTTGTGAGCAAGCAGCCAGAATGGTTGCAATGAAAAGTGCTTCGGATAATGCTTCCGAATTAATTGATGAACTTCAACTCATGTATAACAAAGCCAGACAAGCTTCAATTACCCGAGAATTATCGGAAATTGTGGCGGGTGCTGCAGCAGTTTAGGGGAAACGGGTGGATACTGGAAAAATCGTACAAATTATGGGCGCTGTCGTTGACGTGGAATTTTCTAAAGATTTAATTCCTAAAATTTATGATGCCTTAAGGGTCGAAGAGATAGATCTGACTTTAGAAGTACAACAACAGATTGGTGATGGCGTTGTCAGAACAATTGCGATGGGTCCTTCCGAAGGGCTGTGTCGTGGTTTAAGCGTAAAGAATACGGGTGCTCCCATTACTGTTCCTGTGGGTAAAAAAACGTTGGGCCGCATCATGGATGTGTTAGGACGTCCGATTGATGAAAAAGGGCCGATTGGTTCAGAAATATCTTTACCTATTCACCGTTCACCGCCTGCCTATAGTGAACAAGCGGCGAATGAAGCGTTGCTTGAAACAGGCATCAAAGTGATTGATCTAATTTGTCCTTTTGCCAAAGGCGGAAAAGTCGGGTTATTCGGTGGCGCAGGCGTTGGTAAAACCGTTAACATGATGGAATTGATTAGAAACATTGCGATAGAACACAGCGGGTATTCTGTTTTTGCAGGCGTGGGAGAACGCACGCGTGAAGGTAATGATTTTTATCACGAAATGAAAGAATCCAGTGTTTTAGATAAAGTGAGTTTGGTCTATGGACAAATGAACGAGCCACCCGGCAATCGCTTACGAGTAGCATTAACGGGCTTAACCATTGCAGAACAATTTAGAGATGAAGGCCGTGATGTACTTTTGTTTATTGATAATATTTATCGCTATACCTTGGCAGGAACCGAAGTTTCTGCGTTATTGGGGCGAATGCCTTCCGCGGTAGGTTATCAACCGACATTGGCGGAAGAAATGGGCGCATTGCAAGAACGTATTACTTCTACAAAAACAGGCTCTATTACTTCCATTCAAGCGGTTTATGTGCCCGCAGATGATTTGACCGATCCTTCTCCTGCAACAACCTTTGCACATTTAGATGCGACAGTTGTGTTGTCTAGACAAATTGCTGAGCTTGGCATTTATCCGGCGATTGATCCGCTAGATTCAACAAGTAGGCAATTAGATCCCAATGTGATTGGCCAAGAACATTACGATGTTGCCCGAGGGGTGCAAGGTACGTTGCAGCGTTACAAAGAACTCAAAGATATTATTGCCATTCTGGGTATGGATGAGCTTTCAGACGAAGATAAACGCATGGTTGCGCGGGCACGAAAAATCCAAAAATTTCTGTCTCAACCTTTCTTTGTTGCAGAAATATTTACAGGCTCTCCTGGAAAATATGTATCTTTAAAAGAAACCATTCGAGGTTTTGCGGGTATCGTTGCAGGAGAATACGATCATATTCCCGAGCAAGCGTTCTATATGGTTGGGACTATTGATGAAGTTTTGGAAAAGGCAAAAACATTAACTGTGTAATAGCGAAATTTTATGGGTACTAATTTTCATTTAGATATTGTTAGCGCTGAAGCAGAAATTTTTTCAGGTCAGGTGGAAAAACTTTTTGTGAGCGGCGAGATGGGTGATCTTGAAATTTTATTTAATCATGCGCCATTGCTTACTTCATTAAAACCAGGCTCAGTGTGGGTGAAAAAGCAAAATGGCCAAGAAGAAGTTTTTTATATTTCCGGCGGAATGCTAGAAGTACAGCCCACAGTAACAACTGTATTAGCAGACACGGCGATTCGCGCCAAAGATGTAGACGAGTCAGAAGCGTTAGAGGCGAAAAAACGCGCTGAGCATATTTTGTCGGGACATACTAAAGAATTTGATTACGCACAGGCACAAAGCCAATTACTCGAGGCTGTCGCGCAATTAAAAGCACTTAAGAAATTTCGAGAAAAGCACCGCGGGTAAGAACCACCTTCCCTCCAATAAAATTGTGGATATGTGTCTAGATGGACAACTTATACGAACATTATATGTTGCCCATCTAATTTACGCTAGGGACGGCAATAGCAATTTTATTGCCGTCCCTTAATGTATTTCTAGGGACAGCAATAATATAATGTCATTAAAGAAAGCTTATCATTTTTCCCATGCGGGAAAAATGATGGATATTTTAATACACCAAACTTTTCAGTAATTCTAATTTTTCTTTTATTTTAATTTCTAGCCCTCTAGGAACGGGATGATAATATTTTCGCTCCCCCATTTTTTCAGGAAAATACGTTTGTCCTGCCGAAAAAGCATTGGGTTCGTCATGATCATATCGGTACGCTGCGCCATATTCCAGTGTGCGCATAAGTTTGGTTGGTGCATTGCGTAAATGGATAGGCACTTCTGCTGAACCATTCACTTTCGCATCATGCATAGCGGCTTTTAATGCTACATAAACCGCATTACTTTTTGGGGCAACCGCCATATACACAATGGCTTGTGCGATAGCCAACTCCCCTTCTGGACTACCTAACCGCTCTTGTACTTCCCAAGCATTGATCGCAAGTTGTAAAGCTTTAGGGTCTGCATTACCGATATCTTCGCTGGCCATCCGAACGACTCTTCTGGCGATATAAAGTGGATCGCACCCACCTATCATCATGCGTGAAAACCAATAAAGCGCTGCATCGGGAGAAGAACCTCGAACAGATTTATGTAGTGCGGAAATCTGATCAAAAAAGTGATCGCCGCCCTTGTCAAAACGATTGAGGATTCCCGAAACCACCGCTTGCAGTATTTCTTCATCAATAATAATTTCATTTTCTTGCTTCTTTGCATGGCGCAATGAGAGTTCTAATAAATTTAAAGCTTGGCGCGCGTCGCCATCTGCGGATTGCACTAATAATTTTCGCAATGACAAATCAAAAGAAATTATTTTGTTATCTTGCGTCAGACGCAGCTCTGAATGTGTAAGGGCACGATCAATAATCTCTAGCAAATTTTGTTCGGTTAAGGATTTTAAAACGTAAACGCGACAGCGCGACAATAACGCATTATTAATTTCAAAAGAAGGGTTTTCTGTTGTGGCACCCATAAAAATAATTGTACCATTTTCGACATAGGGCAAAAAAACATCTTGTTGATTTTTGTTAAAGCGATGGACCTCGTCTACAAATAAAATGGTTTTCTGTTTGTGTGTTTTGGCTAATTCCGTTGCTTTATCTATGGCTTCTCGAACATCCTTAAGCCCAGACATCACAGCAGAGATGCTGACAAATGCGGCATTAGCCGTTTCGGCGAACAGTCTTGCCAGTGTTGTTTTTCCGGTGCCCGGTGGCCCCCAAAGGATCATGGAATGGGGTTGCCCTGCCTGTAATGCTTGCCAAAGTGGTTTGCCTTCAGCCAATAAATGGGTTTGCCCAATAAAATCATCGAGGGTATTTGGCCTTAAACGGGCAGCTAGAGGGGCGGCTTTATTTTGCATAACGAAAACAGTATATCAAATTAAGATTATTAGACTATATGATATAAATTATCTATGATAAAATCAAGGCTTATAGGTATGTAAAGGTCGGTACACTTTCATGATAGATTTAGATCCCCTTCTCCTTGCACGCATCCAATTTGCTTTTACAATTAGTTTTCATATCATCTTCCCCGCATTCACGATTGGGTTAGCGAGTTTTTTGGCTGTTCTGGAATGGCGTTGGTTAAAAACGCATGATGAGCGTTTCCGCGATATTTATAAATTTTGGATCAAAATTTTTGCGGTTGCTTTTGGTATGGGTGTGGTATCGGGCGTTGTAATGTCGTATCAGTTTGGTACAAACTGGTCGTTGTTTTCCGATCGTGTCGCCAACGTCATAGGCCCGCTTTTGGGCTTCGAAGTGTTAACCGCTTTCTTTTTAGAAGCGTCTTTTTTAGGCATTATGTTGTTTGGGTGGGGACGGGTTAGTCAACGTATGCATTTTGTTTCTACGTGCATTGTTGCAGTCGGAACACTGATTTCTGCTTTTTGGATTTTGGCTGCAAATAGTTGGATGCAAACGCCACAAGGATTTACAATCGGCGAAGAGGGTCGTCTTTTTCCCGTCAACTGGATAGATATTATTTTTAACCCTTCATTTCCCTATCGTTTGGCGCACATGGTGATCGCTGCTTATTTGTGCACAGCTTTTGTAGTTGGTGGTGTGGGGGCTTTTTATCTATGGCATAAAAGACATGTTCCGCACGCGAAGATAATGCTTGGCATGTCCGTTATTATGGCGGCGACGGTCGCGCCATTACAACTGTTTATCGGCGATCTGCACGGGTTAAATACGCTTAAACATCAGCCTGCAAAAATTGCTGCAATCGAAGGGCTTTGGAACACGGAGAAAGGTGTGCCATTACTTTTATTTGCTTGGCCTGATCAAAAAAATGAAAAAAATCATTATGAAATTAAGATTCCATATCTTGCAAGTCTGATTCTCACGCATCATTATGAAGGCGAAATCAAAGGACTGTTAGAATGGAAAAAAGAAGACCGGCCTCCTGTTGTATGGGTATTCTGGTCTTTTCGCATTATGGTTGGGATAGGTCTCTTAATGATTTGCTTAGGTATCGTTAGCGCCATTCAATATTTTCGACGCCAATTATTCCAAAGTCGCTTTCTGCAGGGGTGGTGGATGTTGATGATGCCCTCAGGCTTTATCGCCTTATTGGCAGGTTGGTTTGTGACTGAAATCGGCCGTCAGCCGTATACTGCATATGGCGTTATTCGCACTAGTGAATCCGTGTCTCCTGCTATTATTGGGCCGCAAGTGGCTTGGTCCCTATTGGCTTTTGTTGTGATATATACTTTTGTGTTTGGTGCAGGGAGTTATTACATATTGAAGCTTATTGTAAAAGGTATTCCTGCAGCAAACGACAAAGAGCAATTCTACAAACATGGTTTAGAAGCTTCAATTATTGAAGCAGGCAATAAACAAGGAGACAATCATGTTTGATTTTTCTAGTGCAATTGATTTATCTCTAATGTGGGGATTGATTATTGCTATGGCCATTTTGCTTTATATATTGTTAGATGGCTTTGATTTGGGTGTTGGGATTTTGTTTCCTTTTGCACCTTCCGACAAATGTCGCGATCGCATGATGAATTCTATCGCGCCATTTTGGGATGGAAACGAAACCTGGTTAGTATTAGGCGGCGGTGGGTTATTTGCGGCTTTTCCGCTGGCCTACGCAATATTACTACCTGCCTTTTATATTCCCATTATTGCGATGTTACTAGGGCTTATACTGCGTGGTGTTGCATTTGAATTTCGATTTAAAGCGGAAGGAACATCACGTTATTTATGGGATTACGTTTTTCATTTTGGATCGCTCGTCGCTGCTTTTTGTCAGGGATTGATTTTAGGAGGATTTGTACAAGGTGTCACTGTGAATGGTCGCAATTTTTCCGGTGGTCCTTTCGATTGGGCAACAGGATTTAGTGTTATGACAGGTATGGCCGTTGTGTTTGGGTATGCGCTATTAGGTTCTACGTGGCTTGTGATGAAAACGGAAGATATTACCCAAGCGTGGGCACGCAAAGTGGCCGCTTATGTGCTCAGTTTTGTAGGTATTTTTATGGCATTAGTGAGTATGGCAATGCCGCTTATTAATGTACCCATTAAAAATTTTTGGTTTAGCCTTCCCAATTTTTATTATTTATTTCCTATCCCTTTATTAACGGCTGCATTATTTATTACGTTGTGGATTGATCTACATCGGGAAAAACGAGAATACCGTCCATTTTTGTTAAGCATTAGTATTTTTTTAATGGGCTATGTCGGATTAGGGTGTAGTCTTTATCCTTGGATTATTCCTTTCCATTATACTCTTCGAGAAGCTGCCGCTTCGGGCTCCAGTTTATCTTTAATGTTAGTAGGGGTGGTCCCGCTCTTGCCGCTCATCTTAATGTACACCGGCTATTCTTATTATATTTTCCGCGGAAAAACACACCATGAACGTTCGTATTAAATCTTCTATACAAGCATGGTTAGCAGCGCATCCTAGAGCAAGGCAGTGGGTGTGGTTTATTACATTATGGTTCAGTGGATTATTGGTCGTATCCGTATTAACGTACCCTATAAAATTACTAATTAATATAGTTAAATAGTTAATTTTCTAGATTGGCTTTATTGAAAGATCTGAAAATGATAAAATGCGCAAACTTAAACTATAGGGTTAAATGAGGACATATGATTAACCTCTCAGTCATAATACTTGCCGCAGGCAATGGCGTCCGTATGCGTTCTACGCTACCAAAAGTGCTTCAGCCGATTGCTGGCATGCCCATTCTTGAGCGGATGCTCTTAACAGTTAGTCAGTTAAAACCAAAACAAACGATTGTGATACATGGGGAGCATGGCAATCAACTTAAAAATGCATTTGTTCATCACGAAAATCCTACGCTTAAAAATCTTGAATGGGTTGAACAAGCCAAGCCTTTGGGAACAGGAGATGCAGTACGGCAAGCATTGCCCAGTATTGCTGCTGTTGAACGTGTTTTAATACTGTATGGAGACACGCCTTTAATCACAGTTGAAACTTTGAATCGGCTGCTAGAGGCAACGCAAACGGGCGCGGTTGGGTTTGTTACAGTAGAAGTTGTTTCTCCAACGGGATTTGGACGCATTGTACGAGATGTAAATGGGAAATTAGAGCGCGTTGTAGAAGAAAAAAATGCCACAATGGAAGAAAAGAAAATCAAAGAAATTAATGCAGGTTTTTTTGTGGTGTCAAAATCGCATTTGCAAAAATGGTTACCGCAATTGACCGCACATAACACGCAACAAGAATATTGTTTGCCCGATATTATTGCAATGGCGAATCAAGACGGCGTGCCCATTGTTACAATTTCCCCACAATATACAGAAGAAGTTGAGGGTATTAACGATAAAATGCAATTGGCGCGGTTGGAACGCTTCACTCAACAATTAGAAGCGCGAAAATTAATGCAACAAGGGGTTTTAATGCTTGATCCCGCGCGTTTTGATTTGCGAGGTGAATTAACGGTGGGGAGAGATATTGTAATAGATATCAATGTGATAATTGAAGGTGCTGTTATACTGGGGGATGGTGTTAAACTTGGACCAAATGTTTATCTTAAAAATACGGTTGTTGAAACAGGTGCAGAAATATTTGCAAATAGCGTGATTGAAAATGCGACTATTGGTGCCGGTTGTCATATCGGTCCCTTTGCACGCATTAGACCGGATACGGTTTTGGCGGAAATGGTACATGTTGGAAATTTTGTTGAAATAAAAAATTCGAGTGTTGGCAAAAAAAGCAAAATAAATCATTTAAGCTATGTAGGAGATGCTGCTGTGGGTCAAAACGTGAACATTGGCGCGGGCACTATCACGTGTAATTATGATGGCAAGCAAAAACATAAAACGATTATTGAAGATAATGCGTTTATTGGCTCTGATACGCAATTAATTGCGCCGGTTACAGTTGGAACAGGTGCTACCGTTGGTGCTGGCACGACAGTGAGCCGTGATGTTCCGGCACATGCGTTAGTTCACAATCGTTTAGAGCGTAAAGTCATTGCTCATTGGAAAGCAGCGGATAAGAAATCTTAAAATAAGGAATCTGAATATGTGTGGAATTGTAGGCGCAATTGCAAAAAGAGATGTTGTTCCTGTCCTGATGGATGGTCTTAGACGATTAGAATATCGTGGATATGACTCAGCTGGCATAGCTGTGTTAGCAGGTAATAGCGTTATAGAACGCAAGAGAGCAGAAGGAAAAGTCAGTGCTTTACAAGCATTGTTGATTAAAACACCGATTACGGGGTATACGGGCATTGCGCATACACGGTGGGCAACGCATGGTGTTCCGAGCGAACGTAATGCGCATCCGCACATTGCCGATGAGCGTGTGATATTGGTTCATAATGGGATTATTGAGAATTTTCAAGCATTACGAGAACCTTTAATTGCGGCAGGATATTCTTTTCTTTCCGAAACGGATTCAGAAGTGGTTGCTTGTGCGATTGCAAAAATTTTAAAAACAGGTGGAGATTTGTTGTCCGCTGTTCGTCAAACCGTACAAACATTAGAGGGGGCTTATGCGTTATGCATTATGGATGCAAACGATCCCGACCGTCTTATCGGTGTTCGAAATGGACCACCCTTAGTTATAGGGATTGGTGAGGGAGAACATTTTTTAGCGTCTGATGCACTTGCGTTGCAACACGTTACAGAACAATTTATATATCTAGAAGATGGTGATATTGCAGAGATTTTACGAGATAAAGTTAATATTTTTGATAAAACAGGAAGCCCTGTTCAAAGAAAAATTTATCATCGGACTTTTCATTCGGGCACTGTTGATAAAGCGGGCTATCGCCATTTTATGTTGAAAGAAATATTCGAGCAACCAGATGCGATACGGGAGGCATTAACAGGCCGATTGCATAAAGGACGCGTTCTAGAAAGTGTATTTGGGATAAAAGCCACGGGCATTTTTGATAAAGTTGAGCACCTTCAGATTGTAGCGTGCGGCACCAGCTACCATGCTGGCATGATTGGTCGATTATGGTCAGAAAACTTGGCCGGTATTTCATGCCACGTCGAAATTGCAAGTGAGTTTCGTTACCGTAAACGGGTCTTATTGCCAAATACACTCTTGATATGTATCTCACAATCTGGTGAAACGGCAGATACTTTAGCAGCATTACGCAGC
Source organism: Gammaproteobacteria bacterium (assembly GCA_035576045.1). Lineage (GTDB taxonomy): Bacteria > Pseudomonadota > Gammaproteobacteria > UBA6186 > Azoamicaceae > CADEGZ01. Next base: position 12,907 of record DATLWY010000093.1, on the reverse strand, counting down.
ACCCAAGACGAAAATTATTGCGGGGTGTTAAGTATTTGTAACGTACCAGATAGCTCGTTAGTCCGCGAATCCGCATTAGTCTTTTTAACCAATGCAGGCCCAGAAATTGGTGTGTGCTCGACAAAGGCTTTTACTACACAATTAGTTGCATTGTTTTTATTGACCCTTGTTTTGGCACGTCGCCGAGGATTAGATCACGAAAAAGAAAGGTTGTTGATCCAACAGTTGGTAGAATTACCAGATATTATTCAAGGGTGTTTGGCTTCTGCGAATACTATTCAAAAGCTCGCAACTTTATTTCAGAATAAATCTCACGCACTGTTTGTAGGCAGGGGCTTGCAATATCCTATTGTAATAGAAGGCGCGTTAAAATTAAAAGAAATTTCTTATATTCATGCAGAGGCATATCCTGCTGGTGAATTAAAGCATGGCGCATTAGCGTTAGTCGATAAAAAAATGCCTGTTGTTGTCGTTGCAGCAAATGATAGTTTATTGGAAAAATTAAAATCCAATATTCAAGAAGTACGTGCAAGAGGGGGGGAGCTTCTAATCTTTACAACAAAATCTTCAGGCATCGAGGAGGCTCCAGGCATTCACGTGTTAGAAATACCGGAGGTTCCTGAATTATTAGGCCCCATTGTGTATACGGTGCCGCTGCAGTTATTGGCGTATTACGTGGCAGTGTTGAAAGGCACCGATGTCGATCAACCCAGAAATTTGGCAAAGTCGGTAACGGTCGAATAATATGCTAAATAACACTCTTATTACACGGAAAATTGCAGTTGAGTTAAATGTTCGACCCGAGCAAGTTAAATCGGCGATACAACTTCTCGATGCAGGTGATACCGTTCCGTTTATTTCACGCTACCGAAAAGAAGCGACTGGTGGGTTAACAGATACCGATCTTCGTATGCTCGAAGAACGTTTAGCATATCTAAGGGAACTTGAAGAGCGCCGCTCGACTGTTTTAAAAAGCATCGAAGAACAAGGAAAGCTAACACCCGAATTAACGTTAGCGATTCAAAATGCCGACTCCAAAGCACGATTAGAAGATCTGTATTTGCCGTACAAACAAAAACGTCGCACGAAAGCGCAAATTGCGCGAGAAGCGGGATTAGAGCCATTAGCGCAGGCTTTATTGGCAGATCCTACCCTAGAACCAGAGAAAACCGCTGAGGCCTATATTAACGTGGATTTAAATATTCCAGATATAAAAGCCGCGCTAGAAGGTGCGCGTTTTATTCTTATGGAACAATTTTCAGAAGAAGCCAACCTGCTCGGTCTTTTGCGTGATAAATTGTGGGAAGAAGGCACATTAACCAGCCAAGTGGTTGTAGGCAAAGAAGAAGCCGGTGAAAAATTCAGAGATTATTTTAAATATTCCGAATTGTTGAAAAAAGTGCCGTCTCATCGCATGTTAGCCATTTTACGTGGGCGACAGGAGACATTTTTGCAAGTAACGATTTCGTGCGATACGATTGGCTTTGAGAAAATGATTGCGCGACAGTTTAAGGTGGAAGATTTGGGTCGCAAAAGCGACGGGTGGTTGCTAGAAACGGTTCGTTGGGCATGGCGTGTTAAATTATATATACAATTGGAATTAGAGCTTATCAGCCGCTTAAGAGAGCGATCAGAAGCTGAGGCCATACAGGTTTTTGCAACGAATTTGCGTGATTTATTAATGAGTGCGCCTGCAGGCACGCGCCCAACGCTGGGATTAGACCCGGGCTTTAGAACGGGCGTTAAAGTGGCCGTAGTGGATGCCACTGGTAAGGTTGTACAACACAGTACTATTTATCCACATGCGCCCAAAAATGCGTGGGATGAATCCATTGCACTATTGGCAACACTCTGCGGTTTACACAAAGTAGAATTGATTAGCATTGGAAATGGAACGGCTTCTCGCGAGACTGATCAATTGGCAATTGATCTGATTAAAAAAAATCCTGATTTACATCTTAAAAAAATCGTGATTTCTGAAGCAGGCGCATCTGTGTACTCCGCTTCTAAACTGGCTTCAGAGGAGTTTCCGGATCTGGATGTCAGTATTCGTGGTGCGGTTTCTATTGCAAGACGGTTGCAAGATCCATTGGCAGAATTAGTTAAAATCGATCCCAAAGCCATTGGGGTTGGGCAATATCAACACGATGTTAGCCAAAGTCGCTTGGCGCATTCGCTTGAATCGGTGGTTGAAGATTGTGTGAACGCGGTAGGTGTTGATGTCAATACCGCCTCTGTGCCGTTGTTGACGCGAGTCTCAGGATTAAATGCAACCCTAGCGAAAAATATTGTGGCGTTTCGAGATGATCACGGCGCATTTAAAAATCGACAAGAGCTCACGAAGATTCCGAGATTGGGGGCTAAAACATTCGAACAGGCGGCTGGATTTCTACGCATACTTTCGGGAGAAAACCCATTAGATGCCTCAGCGGTGCATCCTGAAGCTTATCCTGTTGTAGAAAAAGTTTTGTTAAAAACTCAGAAAAACATGGTTGATATTATTGGCAACAAGCAGTTTTTAAGTACATTACGTCCTGAAGAATATATGGATGAACGATTTGGGCTGCCAACGATAACCGATATTTTTCTTGAACTTGAAAAACCCGGCAGAGATCCGCGTCCAGAGTTTAAGACAGCGACTTTTAATCAAACAGTACAAACACTGAATGATGTAAAACCGGGGATGATTCTAGAAGGCGTGGTGACTAACGTTGCTAATTTTGGTGCATTTGTTGATATCGGTGTTCACCAAGATGGATTGGTGCATATTTCTGCATTGGCAGATAAGTTTGTGCAAAATCCACGCGATATTGTTAAAGCGGGTGACATTGTGACCGCCAAAGTATTAGAGGTAGATGTAAAACGCAAGCGTATTGCACTTACTTTAAGGTTACAAGACGAAGTGCGAGCTCATCCAACAGCCAATGGCGGCCCAACAGTGCCAACAAGAACGGCACCTGGTTTAGATAAAACATCCAAAGAAATTCAACGTTTCCCTGCTACAAAAAAACAGGTTGAAATAAAAAATTCTTTGGGGACATTGCTTGAGGCTGCATTTAAGAAAAAAGAATCCTAAAAACACGACTTGATATCTTTGCGAGAGATAGGCATAATCGCCGACTGTTTCTACAATAAAGTCATTGGAGAGTAGTATGGCGATTAAAAAATCGAAAAAATCAAACAAAGCGGGAAATCAAAAGCAACTTTTAGGACGCAAAAAGCAAACACGAATCGAAATTTTACGTTCGATTGCCGACAATACGGGCTTGCCCAAAGTACAAATTGAATCTGTATTTTCAGCGCTAACAGTGCTATTACATGCGCATATGCAAAAGCGCGGATCAGGGGAATTTACAGTACCGGTGGTTGGCATTAAGGTGCGTCGCGTTAAGAAAAAAGCCACAAAGCCACGCACAATGGTCAGCCCTTTAACTAGGCAAGAAGCACTGATTCCGGGAAAGCCTGCACGAATGGCAATTAAATTAACGGCATTGAAACCTTTAAAGTTGGCGGTATTAGGATAATAACAGGAAAAGTATTATAAGAAATCACTCTCAGTGGCTAGCTTTGACCTAAAATTAGGGACCTTGCACGTTTTAGCGATTAATGGGTATGGATTACTGGGTTAGTAGCTGAACTCTTGTCAAAATTGCTTGCCTAATAATATATTATCATCAATATGATAGAATATAAGTTAGCAACAAGCGCGTTTAAAGAGAAGAGTGTAGTGCAATGTCTTATTCAAAAAGCAAAAATTTGGGGTTTGTGCGTGATTTCGAATCCGAAAAACGGGATGACGATCTTCAGTTGCTTACCATTATCCAAAAACAAGTGCAAGGTGTGCTGGGTGAAGTGCAGTATATTGCGGAAACCATAGAAACCCATAAAAAAGTTGCGCCCGTAGAAGATGTTGAAGCAAAAATAAAAAAGTCTTACGAAAAAATTAAAAAATTAATGAATTCTGAAAATGCCGATCTCAACATGGCCTTAGAGGGGGACGCCAATCGTCGCACTTCAGGTGGCCTTGATGTTGAACAAAACCCATTAATTAAAGAAATGGGCGGCATGCCGCTTGAAGATATTTCAGCCGAATGGCGCGAGCAAGTTGAAGGAAAAATTTTAGATAAAGCTGAATTAGAAAATTTAGTTAATAATAAGTTAAAAAATCGTGTTGAATTAGCAAATAAATTAAAAGCAAAAAACAAATTAAAATCCCAGCCGAAGATGCGTGCTGGCCAACAAATGATGCCGCAGTTTAAAAAAATCCAAGAAACAATCAAGTACATTTTAAAAAACGCGCCAGAACCACAGCCAGCCCCTGCCCCAAAACCAACCACTGTACCACGGCCGCCCGGTTATGGTTAATCAATCCATTTCTAAAGAAATTTTATTTGGGACTTTCGAAAGCGTAGTGAAGTGTGTGCGTGATGGATCAGATGTCAACGAAAAAGATGTTTATGGTTTAACCCCATTAATAGAAGCGACATTAAAAAAAGATGTTCGAATTGCAGCATTATTGTTGGAAAATGGCGCTAAAATTAACCAAGAAGATATTAGCGGGCAAACCGCATTGCAATGGGCTGTTAATCGTTATTATGTTTCTCTTTGTGAGATTTTTTTAAAACACAAAGCAGATCCAAATCACTATTCTGCAGATGGTCAACCTTTATTGGTAAACCCGCTTTTGCGAGAACAAAAAGATATCATCCAGCTGCTGGTATCCTTTGGTGCAGAATTGGCTTTCGCACTCGATTTTATCAATGCGAAATTGATTGGTCACCGTTATGAGTTAACAGGCCGCGCACGCATTCTTAATCCAGATAACATTTTTATAGATTTAAATTACGAAGGTTTTTTCCTGGAATTTACAGTTGGTATTATTTGTCGCACACTTCAAAATTTTATGAATAATTCTGCGAGTAATCATTTTGGTTCTTATGCAACAGTCTTAACTAAAGTTGCGAGAACCTTAAAAGCCACTTCTCAAATTATCCCCTATAAATATACAACCGATTCGTCTCCAGACCAAGCTGTTTTTATTCATCGTGTTTTAAATGATGACCTAGTGGTTATTCCAGTGTCTTATGAAGGACATGCGATTACTTTTATTAAATATGGAAAATTATTTGCGAAATGCGATCGTGGTGTAAAGCATATTGTAGATACGGTTGTGATTTCAGAAGTTGGTAACCCAATTGCATTAAACGCCGATTTTTTAAAAGACTTAATGTATAATAATAAATCAGACGAATATATTAACAAAGATATAAAAACCATCCTGGGTTTAAAACCTTTAACGACTTTACCTGCACGATATCAGCTAAGCGGTAATTGTTCTTGGGCCAATGTCGAGGCCAGTGTGCCTGCTATGATGTTTATGTTAATGTTCAGGGGAAATTTAGAAAGCCGGGGTGAAATCGCTGCTTTAAAAAAATCGATTATGCAATATTACGATACTTGGGTAGAATGGGATAAAGATCGCATTTTAAACGAATGTATTGAATCTTTTCATAACGCTAATAAAGAAAAAAAAGCTGCAAAGGCTTCTATTTTAGCAGCTGTTCTTTTTCAGCGTTGTAGGGTTTCACACAAAAATGAAATCGAAAGAGCTAAAAAAATATTATCGATATTAACCTTGCCTGAATATAATTATATTTTAAAAACTTACATAAAAGTTTATTATACACGCATGGCTGAAAAGCTTGGCGAAGATTTTTTAGAAATGTTAAGAGCATGTGGATTGGACATGACTACCCTAACCATCCGGAAATCGCGTTAAGCGAGCATCAGTCTAGACGATACGGGATATTTGTACAGTATCTATGGCGGGCTGAAGACGGTTTTCAATCAAACGCACAATCAAATTGTTATCATCGCCCGCTCATTTTTGATATGCTGAACGCATGCTAAAAAAAGCAGTTTTGAAAAGTGCCCAATTCGATTCACCCCTTGGCTCTATACTTGCAATTGCTGATGATGAAGTTTTATACCTGTTGGAGTTTGTGGATGGTCGAGGTGTAGCACGTGAAGTCGAAAATCTTCGCATTAAAACAAAAATAGATATTATGTCGGGCAGTGCCACCCCTATTATATCTATAAAAAAAGAATTGAAAGCTTATTTTTCAGGCGATTTAAAAATTTTCAAAACGCCTGTTCAGCTTTTAGGCACGCCTTTTCAGCAATTGGTTTGGTCGGCGCTGATGCACATTCCCTATGGTGAAACGAAAAGTTATGCGGTACAAGCCACTGCGATTAAAAAACCAACGGCATGCAGAGCTGTTGCCAATGCCAATGGTGCTAATCAACTAGCCATTATTGTCCCCTGTCATCGGATTATTAATACAAGCGGAGCGCCAGGTGGATATGGGGGCGGGATTAAACGCAAAAAATGGCTGTTGGATCATGAGAAATATTTATATTAAAAAATGATGGATTTGGACTGTTTCTAAATCTATTTTATTGTTAGAATAAAACCTATATGAGTACTTCCTTGGCAGCCTTACTTGATACGCTAAATATCGCACAACAACAAGCGGTAGCAGCACCCTTTGGCAATTTATTAGTGCTTGCAGGTGCAGGTAGTGGTAAAACGCGTGTTTTGGTGCATCGTATCGCTTGGCTTATCAGCCATAAAGCAGCACCCGCCAGCAGTATTTTAGCGGTAACTTTTACCAATAAGGCTGCAGCAGAAATGCGTGGGCGCTTAGAGCAGATGCTGAACAGAGATGCACAAGGCATGTGGGTTGGCACTTTTCATGGTTTGTCGCATAAAATTTTACGGTTACACTGGCAAGAGGCAGGTTTACCAGAAGCATTTCAAGTGATAGACGGCGAAGATCAATTGCAACTCATCCGTCGCTTGTTTAAAACATTGGGCGTTAATGAAGATCGCTATGAACCTAAAAAAATACAAGGATTTATCAATCGCAAAAAAGATGAAGGCGTTCGCGCAAATCAATTATTAAGCGCAGAAAGCGGTTTTGAGCAAGTCAACCACGATGTCTATTTACATTATGAGCGTCTTTGCAACGAAAGTGGCCTCGTCGATTTTGCCGAACTTCTGTTGCGTGCTTATGAAGTATTAAAAACGAATGCAGAACTTTTAACTTATTACCAAGCTCGGTTCTTACATGTATTAGTCGACGAATTTCAAGATACCAACGGCATACAATATCTCTGGTTGTCATTATTGGCGGGTCAATCTAAATCAGTAACCGTTGTGGGAGACGATGATCAATCCATTTATGGATGGCGAGGCGCTAAAGTAGAAAATATTCGGCGTTTTGAAAAAGAATTTGTCGGTACGCAATTAATTAGGCTAGAGCAAAACTATCGCTCGACCAGCACCATTTTAGCAGCCGCAAACGCTTTAATTTCTTATAATGGTGGTCGATTTGGAAAAACACTGTGGACAGAAGGTGAAAAAGGCGATCCGATTATCTTGTATGCAGGGTTTAACGAAGAAGATGAAGCATTATTTGTGGTTCGGGAGATCCGCGAATGGATTGCGGAGGGCGGAAAATCAAGTGAAGTTGGCGTCCTTTATCGATCAAATGCCCAGTCACGCGTGCTAGAAGAAGCGTTTGTACGCGCGGGTATACCTTATACTATTTATGGTGGATTGCGCTTTTTTGAGCGCGCAGAAATTAAAGATGCGTTGGCTTATTTAAGACTCGTTGTTAATTGCAAAGACAATACTTCATTTGATCGCGTTGTCAATGTGCCGCCGCGCGGTATTGGTGAACAAACATTAAAGAAAATAGAAGCGATTGCGGAAGAGTATCACTGTAGTCTATGGGATGCAGCAAAAAAATCTTTAGAAATGGGGTTAATTACCAGCAGAGCGGGATCAGGGTTGTCAACTTTCATTGCATTGGTCGAAAAACTCATGGCCAATGTTGCCAGCGGGGCTTTAACAAGTTTGATTGAAGCGGTTATTCGTGAGAGCGGATTATTAGCGTTTTACAAAGAACAAAAAGGTGAAAAAGCACAAAACCGTATCGAAAATTTAGAAGAATTAATCAATGCTGCTACCGACTTTGAAGCAGAATACCCGAATGACTTTGATCATTCTCCGTTGCTGGCCTTCCTATCATACACAGCACTAGAAGCAGGCGATCGTAAAAATAGCCATTTAGCAGACAGCGTGCAATTGATGACATTACATTCTGCTAAAGGGCTAGAATTTCCATTGGTTTTCATTTGTGGTTTAGAAGAGGGGTTATTTCCACATCATTTTTCACGCGAAAACCCAGAAGCGTTAGAAGAAGAACGGCGGCTGTGTTATGTGGGCGTGACGCGCGCCAGAAAAAAATTATTTCTTACTCATGCTGAAAAAAGGCGCGTGTTTGGACGAGATGAAGAACGTCGCCCTTCGCGATTTGTTAAAGAAATTCCAGAGCATTTATTGAAGCAAACAAATAGACGCGTCAGTATTCGCCAACATACAATGGTAGATTATTCTGTTGGCGATGATGAAGTCGATGTTTATGGGTTTTGTATGGGACAGCGTGTACGGCACCCTAAGTTTGGACAGGGTACGGTGGTTGATCATGAAGGCAAAAATGATCGCGCCCGCGTACATGTTCGTTTTGATGCGTATGGCAGTAAGTGGCTGGCATTGGCATATGCCAACTTAGAAGCGGTTTAAAGTGGGTTATCCCAATTTTCAGTCAATAATGCTATAAATTCGTCTTCTAGCAAAGGTCGTCCAAACAGATACCCTTGAATAAAATCACACCCTTCTTCATTTAAAAAATTAAATTGTGCTTCTGTTTCTACGCCTTCAGCAACTACTTTTAATTTTAATTGTTTTGCCATTGTAATAATTGTTGTAATAATAGCGCTATCATCTAATTCTTTAGTTGCATGGCCAATATTTTTGACAAAAGATTGATCAATTTTCAAAGTGTCAACAGGAAACTTTCTTAAGTTACTTAAAGAAGAATATCCTGTTCCGAAATCATCAATTGAAATTTTAATACCCATGCTTTTTAAAACACGTAGCATCAGTAAAGATTTTTCCATATTTTCCATAACGAGACTTTCAGTTAATTCTAATTCTAAAAAATTAGAGGGTAATTTACTATCCCAAATGGCACTTGCGACTTGTTCTGCAATATCGCCCATTTTAAATTGATAGGATGAAAGATTAATGGCAATTGAGAAATCATTAAATCCTTGATCGTGCCACTTTTTTGTTTGCATACAAGCTTCTTTTAAGATCCAATTACCAATGCTTACAATAAGCCCCGTTTGTTCGGCAAGCGGAATAAATTGTGCGGGAGATACTCTTCCCAATTCAGCATTGTTCCATTGAAGTAGTGCTTCTGCGCCGATTATTTTACGGGTTTTAACATCCACTTTGGGTTGGTAACAAACGGTGAGTTCTTTGTTTGAGATTGCATTTCGCAAATGCATTTCTATTGTTTGTTTTACAGCTATTTCGGTATTCATGTCCAGTGTATAATAATTAAATGTATTGCTGCCGATTCGTTTAGCTTGATGTCGTGCAATGCCAGAAAATTTTAATAGAGATTCAATGTCTTCGCTGTCGTCAGGGTAAAGACTAATACCGATAGAAGCGGTTATTGTTATTTCATGCCCTTGTATTAAAAAAGGTTGAGCAAGAAAACTCAATATTCTCCTCGCTTCATCATCGATATTATTTTGTGAATCGAGCTGATCAATCATAATTGTAAATTGATCGCTGCCCAGGCGCGCTAGCAATTCCCGTTTGTTTGAAAAGCCAATGCTTAAACGTTTGGCGATGGCTTGTAATAACCCATCGCCAATATCATAACCCAAAGAATCTTTAATTCCACGAAAATTATCAATATCTAGAAAGAAGAGTGCCAGCTTTTGATTTTCGGGTCTCGCTAATGCAATCCTATTTTTAAAATTCTCAAAAAATTGTGTGCGATTAGCTAAGCCTGTTAAAGGATCCGCGTTAGAAAAATGTATGATTTTTTCAATGGTGGTATCGAGTTCGGCTAATAATTTCTTAAAGTGCGCATAAACCCAAAATAAGCAAGCGAATGAAGCGCCAACCATCAGACCTATCGCCATATGCACACTTAAACTGATACTATTCATTATTTAACCTTATACTCTTTTGTTGTTAAGATGGATTCATAAGCGAGAGTCTGTTCAATGACTACTTTATAAGTATAGCAGAGACAGGCATAATATGTAGCTGATATTCTTAAAATTGAGTCTAAAACGATGCCTGTTATTCCAAAAAATCCTTTTATCCTAGTGGATGGTTCTTCCTATTTGTTTCGCGCCTACCATGCGCTTCCGCCCCTTACCACTTCTAAAGGTCTCCCAACAGGCGCGATTTATGGGGTAGTTAATATGTTGCGCAAACTTATTAAAACCTACCACCCTGAAAAAATGGCCGTTGTTTTTGACAGTAAAGAGAAAAATTTTCGACATGCACTGTACGAGCCATATAAAGCCAATCGCACCGTGATGCCAGATGAATTGCAGCAACAAATAGAACCGTTACACGCCATTATTAAAGCAATGGGTTTGCCATTAGTAGTTATTCCAGGCATAGAAGCGGATGATATCATTGGCACGCTGGCAGAGCAGGCAAAAGCCAATGGCATATTTACTTTAATCTCTACAGGAGATAAAGATTTTGCACAACTGGTATGCGAAGAAATTTTTTTAATTAATACCATGTCAGATGATATTTTTGATCGTGAGCGCGTGATAGAAAAATTTGAAGTGCCGCCTGAACAAATCATAGATTATTTAACCCTAATAGGTGACACCGTAGATAACGTACCCGGTGTGCCAAAAGTGGGGCCAAAAACCGCAGTTAAATGGCTTCAAACCTATGGCAGTTTGGAAGCAGTTGTTGCCCAAGCTTTGGATATCCCTGGAAAAATTGGCGAAAATCTCCGTAACGCTTTGCAGCAAATTCCCTTATTTAAAGAACTTGTTACTATTCAAGTCCATTTACCTATTGAATATAAAGTAGCTGATTTTGTTCCCCAAAAACCAGACGAGGAAGCATTAAAAGTTTTGTTTTTAGAATTGGAACTTAAAACTTGGTTAAAAGATTTAAATGGAACTGAAGTAATAAAATTATCGGAAACAGTTAAAGAAAATATAAAAGAGAATATAAAAAAGATAGATAATAAAAATATTGAACAAGACGCAGAGAGCTTCACGGCGGAATCTGCCCAGAAATCAGCAAAATATGAAACCATTTTAAAAAAAACCGCTTTTGAGAAATGGCTAAAAAAGCTTGAAAATTCAGAATTATTTGTTTTTGATACAGAAACAACCAGTTTAGATTATATGTTGGCGGAAATTGTAGGATTGTCTTTTGCGGTTATACCGGGCGAAGCCGCGTATCTTCCGCTGGCGCATAATTACATGGGTGCGCCACCGCAATTAAATAGAGAATGGGTATTGGAAAAATTACGTCCTCTGTTAGAAGATAAAAAGCGGCCAAAAATAGGCCATAACTTGAAGTATGATAGTGAAGTTTTAGCGAATCATGGCATTATGTTGCAAGGTATTGCTTTTGACACTATGTTGGAATCTTATGTACTAAATAGTACGGGAACACGACACGATATGGATACTTTAGCAGAACGCTATCTGCACTATAAAACGATGTCTTTTGAAGAGGTGGCGGGCAAAGGGGCTAAACAAATCACGTTTAACCAAGTGCCGCTAGAAAGCGCTGCGTTTTATGCTGCGGAAGACGCGGATGTTACCTTGAAGTTGCATCAAACATTTTGGCCATTATTGCAACAATTGCCAAAACAAAAAATTGTTTTTGAAACAATTGAGATGCCGTTAGTGCCGGTTTTGGTGCGTATGGAACGTGGTGGTGTTTTAATTGACCCAGAATGCTTGGCTGCCCAAAGTGTCGCGTTAGGCAAACGGTTAGCAGAAATAGAAACCGAGGCTTATCAGATAGCGGGCCAGTCTTTTAATATTAACTCACCTAAGCAACTACAAGAAATATTGTACACACAATTAAAATGCCCCGTTTTAGAAAAAACGCCGACAGGCCAGCCTTCTACTGCTGAATCTGTTATGCAGCAATTGGCGGAAGATTATCCTCTGCCCCAAATTATTTTAGAATATCGCAGTTTAAGTAAATTAAAATCCACATATGCGGATAAGCTACCACAACAGATAAATGTAAAAACGGGACGTGTGCATACTTCCTATCATCAAGCGATTACTTCTACGGGGAGACTTTCTTCCAGCGATCCTAATTTACAAAATATTCCGATTCGATCCCCACTGGGCAGGAAAATTCGCAGCGCTTTTATTGCACCTGCGGGTTACAAAATAGTTGCTGCGGATTATTCTCAAATTGAATTGCGGATTATGGCGCATATGTCTCAAGATCAGGGGCTATTAAAGGCATTTAGTATGGGAGATGATGTTCATCAAAGTACTGCTGCTGCTGTCTTTGGCGTAAGTTTAGAGGCCGTAACCTCTGTTCAACGTAGCCGCGCCAAGGCGATTAATTTTGGTTTGATGTATGGCATGTCGGCTTTTGGTTTGGCAAAACAGCTGGGTATTTCGCGAGGTGATGCAGAAAAACAGGTAGAGCGATACTTCACCTGCTTTCCAAGGGTTAGAATATTTATGGAAGAGATTCGGAGGCGTGCACTGGAAGAGGGCTTTGTAGAAACGCTAACGGGTCGACGTTTGTATCTCCCCGACTTAAAATCGTCCTATATGGCGACACGTCGCGCAGCAGAGCGTGCTGCGATTAATGCGCCCATGCAAGGCACCAATGCCGATATTATTAAATTAGCTATGATTCAACTGGATCAGTGGATTTTACAAAATAGCTTGGACATACGCATGATCATGCAAGTGCACGATGAATTGGTGTTCGAGGTATCAGAAAAGATATTGGATA
>DATLWY010000092.1:0-1907 GCA_035576045.1 Gammaproteobacteria bacterium | reverse complement strand
TACATTCAAAAATCCCGAAGGCTTTGCCACACCGCGAAGATTAGCCATTCGCATCAGTGATTTATCCGTGCAGACACCGGATCGCCGTATAATTAAACCAGGTCCTGCAAAAAGCGCGGCATTTGATGAAACGGGCAACCCAACAAAAGCTGCTCTCGGTTTTGCACAAACATGCGGCATAACCATAGACACACTCCTTTCAATGCAAAAAATGGATAATCCTCGGCTAGTATTTGAAATAAACGAACCTGGCAAAACAGCAGAAGAACTCATTCCCCGCTTACTGATGGAAACTTTAAATAACTTGCCCGTGGGTAGACGCATGCGTTGGGGAACACGGACAGACAGTTTTGTGCGACCCATTCAATGGATTGTGCTTTTATTGGATCACAAAGTCATACAAACAGAAATATTCGGCATTAAAAGTAGCAATTTAACTTATGGACATCGATTTCACCACCCGCAAGCGCTGTCTATTTCTGATCCAAACGAATATGAATCTGTTTTATTAAATAAAGCCTTTGTCATAACAAACTTTGAGAAAAGACGCGAAAAAATTCTTTTTGAGATCGCCAAAATTACGACAGAAAAAAAATTCAATGCCATCATTGAAGATGCGTTACTTGATGAAGTGACAGGACTGGTGGAATGGCCTGTTGTATTACTCGGCTCTTTTGATAAAGCTTTTTTAGATATTCCAAAAGAAGTTCTTATCACATCGTTGCAAACCCACCAACGCTGTTTCCCCGTTGAAGATCAATCCGGAAAATTACTACCCTATTTCTTATTGGTGAGTAATATCAATAGTAAAAATCCAGGAGCAGTTATTCGTGGAAACGAATGCGTGATAGCGGCGCGTCTTGCTGACGCTGTTTTTTATTATCGCGTTGACAAAGAAATCCTCTTGCATCAGCGATGCATAGATTTAAAGCAGGTGCGCTTTCAATGGGGTCTTGGCACCTTGTGGGATAAATCAGAACGTATTGCAAAACTTGCTATGCTGATTGCATCTAAAATACACGCAGATCCCCTGTATACCGAACGCGCGGGGTTACTCTGTAAAACCGATTTATTAACACAAATGGTGGGGGAATTTCCAGAATTACAAAGCATTATGGGTCGCTATTATGCCTTGCATGATGGCGAGCCTGTTGCTGTTGCGATGGCGATTGAAGATCATGCGCATCCTCGTTTTGCACAAGATACTTTGCCCGCAACGCCTGAGGGAACAGCGCTCGCACTCGCGGATCGACTGGATTCTTTAGTTGGAATTTTTGGTCTGGGCAATCGCCCAACGGGAGACAAAGATCCCTTTGCACTTCGACGCCAGGCATTGGGTGTTTTACGTATTTTAATTGAAAAACAGTGTGATTGTGATCTCAACGATTTGGTGATCATTGCTAAAGAACAGTATACACATCAAGCAATTACGCTATCCGAAACAGAAGTTATCTCACAAGTGTTGGATTTCTGTTTTGAACGTTTTAGAGCCTTATATCAAGACCAAGGCATAAATCCCCGTGTCTTTGAAGCCGTTTTCGCAAAACGTCTTACAAACCCTCTTGATTTTGATAGGCGTATACGAGCCGTTAATCATTTTATGACATTAAAAGAAGCTGAAAGTTTGGCGGCCGCCAATAAGCGCGTACAAAATATTTTATCTAAATGCGATGCGACCGTCTTTGCAGACCTGACGATTCAAAATGATTTATTAAGAGAAAATGCTGAAAAAATATTATGGCTGCAGCTGGCTGAAAAAGAAAAAATGATTTTTCCACTTATAAAGCAAGGGAATTACACAGAAGCCTTAAAAATCTTGGCGATATTAAGGGAGCCCGTTGATCAATTTTTTACAGACGTTATGGTTATGACTGATGATCTCACACTGCGCAATAATCGCTTAAGAT
>DATLWY010000091.1:0-44631 GCA_035576045.1 Gammaproteobacteria bacterium | reverse complement strand
GCAAAACATTTTTTTTGTTCTTGATCAAACATAATATTGTCCGGTTTTATATCTCGATGAACATATCCTTTCATCTGTAAACCTTCATACGCCTCTACTAAACTCATACTCAACGAAAGCGCCTGCTCAAAAGAAAATGATTCCTTAAGCACGCTTTCAGAAGCTTTCGCCACACTCATATTACTATTGAGCGCATAGGTTTTTGCAAAAATTAATGCTTTCTTTTTTGAAATTTCCTGAATAATGTCCTTTAAACTCTTACCGTGTATTAATTCAGTAATTAAAACCGTATCGCCTCCAGGCATCGTCTCATTTACGCGAAGCATACCTTCTACCGATAAAACTTCTGGTTCTTTATCTTGTACTACATTTTTATTTAGTATTTTAAAACAATGCCATCTCCCTGTTAAAGCATTTTGTATAAGAGAAACCGTACCAAACTGTCCTTGCCCCAGCCTAATACCTGGCGGAATAAAAGCTTGGAAATCTCGGCTGATATACACGACCTCTCGCTTGTTTGTATCTTCATTCTGAAGTGGAAATAGAACGCCTTCCGCGCAAAGAACTTGGTTTTCAATTGGCATTTGTCCCTTTTTTATTCTAGCACTCCGCCGTAATGCCTGCTCTTCTTTTATTTTTAAAATTTTAGACTTTATAATATCTCTATTTTTTTTCGACTGCCAGAAAACACCTTCATGAAGATTGTCAGCTTTAATTTGTATGGGGCGCCGGTTTAAAAACCCAATTTTTTCTTTGCTGTTTTTATTTTCTTGGCTAAAATTAAATAAAACACTTTGAGCATCACATTTTAGTTCAAGATCTTTCACTTCCTGCTGCAACGGTTGCTGCACTTGTTGACACACTTTTTGATCGCCATAGGCAAATTTTTTCATTATTAATGCTCATAAAATTAACGCGCTATTTGAGACGGCGGGACAAAATCTAGAGTACCGACAGATAATATATGCAGTGCTAGGCTAGATTTGCCCCTTTGTTTTTTAAATAATAAAATTTATTTAAAACAATTGTCTTGCAGGCACCAAATTATTGTTATTTTGAGCTTGATGTTCGACCGTTTTTAAAAGGCGGGTAGCTTCTCTTTTGCGGTCTAATGCAGGCACAATATCCCTATTGTATGGATGCAGTGCTTTCAGTCTTCTTGCTTCATTCTCCGCTGTCTCTATAACAGCATCTGCAGCGTTTTTTTGCGCTATTTGTCGAGGATTGTACATTGAAAATCTCCTAATTTTTATTTAATTAAACTTCAAACGCAAGGAGTATAACAATGTTACAATCAATAAAACAAATTTATTTTTTACGTGTATATACATTTTGTTTGATTTTATCAGTGTATTTACATGCTTTATAATTATAACAACTGTTTTTTTAAAAATGTATTGATGTCTTATTTAAAATTTATCTTAATCAGACAGTCAAAATTAAAGGCTAGGCGAAGGTCTTCTGTTCAAAGTGTTTTGTGACGACGTACTTTGTGTATTTGACCCAGAATGAAGCTGGTGCAGCATTACTCTGTCTTGATTTTCATTATTTACGACCACTGGATTTCTATTCAAAAAAGTTTCTGCATTAACAACGCGTGCACCAAATTGCTGTATTAAATACTCCGCATTACCTTGTTCCCATACAGGAATAGCTGCTAATTGTGCTTTGGGATCAGTTTCATGAGATTCTGAATGCAGCAAGAACTCTTTACCTGGATTTTGTTCATTCATGACTAATGCTTCAAAAGAAGCCAAACCGCCGGTACGCATGATCACTTTATCTGCGCGTTCTAATCCCTCAGCAATTGCCAATGGACCTTGGTTTCCCAACGGCAGCACTCTTAAACCCGCTGGCAAAGGTTGTACTGTGGCAAGATATTCGGAAACATTTTTAAATAAGACACTCGCATCAGTTGCACCTGATCCGCAATAGACAAAAAAAATTAAAGGATTTTCTGGATTACCATTACGTTTAAAATCTTCTACTACTTTTTTCACATATTCCAAGATCGCTGCCCCACCTTGGCTTCCTAACATAATGCTCATCACAGTTTCATCGGGTCCAATATGAATCTTGAATTGATTATCCCCGCTCGATTCGTTTTGATTTTGTAATACTGCAATTTCAACGGGGTTATTGGCTTTGTATGTTAAGTAACATTCTTCTATAATATGCTTACGTGATCTATGTTCCCCCGCAAGAAATTCTTTTCGAACAGGCGGTTGTGCTATTTCCACCTTTAAGCCGGCACCACAATGTTCATCAAAAAAAGCTTGTACATTTTGAACCATGGGCTTTATTGAATACACTGTAATGACAGATCGCTCTAACGGAGATAGAGCTTTCAAACTATTCCAAAAATGTACTGCTTTTTCCGTGGGGAGATCCGTCATCATCAAACGAATGTGCACATTTCTATTGAATCGCCTATTAATTTCTAAGACAGCTTGGCAAACCTGCTGATTACACATCGCTTGTGTATTAACAATTTCTAGTATTTCTGGGTTTTGTTCAAGAAGCTTATAGGTTTTCCAAAAAATAATAGGACCGAAAAAAAAGTTTCCTAGTGGCTGTTGTGAGACAAGCTGTTCTTGTTTGGCAACATCACCTTGTTTTTGTGCATCATTCCATTGATTAACAGACCATTCTCCCACCGACCCTAACCAATCTAACATTAAATCAATACTGCGCGCTTGGTAATTTGCAGGCACAGCCTCTCGTTCAACAGAGCGTTCTAAATCCGTACGCCGCATTGCTTCCATAGCCTGCTTGTGCCCTCCTCCACCTGATGAGAATAGAAAAACTTTCTGATGAATACTCAACTCTGCGCCAAGAGGCTGAGGTGCTTGTTGCGCCTGAAGTACTTCTCCAGGTTGTGCATGCACAACAACAGAACCGGCAGCACAGGTTTTAAAATAACCTTGTAACCATTCTAATTTTTGTGACATCACATGAATCCCAAATAAATGATGAATGGCTTTAAATGGCATATTCGGTATCGTAGCTGTTAACGCATTTTGGGGATAGAGTACTGTATTTAACCCGCTGAGTAGCGATTGAGTCATAATGGCAAGCCTATCTTGTACCAAGGAATCCTGGCTGAATTGAGCGCTATTATTTGGCATATAAGCAAGACTATATAATGCCTTATAACATTTGCCGGTTATATCCCCATAGATTGTATCTATCATATCCTGATTAAGTGTACCGGCAACACGCCCGGCTTCGACTCCCCTTAAATATCTTAGCTGATCTTCTAGGAGCGGTGTAAAAAGATTTTTGACTTCTGTCGACAAGGGAATTTTTTCTGCAATACAGTAGGCGTGAATATCCCGTACCACCCCTAAAATGTTATGCAAAAACAGTTCTTGTGCTGCATTAGCGTTTTGACTAACAAATTGCAATACGTGTTCTTTACCTTCTGTTTTAGCAAATTCTATCATCTGTAATAATGCGTTTGAATTGGAGCCTAAATACGTCGTTTTGAACAACTCTATATTTTCTCGATTTAAGCCTGCAGTTAATGCTTCAAATTGTGTTTTTGCTTCTGCTACATGCATAACGGGTGGAAGAGGTATTATTAATCTCTGTCTATCAACACTTTCTAAAGCTTGCAATAAAACTTGACTTCGCTTTACAAAAACATCTGTACCCAACAACCAGGGATCAAGCCTGCTGGTTATATTTGAACTCATTATTTGTTTAACACGCTCCAACACAGGCCTTCCTACTGCATACAGAGATGCAAACGAAACCGTCGCTACCATGAGATGTCGTGTGGGCAAAAAATACGCCGAACCAAATATTGTCATTATCGCGCTAATATCAGCAACATTTTTTGCCATATTAACAACAGAATCCAGCTGATTCGCAACTTGTTCTTGCATAACACCATATTTTATATGAGGAAAAGAAGCCAATATTTGTTCACCAGCATTCGCTACAGTCAATAATTGGGCTGAAGTAGAAAGATACTGAACTTGATTTTCCATAAGTATAATATAAGCATAAAGATCAGGACTTAAGTTATTGTGTACTAAGACCTCTTGCAAAGGTGATTTCACAAGTTTGGAAAAAGCTTCTTGAATACCCGTAGTCATCAGACTAATACGCTCAGAAACGACCTGATGCACATGGATTTGACCTTTATCTCGAAGAGACTGTATCATTTCCGGTGGTGCGCCTAACGCTTCTGCTTCACTTATTTGCTTTGCAAGTTTTTCTTGTTTTGAACGGAGTAAAGTATCAGGGTTTGCTACCCAACCTTCGACTACTCTTTTTTGCCCTTCTATAAATTTTATAAACAAAGGCGTCCCTGGATATCCAAGGCTGTCTAAATAACGTCCAAACATAAGAAATTGTTCCAAGGTTTTATCTATGTTGGACAATGCAGGCGTATAAATTTGCGCACTCATATCAATTCCCACTCTTTTTTATGAACTTACAGGTTAAGACCTAAAACAGAATGAGAAGTTCAACTTTTTTAGTGTATTTACACATTATGTACGAGCAACAATAAAATAAAAAAGTGGACATGGCGTCCGCTCCCACAGATTACTCATGTCATTGAGGTAAGATAGCCTAGTTGGTGTTTGTTGTGATGAAAGCAATAATTTAAATTTAACCACCCGTTTCTGAAATTAATTGTTGTACTAATGCAGAATCCAAATAAGCTCTGACTTCAATAATCATACTATCTTGAAACTTAACTATCCAACAATAAGTATTATTAAATGGATTTCCATAAATAGAAGAAGATAACTGTAACATTTCCACTATCGCAACGGGTTCTTCTTCAACTATAAAAATATTGTTAACTTTCAATATCGGACCACCGTTCAGCATCTTATGTAATCGTGTGAAAGTATGTTCAATGAATTCCTGTTTAGTACGATAAATTCCAGCTAATGGATGAGTGCCCATAACTTGCCAT
Source organism: Gammaproteobacteria bacterium (assembly GCA_035576045.1). Taxonomy (GTDB): domain Bacteria; phylum Pseudomonadota; class Gammaproteobacteria; order UBA6186; family Azoamicaceae; genus CADEGZ01. Next base: position 39,695 of record DATLWY010000091.1, on the reverse strand, counting down.
AATACATTAGGCGATACTTGAGAAAAAAACTTATCTTGTTGCCCAATTTCAAGATTATTAAAAAAATCTGCTACAAATTGCTTTGTTAATTTCATAAATACCTCACATTTTAATGTTTACCAAAAAATCTCCTCAATATGATAATATTAAGCCTAATTAAATATACTTATATCATTGAATGCCATTAATTTATGGCACCTTATTTCTAGGCTGGCTCACTGGAATGACATAGTAATTCGTGGTCTAACATGTTCAAATGAAATTATCTTAATATGTTTACACATATAAAATTGCCATTATTAATTAAACGTGTAAAAAACACCCACACTGTATATAACGCTGTTTTTAGCTCTAATTGGAAAATTATTATCTTCTTGTGCCTTTGTTTTCAGCTTTCCCGATTGTTCCCATTTTAACATAGCACGCGTTCCCCAATTGCAATTGATCATATGTTGCAAACCTGCGCCTAAACGTAAAACACTTTTACTTTTTTTAAAGGTAAAGGTGTTATTTGCTGGTGGAACGGCAACGCCATTAACGGTGATATCTACGACTACCAGTTTCTCTTTTAAGCGAGCAATACCCGCCAAGCCAATCAATTTTAAACGATATTGCTCACAAATAGAAAAAGAACCAATAAGGTTAGCATGTAATGCTTTAATTTGACCTGTTGAATTAGCTTGGAACGTTTTAGTCCCAGCAGTATCTGTACCCGCGCGTGTTTTCTTTCCCGTTGCTTCATACCCAGCCTCTAGAGCCAAATATTCATTTAATGGAAGACCTAAATAGAGGTTGGCTTGAGGATAATTATGAGGCAATAATTCACTACCAAAAGGTTTGTAGAAGTCCATATAGCGTAATTCGGCATCTGCACCCAAGTAAGGTCTAACATCGGATAGATTGGCTGCCAGGGGTGTTGAAGTGAACAACAACGCGATGGTGGTGGTCAATAACGCTGCTAATGTTTTTTTCACGTACATTTCTCCTTACAGTACCCTTATAAGCATAGGTTATTTATTGTAATGCGCAAAATGTACGTGATTTACGATAATGTTTGGATTTCTTTTTTTGCCAGTAATGAATAAGCAACAGGCACCACAAACAAAGAAAATATCGTGCCCATTAACATGCCACCAATAATAACCCAACCAATATCCTTTCTGGCAATGGCACCAGAACCTATGCTAAAGATAAGGGGAATAGCGCCACAAATCATCGCAAAGGTTGTCATTAGGACAGGCCTTAAACGGGCAGTCGCAGCCATTAATACAGCTTCCATTAACGGATGGTTTTGCGCACGTAATCGGTTAGCAAAATCAACAATTAAAATGCCATGCTTGGTAATAAGCCCCATGAGCGTAACCAACCCAATCGTGGTATAAGCATTGTTTGTACCCCCGATAAAATTAATCGCCCACACTGCACCTGTAATAGAGAGCGGCACGGTTAATAACACAATAAAAGGGTGAATAAAACTTTCGAATAATGCGGCCAGTACCAAATAGATAAAAGCCAACGCTAACCCGAAGGTTATCCACATCGCATTTCGAGATTCACGATATTGCTCCGCCTTTCCCCCAAAATGATAGCGCGCATCTGGTGGCAAATATTTCTTGATAACCGGATCTAAGACCGCCATCGCCTTATCCAAGGAAATATCAGGTTGTAGCGTGATATGAATTGAAGCACTGCGCATCCGTTCATAATGTTTAATCTCATTAGGCTCTAATATTTCTTTCAGTGTGACTAAGCTCCCCAAAGGAACCCATTGCTTTTCTGCGCCTGCAACAAAATATGCATTTAAGCTATTTAATTCTGAACGATATTCCAATGGAGCCCTGACTTGCACATCATAATCTAAGCCATCAAAATTAAAATCAGCCGCTTTGGTGCCCGATAAAAAAGTGTATAACGTTTCCTCTATTGCACTAATACTTACGCCCAACTCTGCCGCTAATGCGCGATCGATCTTGACACTTAAACGCGGCTTTTCGTTTGTTTGTTGACTAAAAATAGCATCGAAACCAGGCAATTTTCGTGCTGCTACCATGATGTTGTTTACCGCGTCTATTAACCGCTGGGGGGCACCTGCGTACTGGATAATAATCTTAAATGAGTCATCTCCCGTTGCATTAAGACCATCAAAAAGTTGCACATCTGGGCCCACAATTTCCTTAAGGCGCGGTCTCAACTCTTTTGCAATGTCAAAACTGGTGCGACCCCGTTCCTCGCTCGGTTTTAAAATAAGATTCCACCACATCCACTGATCTTGCCAGACACCTGTTAAAACACGTTCGCCTTCGGGGATGGATTTTAATATACCTTCCACCTTTTTAAACCAGCTTTGTCGAACCGCTTCCGACACTGCATTGTCTGCATTGATGTTACCCGCCATATAACCTTCATCTTCGTTGGGAATTAATTCTGAAGGCAATCTCTGAAAGCCAACAATACCTAATCCAGCAATCACAACCAATAGCAAGCAAATTTTAAGGGGATGCTGGAGTGCAATGGCTAGCCTAACACGATACCATTCTGCAAGCCTTTCCCAAAAAACAACCTTCTTTGCGCTTTTTAAAAATTTTCCACCTAAAGCGGGCGTGAGTGTTAAAGCAACAAATCCTGAAATCAGTACGCTTCCAGCCAATGTCCAGGAAAATTCACGGAATAATACTGCCGATTCATCGACTTGAAAAACCAAAGGCAAATAGACGGCAACCAAGGTAATCGTCATCACGATAACAGCAAAACTAATTTCTTTCATGCTCACCAGCGCAGCTTTAAATGCCGATAATCCTTCTTCCATATGTCTATAAATATTTTCGACCACCACAATGGCATCATCAACGACTAAACCTACAGCAAGCACTAATGCCAGTAATGTAACGGGATTAATACTAAATCCTAATCCCCACATCAGCGCAAAAGAGCCTATCAAACATAAGGGCACCGTTATCATCGGTAATACGGCTGCACGCACGGAAGCGAGAGAAAGCGTGACAATAATGCCAACTAATGCAATGGCCTCCCACAAGGTATGCCGCATTTCAACAAAAGCGGCCGAAAAAGGCCGTGTCGCATCAAAACTAACGGCAGCGCTCATCGAGGGAGGCATTGTCTTATTTAAATCTTTAACAAAAGCATGGAGCCGTCTCGCGACTTCTAAAGGATTGGCTTGTGGTTTTGCAATAACGCTTACCCCGACTATTTCTTGTCCATCCTCACGTATTTTTAAATAAGTGGGTTTTTCAGAAACAGTAATGGAGGCGACACTTCCCAGCGTTACACGCCCTTCGGGCGTCACTTTTAAAGTAATATTTGCAAAATCTTGGGGCTTTTCAACCATCGCATTGATAATGACAGATTCTTTAGCGGTAGTGCCCTCAATTTCGCCCGCCGAGGCAAATGTTTTTTCATGCTTCAAGGCTTCCACAACTTCTTTAACCGTAACGCCCTTTTCTACTAGTAAGGCAGGATCAGGCTTTACGGCAATCAAATATAATTTGTTACCAAAAGGTGAGACCGAAGCCACGCCTTCTAATAAACGCAACCGATCTTCAATCATCCTTCGAATATAATCAGACAGCGCAGGAATACTTCTGGTTTTATCCTCAAATTTCAAATAAGCAATTTCCGTTTTATCTTCACCTTGCTCGCGAATTTCAGGACGTTTAACAGCTTCTGGCAAACTACTTAAAGTAGAAAACACCCTGTCGCGAACTTGACCTAACGCTTTATTGTTATCTATGCCTGTTTTAAATTTAACAAAAATACTGCTATGGCTGTCGTGGCTGCTAGATGATATTTTTTTAACGCCATCAATACCCGAGAGCGCGTCTTCTAGCGGTTTTGTCACTTTATGTTCTACGGCAGCGCCATTCGCTCCGGGATAAATCGTACTAATTTCAATTTCATTGTGAGAAACATTTGGCTTATGGCGTAGTTCTAAATGATAATAAGAAATCAGCCCCATAATCAGCAAAACAATATTGATAGCTGTTGCCATCACCGGCCGCCGTACAAAAACTTCTGACCATTGCATTACCAATCTCCTGCCCAATCATTGGCAACCGCGCTAGCACCCTCAGATACCACATTGGTTCGAACGATAACAACGGGTTCTTCCAGCGTTAATCCCGACAAAACATGCACCCTCCCTTTACTACGCTCACCAATGATAACTTTTCGCTTTTGTATTTTGCCATCTACAATCACAAAAACTTCATAGCCTTCCAGGGTTAAAATAACGCAAGATTCGGGAATAACCAACGCTTGAGGATGCAATGCTAAAATTTGTTTCACATGAGCCGACATGCCAGGCCATAAATTTTGATCAGGATTTTTAACCATAGCTTTAATTAAAATCGTGTGCGTTTTTCGATCGACGATCGGCGAAATAAATTTTACTTTGCCTTGAAAAACAAGATTTTCATATGCCTTAACCGACACCTCAACGGGTTGTTCCATATCTAGCTTGGAGGCGTAATGTTCCGGCACACGATAGATAAGCGTTAATAATTCTGTATCAACCAAATCGACAAGTTCGGTGCCCGCTGTTATAAATTCTCCGGACTTAACTTGCCAATCGGTTAGATAACCGTCGAATGGAGCTCTTATCTCAGGGCCAATGCCCACCATGTTACCCAACACCGTACCTGCTTTTACCCAAGAACCGGATTCCATAAAAGTTTGGATTTTGCCGTTAACCACTGCTTTTATTTTAACTTCTGTTTTAGCAGTTATATTACCTATCGTCTCTACGCTCTCTGGCATAGAAACCACTTTAACTCGTACAGTTTGCACCTGAATGGCCGCTGGAAGCGGCTCGGGCACTGTTGTAAAAAATTTATAGAGAGGTTGTGCAAAAAAAGATACAATGAAAACACCCACCAGCGCAATCCATAAGACAGGCCGCTTTGAAAACCAAGTGGGATAAGCAGTATTTTGTTGAAGTTTCTTTAATCGTTTCAGCATACGGCACCTATTCCTCATCAGGATTTATAACCAGAATCATCGACTTACCTCAACGATCATGTTATTGTTTTAAAAAACTCATTTTAACACTTTTCGGAGCCCTTTGCCATGATTGACCTACAAAAAATTATAGAAGCGGCTTATGATTCACGCAGCACATTAAGCCCCGCTTCCGCTGATCCTCTATTACGAGAAGCTATTGAGCATGTATTAGTGGATCTCGAACTCGGCAAATGCCGGGTAGCAGAACCTGCTGGAGGAAAATGGAAAGTAAACGAATGGATAAAAAAAGCGGTGCTTCTTTATTTTTGCTTAAACAAAAGCACGCCGATTGCAGGGCAATTCACACAATTTTACGATAAAGTACCTTTACGGTTTACGGACACCGCCCCTGCAGAATTTGAAGCCTTAGGCATACGCATTGTCCCCCCCGCAACCGTGCGCCGTGGCGCTTATATCGCGCCCAACACCATCTTAATGCCAAGTTTCGTGAATATCGGCGCCTATGTTGGCAAAGGTACAATGGTCGATACTTGGGTGACGGTCGGATCTTGCGCGCAGATTGGTAATCATGTTCACCTTTCGGGTGGTGTTGGTATTGGCGGCGTCTTAGAACCCTTACAAGCCCGCCCTACTATTATCGAAGACAATTGTTTTATTGGCGCGCGTTCCGAAATTGTAGAAGGCGTGATTGTCGAGCGGGGTTCCGTCATTTCGATGGGTGTTTATATTGGCCAAAGCACACGCATTTATGATCGTGAAACCGGCGAAATCCATTATGGACGCGTACCTGCAAACAGCGTGGTTGTGCCTGGCAACTTGCCAAGTAAAGATGGTAAATATAGCCTTTATTGCGCTGTTATTGTAAAGCGTGTCGATGATAAAACACGTGAAAAAACCAGCATCAATGAATTATTAAGAGTGTAAATTTTGTATAGCTGACTAAAACTACGGCTACATGTGCTATAAGAAGATGATACAACAGTCTACAAGCTTCAAATACAACAGATCCTAAAATGGTTACTAGATGGGAAATAGCCCCATACCATCCAAAATTTTTAATATTGATGCGCGGCCTACCTCTTTGGTGCTGGTTGTAATCATTCCTCCCGCCATCATGCCCTCCTGGGCTATGAGCGTGTAGGACACTTAGCATAAGAGGACTTGTTAAATACAAAGGACATTTTCAATGTGTCGCTACAAAAGTTTCTATCTCAGGAACTTTCAGGAAAATTTCTGGCCTAACCTAACAATAAGGGGCAAACACGATTAAGCTGGAGGATATACAACAATGCCATTATTATTTCAATATATGAAAAATCAGGAAAAAATGAAACAATATCAGAACCTCTTTAATAAGGAAAATACTGTAGACCAAACATTGGAAGAAAAAAAAGCTTTAGGTTTGAATATGAAAATCAGTGCTTATAACGATTTTCCAAGGATAATGTTTGGCCCGCTTAGCAAAAATATTTTTATAAATGACCAGCCAATAATGGTAGACCCAAGGTACATAAACGACTTCAAATCCCATTTTAAGACACCCATAGCGAAAACTCCTGAAGAAGCGGAAGAAGCGATTGAAAAAAACTTCCAGTTTGTTCAGAATATGTTAAAAAAAATACTGCAACAGAATGGAATACCCGCAGAGAAGCTTGACCCCACAGTCCTTGACTCATTCATGAGCGGATTTCACCAATCGGGTTATGCACTTGCTCTGCAAAAAACGCTTAAAGAGATAATTCCCGATCCTAAAGATCCTACCAGGTTCAAGCCTCTAATGAATGCCCGCTTTGATATTAAGTACGAAAAAGACAATCCTCAAGCAATACGTTTAAAAGAAACTGTCGATATTGTAATGATAGCCGATCTGCACAAGCCTGAACAAATGGATGCCGCTTCAGCGTACGAAAAGGCTAGTCCAGAACAAAAAAATAAGTACAAGCCTATAGCTATCGCCAAGGCGACTTATGAATTTTCTAAAGATAAGATTCCAAAAATTACTAAGGACAAGATAAAACTATACCCTAAAAACGATGAATATAATATGCTTCATCGTATTCCTGATGACAGAACATTGAGTGAAAAATTTAAAGACTTTATTGCAAATATGTTTAGCAGTACAAAAAGAGAGCGCACTCAACAAATGGAAATCCAACCTGAACCAATAACACGACCAAGGCGCTAAAAAATCTCTCTAAAATTTCAGTGGAAAAGAGAGTAATACCTCTAATTTTTGACTATTTCCTCTCTAAGATATACGGGCAATGCAAATTTTGCTGTAACAGCATGGCCCGCCTGATACTCATACACAGCAATCCGAACAATATCTTCTGCATGCGGATGCCCCGTCATTTTTTGCCACGAACCTGCTGGCAAGCAGATCTGATCCGTCAGACTCAGGCGTTCGTCCGATACGGGTTGCATAATGCCCTCTGCCCCCATTTCAAATAATCCCCAATAAAGTGATTCTAATCGCGCATCCAGGCTCGCAAAAACCTGCGTTGCACCAGATGTACGTGCTGCCCCTTGTGCCAAAGCACGCAATGTCGAAACCGATACCACGGGCTTATTTATGCCAAAGCTGAGCGCTTGAATAACACTACAGGCAATACGGATGCCCGTGAAGCTGCCTGGGCCTCGCCCAAACGCAAAAGCATCTATCTCGGCTAAAGTTATAGCGGCTTCTTTTAATAAATCGTCTATCATTGGCAACAATAAGCGGGTATGGGTGCGAGCAGCAATAGAGAATCGCTCAAGAATTTGATCGTTCACGTAAAGCGCAACAGAACACGCATCTGTAGCGGTATCTATTGCTAACAGTTTGATTGTATTAGACAAAATGGCGAAGAATTATCATAGAATAGAATGCTTTAAAGACCAATAAGCATCGCGCTTAAAGAAAACAACGCGATGCTTAATGGTTTCAGTGTAACTTAAGCAGCTATAGCCGCATGAGCCACTGCCTTTTTACGTGTGCGACGTTTGCGGGTGCCCGTTGCAGCTGCTTTATGCGCTGCACCTTTTGCCCCTGCCGATTTACGCTTGGCAGTCTTTCCTTTCTTTGGAGCCTTTTTAGCAACTGCTTTTTTAGCAACCGCCTTTTTAGCCCCTATTTTTTTAGCTACGCGCTTCTTAGCGCCTGCTTTTTTAGCACCCGTTTTTTTAGCAACTGCTTTCTTAGCACCTGCTTTCTTAACGACGCGCTTTTTGGCAACTGCTTTCTTAGCGCCAGTTTTCTTAACTACCCGCTTTTTGGCAACTGCTTTCTTAGCATCAGCCTTCTTAACTACACGCTTTTTGGCAACTGCTTTCTTAACAACTGCTTTCTTAGCGGTTCGTTTCTTAGGCTTTGCTGCTACTTTACCAGCCTTTGCCTTTGCTACTTTACGTTTCGTGGCCATTCTCGATCTCCTATGGCTTAAACTCAATTAATTGGACAATACAAAGATAGCACAGATATTGCATGAGTACATACTACATTGTCAAATTTTTTTATATTTACAAAATTTATTATGTTTTTACTCGGGATTTAATCACTGAAAGCCAGGTGTAATTTAAGCACTTCTAAAATTTTGCTTTGAATAGATTTAACTGTGCCTACACCTTCAATTTCATGAAATTGATTGACTTTTAATACGTTTTTATACCATTGAATAACAGGCTGAGTCTCTTGATGATAGACCTTCAAACGGGTACGAACCGCCAATTCCGTATCATCCTCTCTCTGCACTAATGGCTCGCCTGTTATATCATCTTTATCCGCAATTTTGGGAGCATTAAATAAAACATGGTAAGTCCTACCCGATGCAAGATGTGTACGTCTGCCGCTTAAACGCTTAATAATGTCTTCATCCGGCACATGAATATAAATAACATGATTTATCGCAATATCGGCCTTTATCAACGCCTCTGCTTGCAATACGTTTCTCGGAAATCCATCGAGCAAAAATCCTTCAGAACAATCCGGTTGAGCAACGCGATTTTTCAACAAATCGATAATCAGTTCGTCTGGCACCAACTGTCCATTTGCCATGAGCTGTTTTACTTCGTGACCTAATGGAGTGCCTGCTGAAATTTCGGCCCGTAACATATCGCCTGTAGATATTTTTGGCAAGTTTAATTTTTCACAAATAAAGGTTGCCTGCGTACCTTTGCCCGCGCCCGGTGCACCTAACAATATAATCCGTAAGTGATGCATCTATTTTCCCCAACGCCAAAAAGATGACAGTATATCAAGGGTTCAATCTCATCACCAGAGAGAAGATATGCTATATTGTTAAAATGGAAACGCCAAAAGAAAAATTGCGCCCCAAACCACCGTTAGTCAATGACACGATCCTTTCTCGCGAATCTTGGAAAATCTTTCAAGTTATCGCGGAATTTGTAGAAGGCTATGAAAGGCTCGTCCATATAAAACCTTCTGTAAGCGTGTTTGGTTCTTCAAGAACAAAACGGGATGACACAAACTATTTCTTAGCAGAATCTATTGGTCAAAAATTATCTGATGCGGGTTATTCGGTTGTGACAGGGGGTGGACCTGGTGCAATGGAGGCTGTTAATAAAGGCGCTTCTCAAGGTCGATCTTTTAGTGTCGGCCTCAATATAGAATTGCCCAATCACGAGCTCTCTAACGTCTACCAAGATATTTCATTGCGATTTCGACATTTTTTTACCCGAAAAGTCATGTTTGTTAAATATGCTGCAGCGTACGTCGTACTTCCCGGAGGATATGGCACATTAAATGAATTTGTAGAAATAATCGCATTAGTGCAAACAGGCAAAACGCGCCATATACCCATTATTTTGGTGAATGAACCTTTCTGGCGCCCTCTACTTCACTGGTTTAAAAATACACTTCTGCTCGAAAATATGATTGATGAAAACGACCTCTCCCTTTGGACTTTCGCTGACTCCCCAGAAGAAGTGATTCAAAAAATTCAGGCGTTTTATAAAGATAAAGAAATACCGACCGAAACCTTAGTGGAAGATGGCCCGGATATTTAGTCTCATTATGGGCAAGCTCCGTCAAATATATTGCGTCTTTTCTCTAAATCCGGCACAATAGTGCCATGCAGTTCGGGATTAAACATCGTGTATTATTATTGGCATTAGTGCCAACTATCACCATTTCTGTGTTATTGGGAACTTATTTTGTTAATACTCGGTTACAAGATTTAGAAGAAGCCTTTTGTGCGCATCGTGAAAAAATAGCCTTGCAGCTAGAAAAAGAGTTAAGTAAGACCTCTCCTGACCTAAGTCAAATAGAAAACCTCAGAGGATGGTTGAAACTTGAGTTAGAAACCAAATCCATGCAATTACATGAATATCAAATTCTGGCCAAAGCAATCCTCATTTCTTTATTGAGCCTTAGCATCAGTGCATTACTTGCTTACCGAATGGGGCGAAATCTTACCCACCCTATACTCGAAATAGGAAAAGTTGTTAATAAAATTCGAGAGGGTGCACTCAATACACGTACACAAGTTTCATCGTATGCAGAATTAAAAATGCTAGGAGCCGGCATTAACACCATGGCAGAAACATTAGAGAATGCGCATAATGAACTTCAACATAAGATTAATCAAGCAACTTTAAGTCTCAGACGTACACTTGAAACGATTGAAGTTCAAAATATTGAACTAGAAATGTCTAGAAGAGCAGCCGAACATGCCAATAAAATTAAATCAGAATTTTTAGCAGATATGAGCCATGAAATTCGCACACCACTGAATGCTGTGATCGGATTTGTTAATTTATTACAAAAAACTGAACTCAATCAAAAGCAACAAGAATATATTCGCACCATACAAAAATCTGCTAATAACTTACTGACAATCCTAAACGACATTCTTGATTTCTCAAAAATGGAAGCCGGGAAATTACGCATAGAACGATCTATTATGGACATCCGAGAATGCATAGAAGAAATATTGAATTTGCTTCTCCCATATGCGCAAGAAAAAAATATTGCTCTGATCCCTCTTATTTACTCCGATGTGCCCACACATGTTTTGAGTGATCCCTTAAGAATCAAACAAATTGTGACAAATTTAGTTAACAATGCTATTAAATTTACCGAGCGGGGTAGCGTCATCGTTCGCGTCATGTTAGAAAAAGAATCCTTTTCACATACAACTATTCGTGTACAGGTGGCTGATACGGGTATTGGTTTATCACCCGAGGAACAAAAAGTATTGTTCCATGCTTTTAATCAAACAAAAATAGGGGCTACCCATAAATTAGGTGGAACGGGTCTTGGATTAGTTATTTGTAAAAAATTAGTCGAACAAATGGGTGGTATCATTGGTGTTGAGAGCGAACCACAAAAAGGCTCTACATTTTGGTTTACCTTTCAGGTTGAATTCCCTCCTCAAATTGAATCCACTTTAGAAGCATCACCGTCCTTAACATCAACACCCGCATTGTCTTCATTTGTTCCTTATCTCGATGTTTTACAAAGCCCTACTACCGTTTTAGCTGTAGATGATAATCCAGAAAACTTAAAACTGATCCGCATTTTATTAGAAGATATGGGCATTGAAGTAACCACCCGAAACAATGGAAAAGCGGCCATCGCAGCAGTGCGCCAGAAAACCTTCCATTTAATATTGCTGGATATCCGAATGCCAAACATGAATGGTGTTGAAGCGGCGCACATTATTCGAAATGTAGAAGCAGAATTTCACCGAAATCCCACACCCATTATTGCCTTAACCGCCAACGCATTGACCAGCGATAAAAAAGCCTTGTTCGAAAATGGTATTAATGATTACTTAACAAAACCCATTGGGGAAATAGAACTCAAAAATATCCTCGAAAAATGGATAGAACCCAGACCCAATTCTTGCACAATTGATTGGGCGCTGGGCAAAAAATTAGCAGGTGGCAAGGCGGAATTAGCACAGGAATTCTTTGAAAAATTGAGGAAAATTTTACCTCTGGAGAAACGACGCATTAACGAAGATTATCAGAAAAGAAATTGGACAGCCTTAGGTGATCGTGTTCATAAACTGCATGGCGTTTGTTGTTACTGCGGGGTACCCAAATTAAAAAATTGTGTTCAAACGTTAGAAACAGCTGCTGCTTCATGTGTGTCGGATATTATTAAGCCCCACTTAGAAGCCTTTAATCTCGCTGTAGACGCTGTATTGACGGAGGCAGAAAATACAACGGTAAACAACATTTGACAAACAAAACTTGGCCTATTATTATATAGGTATTGTTTTCCGTATTTTAATCACAATTTTTTTTTAGCCCTAATAACCTCTATTAGGGCTTTTTTTATTCCCTCGTTAATTTTGCTGTTTTATTCAAGCTTAATCACTGTTAAGCTACTTATGGTTTGATCGTTAATAAATAACGATTAGTTGCTCAGACAACAGAGCCTTAGCCTTTGAAGGAGACAGGCTGTCTCTTTTACGCTTAAATTTAAGAGAAGAGAGAAAAGATCCAGTGCCGCCGGAAGCAGAAGCGATGCCTGAAAACAGAGAACCTGTGCTTTTTCAAGGACCATACGCCATGCCTGTTGCTAGACCAGCGCCTTCAATAGAACCAGGCAGTCTCAGAAGAGCATCTTTGGGGTCACGTATTGGTTAGCATTTCTTCAAAGGGATCATTTTGTGAGTAGACTAGCCGGATCATCCCGGCTAGTTTATCTTCAAATACGTATGTGAACAATTACCAATTACGAATATTGTTGCCATACTAAAATTTTCTCACGTATTTAAAATTTTTAGCGCCACTTGACTCCCTGCTCGAATGTAGCCTATATATTCAAACAAAATATTATAAGCTTTTGCAAACTCTATAAACGCCCTATATTCCCCTTCTGCCCAGTCGGGGTAATTGTAATACTCATCAAAGCAAATAATAGTTCCTGTAACTAATCGAGAGTGCAGCGTTTCTAAAACAGTTTTAGTAGAACTGTACAAATCACAATCAATATGCAAAAACGCAACGGGTTGGTCTTTATGCTGCGAGACAAAATCAGAGAGGGTTTTGTCAAAAAAACCTTTGATAAGCGTTACATTATCTCTAACAGGTGGCAACTTTCCTCGAATACTGAAAGCCCCCTTACGGCATCCCATTGTCCAAGTTTCTGGCAGACCTTCAAAAGAATCAAACCCATAAAAATGCTGTCCTTTCTTCAACTTTGCCAAAAGATTTATAGAATTACCTTTGTAGGTGCCAAACTCTAATGCTAACCCTTCTGGGACGGAATTTAAGCAATATTTAAATAAATCTTTTCGAGTTTTAAAAGTAGGAATATCCCGTAAATGCTTTTTTTCAAATGCGGCAGATGTTCTCGCACCTTCAATAGCCTGAAACAAATCTAAATTTTGTAATGCACTTTCGGTAATTTTTCGGACGATGCGATTACGCGTTTTTTGCATAAAATAGTTATAGTGATCAATGCATTCTCTTAGTGCGATTGTCAATAATTTCATTTGGTTTTCCTTTCGATTGATAATAACAAAGCTAATAATCCTAATTACTTGTTATTGAGGCCTGATATCTGCTTCGAATACGCCGTCAATACGCCTATCCAATAATGATACATGTCTTCGATCGTTAAATTTTCAGCTGCAAACCTCATTGCATGCGCAATAATATCTTGTGTTTCTTTAGGATGTTGCTCCGACCAAGCGATTGATTGTAACAGCGAATCTTCGTTTTGAACTGAAAAATAGTGGGCGTTTGGCATAATACCTTTGTAAAACCATTGAACATGATTGCTTCGATGCTTAAACACGAGGCAATTTGTACGTAATTGCCAAACTAATCTCTCCCAAGTTGCACGCGATCCATCGATAGTAATTTGATAACGATATTGAACATGCTGATCTTCTGATACGTATTCGGCAGGGTTATTTTGCGAAAACTGTGCGTTTATCAATGTCGGATATTTTTTTGTTAAAGATACTAGCGTACGGCGAAAACCTGAACTGTCGGCTAAACTACCTCTCCAAAACAGATAAGGCTGTTTTTTGTTCCAAGGAAAAAGAAAATTGGCATACTCGATGCGAGGCTTCAGTTCTGAAACAGAACGCAAATTCATCCAGTCAGGAACCAATATTAAATCTTTTTCAACCGGAACCGTTATATCTTTAGCAAAAGTGAAAACGGGCACAGGTGTCTTTCTTGAAACAACTAAAAAATCTTGTAAGCATAAAATAAAATCGATATCCGGAACATAATGCTTTTCCGCTAGGAATTCTAACATGTTCTGAATAATTTTATAAGACTTAAGCGCACGTATCGATGGATCTTGTACAATTGTTTCAAGTTGACCGTTAGTAATTTTAACCCGCATTAATTGATTATGTATATCCTTCTCAGATACAAAATATTCATCGAGTTCTCTATGGGTGATGTTTGAAAATTTTGAGAGATCGGCTGTAATTTGTTCTCGCGCCCAGGCGGGTAACCCTGCCGCAATTTTTTGCTTTAAAACTTTTTCATCCACAAAGCTGCTTGGCTTAGAAACGCGTATTCTGGCCCAATATTTTGCAACAGAACTGAAAAGGGATAATTTGGTTTGGGGTGCTAACCCCCAAAATCCCAATGCACACACAGCCGCAATAATAATCAAATAAATACTTTTTTTCATTCGTATTGAGTTCCTAAAAAAGGAGCTTACATTATTCACTCACTAATACCACAAAAGCAACAGCAAATTCTTTTTCGTCTGACAATGTTAAATGGCTCTCTATAACCTTAAGCCTCGCCATTTCACGTTCCGCTTCACCCAAAAATTCTAAATAGGGTCGTCCTAAAGCATTATTATTAACACTGATTTCGGTTAATAATATTCCCTCTGGTCTAAACCCTGTTCCTAACGCCTTTGCAACTGCTTCTTTTGCTGCATAACGCTTCGCAAGAAAAGAAACCGGATCTCGGGACAGCTCCAAACGTTTTAACTCTGATTTAGCTAAAATTCGTCTTGCAAAAACAGAACCAAACCGATCCCAAATCGTTTTAATCCGACTTATAGCAACAATATCTGTACCAATACCCACAATTTTCATAATAATTTTCTGCTTTCTAGCGGCTTAGAACCTAAATGGGGCGCCAATGCCAATCGCATTAATCGTTTCAGATCACCCAAAACAGCAACGTCATTAAATACGCCTGCCGCCAAAGCTAATAAGCTTTTTCCCTTAAACACATCTTGCGATTTTATACCCAGAGCAAGAGGATGCGTTTCCACCAAAACAGGGCCACTTGCAGGATCAAACCGATAATCTCCTTCAGGATTAAGCAGCTTTCCCGTTCCCACTTCTTTTACCAATTGGAGTTCATATCCCAATGTTTTTAATAACAATTTTTCAAACAAGCGCAACACAATTTGTATTTCCGTCGTTTTTTCTAATTCGTTTAACGCATCTTGATAACAAAAAAACAAATCAGGATTCGGATCCTCATGATGTATTAGACGAAACAACAATTCATTCAAATAAAAGGCGCTTACCACGCGACGACCCGTTAACACAGGTGCAACACCGATCGCATCGAAATCTGTTAACGTTAATAACGGCCCTCGACCCACACATGAAATCATTAGCGGAATAAATGGTTGCAATAAACCGCGACCCCGAGATTTTGGTCTACGTACTCCCTTCGCAACCACGCTAAGTCGACCATAATCTGCTGTAAATAATTCACATAAAAAACTGGTTTCACGATACGGCCTTGTATGTAATATATAGGCCAATTGACATTCAAAACGCCGCATTTTTATTCCAAATCAATATACCCTAAGCTCTTTAAAGCGCGCTCGTCATCCGACCATCCACCCCGTACCTTCACCCAAAGTTTTAAATGGACTTGGCGCCCCACAATTTTTTCAATATCTTTGCGTGATCGAATACCAATTTCTTTGAGTCTTTCACCGTTTTTACCTATCACAATGGGTTTTTGCCCGTCGCGTTCCACCCAAATAATAGCACTAATTAAAGGCACTTTTTCAGATTTATCACTTTTGTACATCTCTATTTCAACCGTGGTGGAATAGGGCAGCTCTTCCCCTAAAGATCGTACTAATTTTTCTCGAATAATCTCAGCCATCCTAAACCGAGGCGTTCTATCTGTTATTTGTTCTTCTGGAAAATAATGCGGGCTTTTGGGCAAATAACGTGCGACAGCTCGCTCCAATGCCTCAATATTTGTTGTATGTGTAGCCGAAAGGGGGATAATCTCAGCAAATCTAAATTTTAAAGCCAATGACTCGCAATAAGGCAAAAGTGCCGTTTTTTCTAGAAGCGTATCAACTTTATTCACTGCTAAAATGATAGGACATTTGGCTTTGGCAACCAGCTCAAACACCAACTGATCTTCCGCGTTCCATTTTAAGCTGTCCACCACAAAAATAATCACATCGACATCTACTAATGCACGGCGGGCCTCTTTGTTCATAAATTTATTCAGGAGATGCGCTTCTTCAATATGCATTCCAGGTGTATCCACGTATATAGCTTGCGCATTTTCAACCGTCTTAACACCCAACAATCGATGTCGCGTGGTTTGCGGTTTTCTGGAAGTGATGCTTAATTTCTCCCCCAAAATATGATTTAAAAGTGTGGATTTCCCCACATTAGGGCGACCCACGATAGCAGCATACCCACACACAGTATCAATATTATCGCGCATTTTTAAGTGCCTTTAGTGCTAAATCTGCTGCGTTTTGTTCTGCTTTTCGGCGTGTGTTCGCAACCCCGATAAAGGGCCCTTTCAACAAAGTAAAAATACATTGTACTTCAAAGATCGGACTATGCGCGTCCCCTCCCATTTGAACAACCTGATATTCCGGTAAAGGAACACGCCGTGCCTGCATATATTCTTGCAACTGCGTTTTAGCATCTTTTTGTGAAGCACCGGGTACTAAAACATTAAAACGAGATTCATACCAACGCAGAATACACCGGCGACAAACTTCCAAGCTCGAATCTAAATAAATCGCGCCTATAATTGCCTCTAAAGCATCTGCCAAAATAGATGTTCGCTGATGGCCGCCACTCTTACGCTCGCCTATTCCTAAACTTAAGTATTCCCCAATGCCAAATTCTCTTGCAACTTCTGCCACTGTTTCTCCTCTGACTAATAATGCGCGCAATCGCGTTAAATCACCTTCGTGCGCTTTGGGAAATTGTGCATACAGTTCTGCAGCAACAACAAAATTTAAAATAGAATCTCCTAAAAATTCTAATCGTTCGTTGTTCGTTTCACTGCTTGAACGATGCGTTATCGCCGAATGCAAAAGCTTAATATCTGAAAAAGCATGATTCAGCTTTTTTGATAAATGCTCTGCTTTTTTTATCCAAAGTTCTGCCATTTTTATCTCCTGACGGAGCTGACCCCCTTAGCCTATGGAATATAGCCAATGCGATTCCACCGAATATTGTATTTAGCGCTATCCCAGCTCATCCAAATGGCTATGGCGCGGCCCTGGATATCAATATCTTTAACAAAACCCCAAAATCGGCTATCTCCGCTGTTATCTCGGTTATCGCCCATCACGAAATACTGATCTTGCGGTACAGTAACATCATCATAGGCATAGCTAGGTGCATATAGCCCATGGGATTGTGTAAAAATTTGGTGTTTATGGGCTCCCAGCTCTTCCTCTAATTCTCGAACAAGCACTGAAGAACCTGCGGGATCAACATCCTGCTTTTCACCTTGAAATGCTTGTTTCACAGGCTCGCCATTAATATAAATCGTTTTATCTTTATATTGAACATGATCATTCGGTAATCCCACAACCCGTTTTATCATGTCTATCGATTCGCCATTACTTTTAACATGCTTAAAAACAATAACGTCTCCCCGTTTGGGTGAATTTATTTTAATAATTTGATTACCCAATATTGGCCATCGTAATCCATAGTCATATTTATTGACCACAATCAAGTCGCCCTCTAATAAAGTGGGGCGCATCGAACCCGAAGGGATTCTAAAAGGCTCTGCTAAAAATGAGCGTAAAATAAAAACAATTAAGAGAATGGGAAAGAAAGATTTTGCATACTCGACCCACCAAGGCTCTTTTACACCTGATTTTATAGGACCAGAAAGCACTTCTTTTGCTCGCCCCGCACTAAAAAATAAAGCATCCACAGCCCAAATAACCCCTGTCGTCACTGTTAAAGTTAACAAAATTTCAGAAAACCGCATTTTTTACCCTTTTTTATCCTTGTCTACTTTTAAAATCGCCAAAAAGGCATCCTGTGGAATCTCCACCTTGCCCACCTGCTTCATTCTTTTCTTACCCTTTTTTTGCTTGTCCAAGAGTTTGCGTTTACGAGAGACATCACCGCCATAGCATTTAGCAGTAACGTTTTTGCGCAAAGCTTTTACCGTTGAACGCGCAATAATATGTGCGCCAATGGCCGCTTGTATAGCAATGTCAAACATTTGCCTGGGAATAATTGCTTGTAATGAATCGGTTAATTCCCGACCACGCGTAAATGCTTTATCACGGTGCACAATCCACGCTAAAGCATCGACTTTCTCTGCATTAATTAAAATATCGAGCTTCACCAAATCCGCGGGCTGAAAACGAACAAAATGATAATCCAGAGAAGCAAATCCTCGACTAACCGATTTTAATTTGTCAAAAAAATCCAAAACCACTTCATTCATCGGTAATTCATACACTAAAGAAACTTGATTTCCAAGATACATCAGTTTGGTCTGCACTCCCCTTTTTTCAGTACAGAGTGTAATCACATTACCTAAATAAGCCTGTGGCACTAACATGCTCGCTTCTACAATAGGTTCTCGCATTTCTTCAATGGTCGCAGGATCCGGTAGTTTTGAAGGATTATCAACGATAATCGTTTCGCCTTTTCGTGTAACCACTTCATAGATAACCGTTGGCGCAGTGGTAATTAAGTTTAAATTATATTCTCGCTCCAAACGCTCTTGTACGATTTCCATGTGCAATAACCCGAGGAATCCACACCGAAACCCAAATCCTAAAGCATGAGAGACTTCAGGCTCAAAAAACAGAGAAGAGTCATTTAATTTGAGTTTCGATAATGCATCTCTAAAATCTTCGTAATCTTCCGCATCAACGGGAAACAAACCCGCATAAACTTTAGGCTGACATAACTGAAAGCCGGGCAAGGGTTTATCTGCGGGCTTCTTAGCTAATGTAATGGTGTCTCCCACAGGCGCACCATTGATCTCTTTAATGCCCGCAATCACAAATCCCACTTCACCTGCGGATAATGCTTCCCATTTAACGCGTTTAGGGGTAAAAACACCGACCTCATCCACCAGATGAATCTTTCCGGTAGACATCACAAGCATCTTATCGCCCGCTCGCAAAACGCCATTTTTAATGCGTACTAAAGACACAACTCCCAAGTAAGTGTCGAACCAGGAGTCGATAATTAAGGCCTGTAAAGGCGCATCTATTTCGCCAATGGGCGGGGGAACCAATTGTACCAGGCGCTCTAATAAATCGACAACACCTAAACCGCTTTTTGCACTAATTCTAAGCGCATTTTCTGCTTCGATCCCAATAATTTCCTCAATTTCTTTAATAACCCGTTCAGGCTCAACCTGTGGCAGATCAATTTTATTTAAGACGGGAATCACTTCTACCCTTTGCTCCAGCGCCGTATAACAATTGGCAACGGTTTGCGCTTCTACGCCTTGTGCGGCGTCAACCACCAATAAAGCACCTTCGCAGGCTGCCAACGACCGAGAGACCTCATAAGCAAAATCCACATGTCCTGGGGTATCAATAAAATTTAAGTGGTAGGTTTGCCCATCACTCGCCTTAAAATTTAGAGTGACACATTGGGCTTTAATGGTAATGCCCCGTTCCCGTTCTAAGTCCATCGAATCCAAGACTTGGCTAGACATCTCGCGCTCGGTTAGCCCCCCACAGATCTGGATAAATCGGTCGGCCAGGGTTGATTTCCCGTGATCAATATGAGCAATAATGGAAAAATTTCTAATATTTTGCATGTTAGACAAAGTAAAAACACCTTAACTCAAAACTTACGAGGGTGATTTTACCTTATTTCTAAGTTCTATGCATTAGATAAAATAGGTTAGTTAACTTCTTATAATAATGGCTGAACGCGTTTCTCTATGGTTGAGCGCGCCCTAAAGATGCGTGATCGCACCGTTCCAACCGGACAATGCATAATGTCGGAGATCTCTTCATATGACATCCCATCTATTTCACGCAACTTAATAGCAGTGCGGAGATCATTGGGCATGCGTTCAATCGTGTCATAAACAATTCCTTCAATTTCATCACGCATCATTAAACGTTCGGGTGTACCAAATTCTTTAAGACTGTTACGCATCACAAATCTATCCATATTGATAATTTCAATATCAATGCTTGGTAACCGATGTCCTCGCGAAATAATAAAATTTTTGGCGGTATTGACTGAAATCCGATAGATCCAGGTATAAAATGAACTGTCCGATCGGAATTTATTTAACGCGCGGTAAACTTTAATAAAGACTTCTTGGCAAATATCTAAGGATTCACTGGGATCTTTCACAAACCGCGCAACAATCTTAAAAACACGGTTTTGATAGCGCAGCACTAAAGCATCAAATGCTTTAGAATCACCTTGTTTGGCAGCCTCGATCAATTGCAAATCTTCTCTATTATCGCACATCTGGACTCGCTCCTTATCTTTTATCACCAGTCCATTTGGCAATATGTCATAGTTCAATTTTTAGTTTAGTGAAATAAAAATCTTATTTCAACGTGTAATATCATATGTAATATCTAGATTATTTTATATTGAAAATTATAGGCTAAGACGTGCACACAACTGTCGATACTCTAATTTATTAAGTGCATCTACAGGAACAATAACATTTCGCGTACCTGTCTTAAAACGAAAGCGCAAAATCAATACAACGGCACTCTTAAAACTATCGCTTTTAAGCATACCTATAGCTGCTTTTTTGTTATGGGTTAAACACCCCCAATGCCCAGCCGAATCTTGCCAAATGTAAACAACCGATTTTTTAGATAGCCTTTTTACGTGCAGGTTCATTAATTGCCAAAAATACCAGAAAAAGAGTGTAGTTCCTGCTATCTTAAGCATAATAGGCAATGGACAGTTTATAACAATAAGAATAGCGCCAAGATATACCGAGCCTAAAAAAAGAAATAGCAGCCTAGAAGATCCCAGTACAAATTCAATTCTTTCCAAACACTTTTATCCTTGTTGGGAGAACTCACGTATACTTTGTACTATAGATTTTAACGTTAGGCTATCGGGTATTTGTCGTGCAATTAAAAACGCATAGATTTCTTGATCTGGAAAGGCCAATAAATCAATAAACGCTTTTTTTTGTTCTACAGCTAATGTCTCGTAAATCGTGTCAAAAAAAGGCAACAAAAGCATATCTAATTCTAACATGCCTCGACGGCATTGCCATCTTATGCTCGGGGTATTGGGTATTGCAGGTGTCTCGGTAGTTTCCATTAGTGCTGATTCCATTCGTATCCAAATATGATATGATTTGTATATTATCAATTTTCTTAACTTATCTCAAGGTAATCATGGTATCCAAAACTAAAACAATGCTGGCGGATCTGAATCCATTTTATGGGCTTATTTCTGTTTCAGGATTAGATGCCGCAACATTTCTGCAAGGTCAAATAACGGCTGATCTCAGAACGATTACATCTACTCAACCTGGATTTTCAGCTTATTGTAATACCAAAGGCCGTATTCGCGCTTTGTTTCGCATTTTTCTTTATCAAGAATGCTATTTTTTGCATTTACCCATTGACGTACTGCCAAGCGCTTTAGCCACTTTAAAAAAATATGCACGATTTTCTAAAGTCAAACTGGAAGATGTGAGTGATCAATGGCAACGCGTTGGGATCTGGTTAGCACAGGCTGATCTAAACGCTATCGATTTGACGAATCTTAAAGACATTATTCTGCTCCCCCTGCCCAGTCCTGAACCCTATCAACGCTTTGAACTGATTGGCCCTCCCAGTATTGTTAAACCACTATGGGATCAACTGGTAGAAATTGAAAATGCTGTTATCTCTGATTTTGATGCATGGAATTGTTTAGATATACAAGCGGGTATCCCTGAAATTTGGCCAGAAACTATGGAACAATTTCTACCGCACAGCCTCAACTTACCTGCGCTAGGCGCGGTGAGTTTTAATAAGGGTTGTTATTGTGGGCAAGAAATAGTTGCCCGAATGGAATATCGTGCCAATGCAATACACAAATTGTTTAATATCGCTGTAACAGATCCTGAAAATATTCCACTGCCAGGCGCAAGTTTATATGCTGAAAACGGCAGCAGCGAAATCATTGGAACGGTTGTTAGCGCCAGTCAAACTGAAATACTAGGCGTTAAAGGCAAGCAATAAAACAATTTATACACAACGCATTATTATTTTTTAAGATAATAATGCGTGTTTTTCAATATACCCAACAACAAGCTTAAGGCGTATCCATCCTCGCCAAGCCAGTGGTATGTCCATTTTTTTTATCATGCAAAAATATGGAGTCTGAAATTTTTATCTTTTAACACATGAATACAAAAGGAAAAAAGATAGGATCACACTTTAACGCCTTGTGCTTTCATATGCGGAAACAACAAAACATCGCGAATCGAAGGAGAATCCGTTAATAACATCACTAGTCGATCAATTCCAATGCCTTCGCCAGCGGTTGGCGGTAAGCCATGTTCGAGGGCAATCACATAATCATTGTCAAAATGCATCGCTTCTTCATCACCCGATTCTTTGGCTTCCACTTGTTTTTGAAATCGTCCTGCTTGATCTTCCGCGTCATTTAACTCCGAAAAAAGATTAGCAATTTCGCGCCCTGCAATAAACAATTCTGCGCGATCGGTCACATCAGGATTTTTGTCGTTACAACGTGCCAGTGGCGAGACTTCCGTGGGATATTCTGTAATAAAAGTCGGCTGTTGCAGTTTGGATTCAACCGTACAATCAAATAATTCTAATTGTAATCTCCCCAAACCCCAGGCTTGATCAATCGTAACCCCGTGTTTTTTCAACAGGGTTGTTAAGACTAGGCGATCTTCTAAATCTGCATTTTTAACATCCGCATTAAAATGCAAAATGGCTTCCTTAATGGTATATCTCTCGAAGGGCTTAGAAAAATCCAGTATTTTTTCTTGATAAGTTACTTCCAATGTTCCCAACGCTTTTTGAACAATGTCCTTTAAGAGTTCTTCCGTCAAATCCATTAAATCAAAATAATCTGCATATGCCTGATAAAATTCCACCATCGTAAATTCTGGATTATGTCGGGTTGAAAGACCTTCATTTCGAAAATTACGATTAATTTCGAATACACGCTCAAATCCGCCAACCACCAGTCTTTTTAAGTACAATTCTGGCGAAACCCGCAAATAAAGATCCATATCTAGCGCATTATGATGGGTAATAAACGGTTTAGCAGCAGCCCCACCCGGGATCATTTGCATCATAGGCGTTTCAACTTCTAAAAAGTTTCGATTAGTTAAAAACTCACGTAAAGTTTGAATGATTTTTGAACGTAGAATAAACGTCTTACGTGTTTCTTCGTTAACAATCAGATCTAAATAACGCTGGCGATACCGCGTTTCATGATCCGTTAATCCATGCCATTTATCAGGAAGTGGCCGTAAGGCCTTGGTTAATAATTGCAGGTGCTGAACTTTAATAGAGAGCTCACCTGTTTTGGTTTTAAATAAAACGCCCTCTACCCCTAATATATCACCTAAGTCCCATGATTGAAATTCATCATAGATGCCTTCCGCCAAAAGATCTTGTTTAATATATAATTGAATACGTCCCGACATATCTTGAAGATGCACAAAACTTGCCTTACCCATTAAACGACGCGTCATCATACGACCCGCAACCAACACTCTAATGTTTTGCGTTTCTAAATTTTCGGGCGTGTCTAAAGCATATGGTACAAAACATTCAACGGCTGAATGTGACGGCCTAAACGCGTTTGGAAAAGGATTTCCTTTTTCCCGAAGCTTTAAGAGCTTTGATCTGCGTTGTGCGATTTGTTCGTTGGTATCAACCAAAATTTCTGTTTCTGTCATAAACCCGCCTTTAAACTTGCTTCAATAAAAAGATCTAAATGTCCATCTAAAACACTACTGGTGTCTGTCGTCTCAAAACCCGTCCGTAAATCTTTAATACGCGATTGATCCAATACATAGGAACGAATTTGGCTACCCCAACCAATATCCGATTTATTGTCTTCTAATGTCTGTTTTTCCTGGGATCGTTTTTGCTGTTCGAGCTCATATAATTTTGCTTTTAATTGCTTCATCGCATAGGAACGATTTTTATGCTGTGAACGATCACTTTGGCACTGTACAACGGTGTTGGTCGGTATATGGGTAATCCGAATGGCCGAATCCGTTCTATTAACATGCTGACCACCTGCACCACTAGCGCGATACGTATCAATACGCAAATCTGCAGGGTTAATATCGACTTCAATATCATCATCAATTTCGGGATATACAAAGACAGAGGCAAAAGAAGTATGTCTACGGTTGCCGGAATCAAAAGGCGATTTGCGAACGAGTCTATGTACACCCACTTCAGTTCTTAACCAACCATAAGCATAATCGCCTTCAAATTGAATGGTTGCACTTTTAATCCCCGCCACTTCACCTTCCGATAATTCTACTAGGGTTGTTTTAAATTTGCGGCGTTCACCCCATTTTAGATACATCCGTAATAGCATTTCTGCCCAATCTTGCGCTTCCGTGCCACCTGATCCCGATTGAATGTCCATAAATGCGTTATTGGGATCCATTTTATTCGGAAACATACGTTGAAATTCAAGATGCTCTACAATGTCGGTGAGGCGTTGCCCCTCTACAAATAAAGCCTGAATGGTTTCGTTGTCTTGTTCTTCTATCGCAAGATCTAATAATTCTTGTAATTCAGTTAAGCCTTGCTCTAATATTTGGATTTTTGTTACAACTTTTTCTAATTCAGAGCGTTCTCTACCGAGTTCTTGTGCTTTGGCGGGGTTATGCCAAATAGTGGGATCTTCGAGTAAACGGCTAACTTCAATTAATCGCTCTGCTTTCAGATCATAGTCAAAGATACCCCCGAAGGGCTTTTGTTCTTTCGAATAACTCTTTGATTGATTGTATAAAGGGGTTAATTTCTATCATATTATTTATTGTCTATCTCATGAGGCCGACACCATAGAGGCGGACGGACAAAAGGGCGGATACAGAGCTCCGCCCTTACATCTGATTATTTACGCCATTTCAGTCGTTTTTTCACGAACACCCGCGGTTATTTTATCTAACCATTCCTGTAGAACCTTTGCCTGACGTGTTGCCAGTTTTGGATCCTTAAAGGTATGTGTCAACAAATAAATACCTTGTATATTCGATACCAAATTCAACGCATAATCAGCTGATTTATCGCCAAACCCAAAAGTTCGGAACTGCGTTTCGCTCCAAGTTAGCAAATCATGCAGCAACTTAGCGGCTTGATCTGCTAAGGATCCACCCTGTTTGCCTAATTCCTGACACAACCCACCTACTGGACAACCGTATCGTGCCGTTAATTCCAAATCTTCTGTGCTGAATTGAAGCAAAGCGAGCAAACGCGTTTTAGCGTCTGTCAACTCATCCAATTTGCTAAAAAATTCATTATTCTCAACCGCCCGTCTTTCGATAACAGCTTCACCAATGGCTTCCTTGGTTTTGAAATAATAATAGACATTCCCTAAAGGAACATCCGCCTCTTGTGCAATATCTGCAAGTGTCGTTTGATTAAACCCTTTTTGGTGAATTAACACTTTCGCTGCTTCAATTAAACGAACACGTTTATCTGTTTTCCGTGGCATAGCGTCTTAAATCCATTGCTAAAAGTTAAGGGGAAGTGTCCCCATATCTTAGTTACGAACCTGGTAAACCCCACACGATCGTAACCACCCAATTCACTAACTATGAGATTATACAAAATCCCACGTCAGTTGCATACCAATTAAATCAGCTCGCGTCTTGCTGGTACCTCTAAAGCTCTGAAGAGTCTGAGTTGTTCCTATTACTTTTGGAGCGGATTGATTTATGTTAGCTTTCTTGAAAAAAAGATGTGCGTAACCAAAGTCTAACGCAAAGGTCTTCGTCACGCGATACTGCACCCCAAGTGCGACCCACGTGCGGTTATGATCGGCAATCGCAGTTGTACGATTGCTATCACGTGTAGGCGTTCTATCAAATGCTGTTCCCACTTTAAATTTCCAGGGTTCGCATAGCTGATAGCTAACCCCCAATGCATACCGGATTGAATCTTTAAAGTTTTCAGAGGTAACAGATTGCGTTTGATTATCAAAGCGAAGTCTTAACTCGTTAAATCGTTTCCAATGTGTCCGTTGAACATCTGCCATGAGTGCCCATTGATCATCAATGGAATGATACATACTGAGAACCGTTGACTCTGGCAAGGTGAGTTCAGCCTGCACAGCGGTCGGTAAAACACCTGGCAGCAAGGCTGCCGTTGTATTTCCCTTAGCTTTTATTTTTACCTTAGAACGATAGTGAACCCCTGCGCGCGTATTACCATTATTAAATTCATATAATATGCCAGCATGATAACCTAATCCCCAATCGCTAGCCGTATTTTCTACAAAGCCATCTGTAGCGGGATTACCCGTTCCGACCCGCGCATCGAGCTTAGCCTGTGCATACAATGCATCAACACCTGCCCCTATCGAAAAACCATTATTAAAGCCGTAAGCTAGGCTGGGTCCAATATCCACTGTACGTATTTCTGCCCGCGTTCCCATATAACGATTAAAGGCGTTCACTTTAAAATTATTTTTTAAACCGAAAGGAGAAGCAATGTTTAAGGCAAACACCCAACTATCGTCGATTCTTTTGGCGTAATGTAGGCTGGGAATAACCGATTGATCTTTCACTTTTGCGCTGCCCTCGCCCATCGACGCCCCTAAATTAGTTGTAGCCCTTCCATTTTGCGTGGTTCGTGAATTAACGTATACACCCGAAATTGCAATTTGCTCTTGCTTTAGCCGGGTCAAGCCCGCACAGTTATACCACCCGGTACTGGCATCTTCTGCTGAAGAAGCTGCACCTGCATAAGCCGTGCCAAGATCTTTGGCATTCTGTTCATTCAGTGCGAAAGCGGATGACCAAACAGGAAAAGAGGCACCTAGTAATCCACTTATAGCCAGTAAACTAGTAAGCCGTTTATAAACCTGAAGATTCCTTTTAGCCATATTAAAACTCCATTTTTTATAGCCACCAAAGATACGAATCTAAAGCAAGTATTCAATATCCCTCTTTAGAAATGAATTGTCAAATAGGTCAACTATCAATTTAATTTTTTTGACCTAGGGCGGATACAGCGATCTGCCTCTACGTACATCTTACAAAACGTGCGTGAAATAACTTCTTCTTTTCAGCGCACCCAAGTCGCTCTGCTCAAACATTGGCTCGCTCATTCGGGATGATTTATATCATAATTTTTTATAATTTGCCATTTTTACATCCATTTTAATAAACATTCTGGATGTAAAAAAG
Organism: Gammaproteobacteria bacterium; assembly: GCA_035576045.1. Taxonomy (GTDB): domain Bacteria; phylum Pseudomonadota; class Gammaproteobacteria; order UBA6186; family Azoamicaceae; genus CADEGZ01. Next base: position 12,161 of record DATLWY010000091.1, on the reverse strand, counting down.
GTGTTTTTGACTGTTTTTACATCCAAAACAGGATAAACTTTGGATGTAAAAAGAAGGGTAATTTTTTAAAGCGATGGGGTCATTAAGGCATGAACGAAAAGAAACAGAATGACGATAAAGTGTTTGAGGGAAGCTGGAAAGACGTTTGGAAGACATTAGTGCATATTGTTTTGGCAATATGTGTTTTCTATGCGGTTTATTCATTTTTTCGTCTGACGGAAATGGAAAACGGCAATTCCGAAAATACAAAAGCAGGAGATACAAAAAAGCAGGGTTAGGCATTGAACCATTTAGCCATTGGGGTCAGATCCCAAAAGTTCACCACCTTAGTTTTCCACCCTGACTAAACACTCTGAATAATAGTCATAGCCATTCTATCAGAGTCTGAATTAAAACCAAAATTAATTTTTAAAATTTAACACATTTTCTTTGAAATATGCGAATAAGAAACAAGGTTGTGAACTTTTTGGATCTGTCCCCTTTCATTATCTTAATTCATATTCCGCTTCTTCGTGGTAAATGAGTTCCTTTTCTTTTTCAAAAAGCGCAATCATTTCAGGATCGTTATCATCTATAAATCTATCCCAGAAATTCTCTGCTTCGACCCAGCTTTTTGGATAAAAATCAAGCACATCAAAGTTTTCATTATACTCAACTACCCAATTAGAAGGCACGTAATTTGATACAATATCAAATTGCCGAATATCAAAATATCCTGGTAATTCATCCTCATCATCATCATCGAGCATATATATTTGCCGATCATGTTCACTAAATCTAATGCCCAATGCAATATATTCTTTTCCTTTTGTAAGGCCTATTCTGGAATCCACTTCCTTTCTCTCTCTATCTTCACTTAGAAATTTTTTGCATTTCACTTTCATAAAATAATTTCCTTACATAAAAGTAATTTTACTGTTTTCGCTTGTGAACTCTTACAGGCAATACCCCCGGGCTTATTTTATAATCAATATTTTTATTTATTTCTCCCGTAATTTCATTTTTATAAAAATGCACTTGAACCTTCTGACCATTCGATAGCTTCACCGCTTTTTTTGTCGTATATTTACCCCAATCCGCCATTTTGCTGCCATCTTTAGTTAACTCTTGAGTTACTTTAGGATTATTTAAATCATCTCCTGCCTTAAGTATTTTTATCTTAGACAATGCATAATTCGTTAACCCCCCCTTTTAACATAAAATATTCGCTTGCTCCAATGCCAATTCCACATTTAATCGCATTGCATCCGTAACAGAGTGAATTTGTACGGAAGCTATTCCTCGCTGTGCATTATTCAAGATACCTCTCAAGACAGCATCTTGCCGCTTTACACGAGGAACTTTTAGGGCTACAGAGGTAAAGGCATTGGAAATAGCTAAGGCGCTTGCATCGTTCGCTGACGCTTTTGCAGCACTTTGTTGCATTAGGATTTTTTGGGTGTCTTGCAGTTCTTTCGTTTCTCTCAGCGTCCTTAACACTCCTTGCTCTTAAAATAAAGCCTCAGTCGTTTTTCGAAATGCAGGAGAGTTTACCACACAACGGGTTTTTAAGACAAAAGCAGATGTATGTAAATAAAAAGAAATAAGAATAAATATTCCCTAAATAACGGATAAAACATCAGTAGGAGGTTAAAGATACTTTACAGGTTGACTTGCTAAATTTAAATATATTCAGTCCGTCCTATTTCGCTTTCTGGACAAGATGCTAATTATTTTAACCTGTACTTTCTCTTGGAACGTGCTAAGACGCGCGCGAAATAACTTTTTCTTTTGAGCGAGCCAATGTTTGAGCAGAGCGAGTTGGGCGAGCTAAAAAGAAAAGGTTATTTCGCACGCGTTACTTATATAATTATCGTCACCTTGATATAATTATTGCCACCCCGCATCCGGTAAAAACCGATCGCCATACCGCTGAGCCAATAAATTTAATCGTTGAGACAACAATGATTCACCTTGCTCTGCGATATAATGCATCAAACCTCCTCGAAACGGCGGAAATCCTGTACCCAAGATCATGCCCGCATCTAAAGCATCTGCGTCTACAACAATCCCTTCTCTTAAGCAGGCAACTGCTTCGTTCATCATCGATAAAATCAGTCGATCGAGCGCATCTTCGGGTAATCGATAGTGTTCCGCCAATTTCGGACGAATGATTTTTCCATTTTTGAATTGGTAAAATCCTTGCCCGGTTTTTTTGCCTAAATTTCCGGCCTCTACGCGTTTTCTCAATTCGGGGGGAATAGACACTTTAAAATAATGACCTAAACTTTCTGCGCCATAAAGACAAACATCTAACCCTACCGTATCCGCAAGTTCGATAGGCCCCATCGGCATTCCAAATTCCATGGCTGCTTTATCGATAGCAACCGCAGGAATACCCGATTCTAATAATCGCACGCTTTCTAATAAATAAGGCATTAGAATACGATTGACCAAAAATCCAGGTGAACTTTTAACCTGCAACGGGATTTTTTCAATCGCGCGGACAAAACTCATCCCGTGTTGAATTAAATTAAGATCCGTCGATTCTGTATAAATCACTTCAACCAAAGGCATTCTGACAACGGGGTTAAAGAAATGCAATCCTATGATTCTCTGTTGTATCGCAAGATCATCACTTAATTCTTTTAGAGGAATTGTTGACGTGTTTGTCGCAAATATCGCCTCTTTTTTTGCTTCGTTCGCAAACGTCATAAATAATGCTTTTTTGGCTTCTGCTTTTTCAATAATGGCTTCAATAATCAGATCTGCAGTTTTAATCCCACTGCCTTTGATATCGGGCATTAATCTATCCATTGCGGCTTGTACCAGATATGGCTCTTTTAGTTGTTTTTTAAACAAAGATTTTGCACGCCCCAGCGCTGCTGCAACCGCTAATTTATTTTGATCTTGCAACGTGACCCGAATACCTTTTAATGCGCACCAGGCGGCAATATCTCCGCCCATAACGCCCGCACCCACGACATGGACGTGTTGAGGTCTAAAAGTAGACCCTGATCCTAAACGCTTTAATTTTTCTTGCAAATCAAAAACCCGAATCAAATTTCGCGCCGTTTCACTCTGCGCCAATTGGCAAACAGAATTTGCCTCGGCTATAAATGCCGCGTCACTGGACACGCCCTGTTCGATCCACTGTGGCAAAATAGCGTAGGGTGCCGGATAATGTGCATGATTCACTTTAGCAGAAATTGCTTTTAATAAAAATTTCCCTAAAATAGCTCGAACAAAATGCCGGTTGGTAAACTGTTCGATAAGGTTGGCGGTTCTGACTTTAGGTTGGGATTTTATAAAATAACGCGCAGCAACTGAACCCTGGCGTTTCGGCACTGATGCGTCTACTACACCCATTTTGTGTGCTGCTTTCGCCCCCAATGTTCGACCAGATAAAATTAAGTCCATTGCTTTAAGTCCACCGATTAGCCTCGGTAGGCGGACACTGCCGCCCCATCCGGGCTGAATGCCTAATCGCACTTCAGGCAAACCCAATTTAGTTTTAGGATCTTCTATTGCGATACGGTAACGACAAGCCAAAGCAAGTTCTAACCCACCCCCTAAACAATAACCCTCAATCAGTGCCACTGTCGGGTAGGGCACATGGGCAAGATGATTAAAAACCATTTGCCCTTGATGTATCAAATTAACAATGGTTTCTAAAGATTCCGTGTTCTTAAATTGTTGGATATCCGCGCCCGCACAAAATCCATTTTTTTTGGACGAATCGATAATCAGTCCCAGCGGCTTTGTATCTGTCTCTAAAGATTGAATAACAGATAACAATTCTTCTAATACCACTAAGTCTATGGTATTCGTTTTTGAATCATGCTTATCAAAGGTTAACCAAACAATATTATCTTCATCCCGCTCGATATGCCAATGTCTATAAATCACTTTATCCATCTTAAAACGCCTCCAATAGCATTGCGCCCCCTTGCCCACCACCGATACACAAACTCGCAACGCCACGCTTCGCATTATTTCTTTTTAACACATGCAATAAATGCAAAACCAATCGCGCACCTGTTGCACCAACAGGATGCCCAATGGCAATCGCACCACCATCAACATTCAATTTTTCGAGTGGAATTGATCCCAAAGATTTTAAACACGCCAACATTTGGGCAGCAAAAGCTTCATTCATTTCCCAATAATCAATATCCGAAAGAGACAAGTCTTGTTCTGTCAGCAATTTTTGGATGGCATGGGCGGGACCTAAACCCATAACAGCCGGATCAAGCGCCGCCCAAGCGGTATCTACAATTTTGCCTAAAACAGGTAGTTCATATTTTTTTACGCTCGATTCGCTCGCCAAAATCAAAAAAGCTGCGCCATCGGTTACCTGCGAACTATTACCTGCGGTCACACTGCCGAACGGTTTATCAAAGACAGGTTTTAAGGTTGCTAATTTTTCTACGGTAGAACCCTCACGTACCCCGTTATCCGATTCTATCATGCCGCCTTGCCAATCAAATAAGGGCGTTATTTCCTCAAACAGGCCATCCTTTTGGGCGGCACTGGCTCTGTCATGGCTTTGAACAGCAAAAGCATCCATGGCCTCGCGCGTAATCCCGAATTCGTAAACTAAATTTTCGGCGGTTTGTCCCATCGATAAATTAACAATTGGATCATTTAATCCTTTCAACAATGAAAGAATGGGTTTTAAAAAATAAGGCCTAAATTGTAATACTGCTTTTAACTGATCGATAAGCCCTTTTCGCGATCTGAGATGCGCTAAAAAATTTGTCATCTCGTTAGGATACAATAAGGGCGCGCGGCTCATACATTCTGTTCCGCCTGCCAGTACAAGCTCGGATTTTCCGCTTCTAATATTAAGCGCTGCGTTTTCTAATGCTTGTAGCCCTGAGGCACAATTTCTTTGCACTGTAAAAGCGGGAACTTCGATACCACATCCCGACCTTAAGGCAATAATACGTGCGATATTCATTTCATCTGCTGAAGGCGCCACACAGCCCGCAATTACTTCATCAATCTCACTCGGTTTAAATGGCTGACGCGCCAATAAGGGACTTGCAGCTGCAACTGCTAAATCCGCAGCAGATAAGGGATTCGGCCTTCCCATTGCCTTAATAAAAGGTGTGCGCAATCCGTCTACCACGTAAACATCTTTCAGTTTGTTTTTCATACGATCTTCCTATACCCTTAACACTTGAATTTTAGGCTTTGCTGCAACACTCATTCGCGTGCTCATGTATTAAGTATACACGCCGCGCGCGCTCTCGTATTGCGCCGCGCCTAAAATCCAATTGTTAAGGGTATTTTTTATAGAGCCTCGAATTCATCCACACGAATGGCTTCTTGTCTCGCTTTATCAAAGTCGCGTAACAAACGCACCTCTTCATGTGTGAGCGCTTGGAGCGCTAGCGCCTTTTCAATAATCTCGGCTAAGCTCAGTTTTTTGGGAATAACCCCTTGCTTAACCAAAGCTTCCAATTTGAGTGAAGCTGCTTCGGCAGCAATCATTTTATCTAAAGTGTCATCCAGCTGTGCAACGGGATTGTGGTTCATTTTACCAAAATAACAATGCTGCGTTAAACGATTTCTAAAGTCCCCGGGCGTCATCATCTCTGCGGCTAAATGATTTTCTAAAATATCGTTTGGACGCTTATAAGCACGACCATAAGGAAAAACTAAAAAACGAAGACAACTGCCAATAAACCGATTGGGGAAATTGCTAAAAAATTCTAAAAATGCATTTTGGATTTGGTACAAACAGGTTTGCACACACCAGTTTACGGAAGCCGAATCATCTTTTTTATTCCCAACGTCTTGAAAATATTTCAAAACAGCTGAGGCTAAATACAAGTAGCTTAAGACATCACCTAACCGAGCGGATAATCGCTCGCATCGCTTTAACTGACCCCCTAACAGAATTAAGGCAACGTCGGAAATAAAAGATAAAGCAACGCTCATACGACTCAACTGTCGATAATAGGGCTTAAAGCATCGTGTCTTCGGCGCACGACAAAAACCGCCCGCGGTTAATGAATGAAAAAACATTCTCGCCTTGCTAGACACCGTGTATTGCAAATGCTTAAAAACAGTGCGATCGAAGTGCTGAATACCCATCGCTTCATTGGGATCACCCATTGCCTGCATCTCTGCTTGAATATAAGGATGACATCGAATAACGCCCTGCCCAAAAATAATTAAGTTTCGGGTTAATATATTGGCTCCTTCAACCGTAATGCTAATAGGAATGCTTTCGTAAGCATTCGCCAAATAATTATTGGCACCTAACATAATACCACGGCCCCCGTGGATATCCATAGCATCATTGACAACCTTGCGACCCATCTCTGTCAGATGGTATTTAACAATGGCAGTCACGATAGCCGGGCGAATTTTTTGATTTAATGCCCCGAGCGTCAATAATCTGGCTGCTTCAATCATATAGGTATTACCAGCAATATTTGCCATTAATGCTGAGACCCCTTCAAATTTGCCAATAGAGGTATTAAATTGTTTTCGGATACGGGCATAAGCGCCCGTCGTACGATAAGCGATTTTTGAAGACGCCGCGGTTAATGCAGGTAAAGAGATCCCTCTGCCCGCGGATAAACATTCGACCAACATATGCCAGCCTTTGCCAATCATCTGCTCGCCGCCAATAATCCAATCCAAAGGCACAAACACATCCTTACCGCGCGTGGGACCATTCATAAAGGATTGATGTAACGGAAAATGTCTAAGGCCGCATTCTACACCGGGATGCGTTGTTGGGATCAAACAAACCGTTATACCCAATGCTTCTTTTTCACCTAATAACTTGTTGGGATCATACAATTTAAATGCGAGACCCAACACTGTTGCGACAGGCGCCAAGGTGATATAGCGCTTATCCCAGGTTAATTTCATCCCTAAGATTTTTTTCCCTAAAAACTCCCCTTCACACACAATACCCACATCTGTAATCGCACTGGCATCCGAGCCAGCTTCGGGTGAGGTTAAAGCAAAACAAGGTATTTCTTCACCACGCGCCAATCGCGGTAAGTAGTATTGCTTCTGATGCTCTGTACCGTAATTAATAAGCAATTCAGCCGGCCCCAAAGAATTCGGTACCATGGCGGTAATCGCAGCGGTTAAACTATGTGTTGCAAGTTTTTGCACAACGACGGAATGCGCCAATGCACTAAAACCAAGCCCACCATAACTTTTCGGAATAATCATACCGAAAAAGCCTTTTTCTTTTAAAAAAGTCCAGACGGGTTTTGGCAAATCGCGTGTCACGTGAGAAACGCTCCACTCATCGAATAAAGCACACAATGCTTCTACGGTATTGTCTAAAAAATTTAATTCTTCTGGTGTGAGCGTAGGTTGGGGCGCTGCTAATAAATGATCCCAGTTGGGCTGCCCTCTAAACAATTCAGATTCCCACCAAATATCACCCGCTTCAATCGCTTCCCTTTCAGTGCTACTCATCTTGGGCATCGTTTTTTTAAATACACGAAAAACAAAAGCGGTCACAAGCCTTTGTCTAACAAACGAGAGATGAAATATTACAATCCAAAAAGCCAATATGCCCCACAGGCTGACTAGCAGGGGCACCGTGAAAAATGCGTGTGCTTGCATCACCCCAAGGGAAAGCGCAAATGTCAGCGTCCAGGCCCATAACGGCGCTGCAAGATAAGCTAGCGCCCAAACAGCAGCGATGGTAGCCATACTTGCTGCTGAATATGATAATTCCATAATTCGCTCCCTCTGCGTGTTTCTTGTCTTATGACTTGTCTTTTGAAGGTACACCTAAATTTTAGAACAAACTCAAACCCTTCAGGCGGAAAAAAACCATTTTGAACAAATAAATATCTCGTTGTCTAATTTAGTTGATAAACTATTAATTATAAGGTTGTCAATTTTAAACAAAAGGGGGCCAACAACCATGGTACGTACACATGAATATCCTTTAGTAGGGGTTTGGTATTGGGATGTAGAACACGCAGATCAATTTGAAATCGTTGCTGAAGACAAATTGGACGGATCCATTGAAATCCAATACTTTTCAGGGGAAATTGAAGAGCTTGATATAGATACCTGGTTTGAAATGCGTGTCGTCTCTATTGCTGCGCCTAAAGACTGGTCAGGGCCCTATGAAATTGAGAAGGACACCTTTTCCGATTTGGAAGAAGCGGCAGAAGAAGGTAAGCACCCAAAAAGTTGGTCGGACCCTTTTAATGAAGTGTAACCCCGGCCGGCTCCTGTCTACCGTTACGCTGCACCCACTTATCGTGAAATGAGAGGAGCAGCGAATTCTGACCTATTGATACTTAAACAGTCTGGACAACAGAACAGCATTGTATTAAGATAGTGATTGGCTTTAGACTGCAATTCAACCACAGGAAGTTTTATGACTAAACCGGTTAAGCTAACGAAAAGACAGCAGGAGATCCTTGATCTAATCCAATCGCATATCCATGCGGCAGGGTCTCCACCGACACGCGCAGAAATTGCGAAAACCATGGGGTTTCGTTCTCCCAATGCGGCTGAAGATCATTTGAGGGCGTTAGCACGTAAAGGCGTCATTGAACTTGTGCCCGGCACCTCACGTGGAATACGCCTTTTAAAAATGGGCGGGGATATTCCTCTTGTAAAAATGGATCGCATTCTCTCTAATCAACCCATCCTTTCTGAGCCCCATCTTGATGGAACGTGCAAACTCGATCGTAACTTTTTTAAACCCAGTATTGATTTTCTATTGCAGGTCTCCCATAAAGGATATCCAGAATTACACATTGCGGCAGGCGACTACCTCGCCATTCACCAAACGCAAGAGATCCCTTCTGGTCAACTCGCACTGACGAGATTAAACCACGAAATCAACATCCAACGTTACACGACAGATAACATCCCCCAAAATCTTATCATCGAAGGACTAGTGATAGGCATTATTCGAACCTTAAATCACGCTTCTCTACGCTAATGACACACCCGAAAGCAAAACGCGTTGTTGTCGGGCTTTCGGGGGGCGTTGATTCTTCTATCGCCGCGCTCCTTTTACAAAAACAAGGTTTTCAAGTTGAAGGCCTTTTTATGAAAAATTGGCAGGAAGACGATAATGATAGCCATTGTCCAGCCACCCAAGATTTGATGGATGCCCAAAAAGTTTGTGAAAACTTGCGCATTCCACTCCACACGATTAATTTTTCAAACCAATATTGGGACAATGTCTTTGAGCATGCCTTAGCGGAATATCGATTAGGAAGAACACCCAATCCCGATATTTTATGTAACCGCGAAATTAAATTTAAAACTTTTCTAGATTATGCAATCGATCTGGGCGCTGATTATATTGCGACTGGACATTATGCCGCAATTTCTGCAAATGAGAATACTTTTCAGCTGCATAAAGCCAAAGATCTGAATAAAGATCAAAGTTATTTTCTGTATACGCTAAACCAAACAGCGCTTTCAAAAACTTTATTCCCTATCGCGCATTTGGAAAAGCCTTTTGTGCGAAAACTGGCAGCAGAAGCCGGTTTTCCGAATTGCAATAAAAAAGACAGTACGGGACTTTGCTTTATTGGCGAACGAAAATTTAAAAATTTCCTCAATACCTACTTACCCACACAAAAAGGTAATATGGAAACGCCCGATGGAAAAATAATAGCCAAACATGACGGCTTGATGTTTTACACATTGGGTCAACGACAAGGGTTAGGGATAGGGGGACGTCAAAATGGAGATAATGCCCCCTGGTATGTCGTTGGCAAAGATCTTGCACGCAATGTACTTATTGTAGCGGAAGGCGATAATCACCCCCTGCTCTATGCCGACACTTTAACGGCTAATCAATTGCATTGGGTAACAGGTTGCGCCCCTAAAACGCACTTTAGGTGTACCGCAAAAATTCGATATCGACAAACAGAAGAGCCTGCAACCGTCGAAATGCTAAACGCAGAGACTTGCGTCGTCACTTTTGAAAATCCACAGCGCGCAATTACACCAGGCCAATCGGTGGTTTTTTACGAACAGTCCATTTGTTTAGGTGGAGGTATTATTCAATGATACTCTCCCCTTTAAATCTTAGAATCTTAGCTTTAGCGGGCGTTTTTCAAGCAGCGGCTTTAGTAAAACAACTCGCAAAAACGGGGCGTGTCGATCAATCTGCTTTTTTGGCAAGCATCCAAAGTATTTTTAAAATCGATGTGGACAGCGCAACGGATGTCTACGAATCGCCTGAAAATTTAACTTTGGGATTACGAGAACTTATCAAGCTTTTTATCAATAATCAGCTCCCCAAAGATCCTGAAATAGCACGTTACGTTTTTTCTTTATTGCATCTAGAAAAAAAACTTTCAAAAAATGCTAAGATGCTTCTGCAACTTCGTACAGGTATAAAACGCGCAACGCTGCAAGCTGCGCATTTTTCACCAACGCACGAAAACGTCATGGCCAATCTGGCTTCTTTATATACCGATACGCTCAGCACCTTTAGTTTTAGAATCCATGTAACTGGCGATCCCCTCTATCTTAACCAAACGTACCATGTGAATAAAGTACGTGCACTCTTATTAGCGGGTGTACGTTCTGCTGTTTTATGGCAACAGTTAGGTGGACGACGCTGGCAACTCCTCCTTTCTCGCACCAGTATTTTGCACGCTGCTCACGAATGGCTAAATGAACTTATCACTGAAGAAACAGTCTGACTTAGTATGAGTTTAGTTATCAGTGAGGTAGGTGCATGCCCCCGAAGTGGTCTGATTTATGGAAAGAATTAACAGAAAAATTTCAATCCATTGAAACAGCGAAAAGCGATTTGCTTCATTCAAATGATCTCCCTGATCCAGAGAAAGAAAGCGGGTCTCCGACAAGCAAAATTTTAATAACTTTACAGTTAGATCGCGAAAAAGCGAAAGCAAAATCTAAAATAGGTACATTCTCTGAACAAATACTCAAACTATCTGAAAATCCAGAGGGTGGTTCTAAAAAACGAAAACTAGAAAGCGATCCCCCAAAAAAACCAAAATTAAACGAATAACTTATCTATTCCGTAATCTGCGCTTCACGGAAAATAAGATTGGAATAACGGAAAGAAATAAAAAGCTAATCGCTAGCATTGCTTGATAAACATTTCGGTCTCCTGTTTCTAATTGTGCTGGGGGCAAATACACTATCCAAAATCCAAAAACACAAGCAACAATACCCACACTTGCAACGCACCAGGCACCCCATTTACCACCCGGAATTCTAAAGGCCCTTGGCGTATTTGGCTGAGAATAACGTAACTTTAGCATTGCTGCAAAAACGATCCCATACTGAACCACTGTAAATTGTGCAGATAATGCGGTTAATACCCAATATGCGGCGCTGTGGCTGTCCATCCACAAAAAAATCAGCGATAAAATAGAACCAATTAAAGCCTGAAAGACGAGCATACCCGTTGGCACACCCGCATGATTCACCCGCTTTAACAAAGGCGGTAAAAAACCATCTTCTGCAGAAACTAAAAGCCCTTTTGCCGGTCCAACTGTCCAGGTATTAACCCCTGCCAGCGAACCAATAAGCGCAAACAATGCGATAATCGGCACGGCCCAACCCAATCCAAAATGTTCAAAAAAAACTTTAAAGGCTTGGATCAACCCTGACAACAAACTGATGTCGGTTTGTGGCACCACGATCGCAATCGCTAAAGTTCCCAAAATGGAAATTGATAAAATAAGAATAGAGGCAATGGCTAAAGCCCTTGGATAATCTTTTTGCGGATTTTTAGCTTCCCGAATGTGAAAGACTGCAATTTCAACACCCGCCAAGCCCAATAATATGCCGGAAAAAAACACCATGGAATCTAACCGAAAATCGGGAATTAAAGCACCCCAGCTAAAAGTCAAAGCGCTCGGATGACCTGCAATGACCCACCAAATGCCCAAACCAATAATTAATGCACCCGGAATTAACGTACCCGTTAAAACCCCCAATGTGCTTATCCACCCTGAGGTTTTGATACCCAAAAAATTGAGAAAAGTCGCCCCCCAAAAAACGGTTAACATCACAGTGAAATAAAAAATCTTATTGTGTTCTAGCCCGGGGAATAGCGGTGTCAACAAATGCGCCAGCATAGCCCCTGTAAAAGCCAAGATGGCCGGAAACCAGGCGATACTCTCCATCCAAGCCGTCCACAACGAAAAAAAGCCAACAGGTTTGCCAAATGC
>DATLWY010000090.1:0-20919 GCA_035576045.1 Gammaproteobacteria bacterium | reverse complement strand
CTTTACGGTTCATTGCTCGGTCGTGTGGATAACGCCAGAGGGAGCGCAAGGTAACCGCGCACAAGGGGTTGGTCTTCAATTTATGGGCGAAGAGGGCAAACAGGTGCGAAATAAAATAGAAACTTATCTTGCAGGTACACTCAAATCAGAAAAGCCAACACATACTTTATAATTCAGAAAAAAAATTCATAAAATTCAATATTTTAAAATAATTGAACTCTTTCTAGAATACTATGTCGAACATATAAAGCAACGTAAATTGGTTTTATGTGCGTATTATAGGAGTCCAAATGGGCACCGAGTTAAATGAATCAAAAGAGACTGTGGAAAAAAAGCTGCCCTCGATTAGTGAGTTAAAAAAGACTTTGGAAGAGGGCACGAATTCTCCTCCAGGTTCAGATGGACAAATAGTATATGTTAGTAGCTATCATACACCCTTGACTTATGGTTTATTTAAGAGATTTTGTGTATCTGAATTCTCTCAGGAAAATACTAAGTTCTTGGATGAATGGCAAAAATTAATAGAAAACAGTGAAAAACAGGAAAAATTTGATTATGCTGCAGAGCTGAAAGCGCTTTATGGTAAATATATACCACGCAACGCCACGGAAGGAGAACTGAATCTTCCTAGCAAACAGGCAGCGGAACTTAAAGTGGCATTAGACAAAGAACCGCTTGATGTGGGGGATACACTGAATCTTTTTAGTAGCGCAGCTAGTGCTGTGTTAGGACTAGTAAAAAACGATTCGCTTAAACGGTTTCCAAAATCGACACTGTATAATATTGATGACCTTGAAATTCAAAAAGAGATTCAAAAAGAACAGGCGTTTATGAAAAACAAAGTGGAAAACCAAAAAAAAGAACAGGAAGAAATACAAAAAAAAGAAGAGGCAATTTTAGAAAACAAACAGAAAATGCAAAAAGCAGTAGAAATGAAGGTGAAAAGCAAAGATCTAGAACAATTAACTGGTGATAAAAAGTCTGCACGCGAAACATTAGGTTTAAATAATGAACAAAAACCGGGTTCAATTAAAGCACCAAATAAAGCATCAAAGTTAATGGGTTTTGATGATACAAATACTATTAAACCTCGTTCGGTCTCTTGGCCTCTTAGGATAAAAAGCATTGCTGCTCCATTAAGCAGATTTGCTACATTAGTAAAAGAAGCGGTGTTTCCCAGCAAAGCAGAGGGATCATCGAATACAACACCCACATCTTCGCCGAAGGCTAATGTCTTGACAGAGCGCCTAACGAGTGCTACACAGGCTACAGAAAGGTTACAAGTAACCGCACCTAATAAGCCATCTAAACCGTTGACAATCCTACGCGTAAAGGAAATGACGAAGGAGGAAGCAGAAAAACCGCAGACGACAAGACCCAGGTCAACAAAGGTAACGCCTGATAAACCCTCTAAGCCGCTGGCAGCCCTGCGTGTGAAGGAAATGACGAAAGAGGAAGCAGAAAAACCGCAGACGACAAGGCCCCGCTCAACAAGACCGTAGTATAAAAATTTGTGTAAATGGCATTCTAAGAGCTACCTAAGAACTAATTGACCCATAATTTAAATGCACGTACACCGTGACACTATTCATGGTATAAGTAGGTTTAAAATGGTGTTCGTGTATCAGAATTTTTTAGAATTGTAAATTAAATATGTTGATTGATTCGCATTGCCATCTGAATTTAATAGATTACGCAGCCCTCGGCGTAGACATCAACGCGGTTGTTCGTGCAGCCCTAGATAATAATGTGCTCCATATGCTATGCGTGGGAACCAATTTAAAAGAGAGCGAAGCGGTTATCCGTATTGCAGAGCAGTTTCCAGAAGTCTTTGCTTCTATCGGGCTCCATCCCAACGAACAAGTTGAAACCGAACCTACCTTTGATGAATTAGTCGCTTTAGCGACACATCCTAAAGTGATTGCCATTGGCGAAACGGGTTTGGATTATTACCGAACAGAAGCGAGTCAAGGCTGGCAGCACGCACGATTTAAAACCCATATTGAAGTCGCCAAAGCGACTAAAAAACCTTTAATCGTGCATACCCGAAACGCCCGCAAAGATACGCTGGCAATCTTAAAAGCCGGACAGGCGAACGAATTTGGCGGCGTGTTGCATTGCTTTACAGAAGATTGGGATACGGCAAGTGCTGCGCTCGATCTTGATTTTTATATTTCATTTTCTGGGATTGTCACCTTCAAAACTGCTATCGAGCTACAAGCGGTCGCCAAGCAAGTGCCTTTAGAACGTATCTTAATAGAAACAGACTCCCCTTGGTTAGCGCCTATACCTTATCGCGGAAAAATCAATCAACCGGCTTACGTTAAACACGTTGCAGAATTCTTAGCAAATTTGCGCGGTCTAACATTTGAAGAAATCGCAAAGCACACAACCCAAAACTTTTATAGGCTATTTGCACAAACTTCCATATTAATCTAGTGTTTGTTGGTAGGTTTACAATCTCTTGCTGAATAAAGCTATACTTTAAAGTGAAGCCATACGTAATTGAAAAGGCAGAACGGGTTGGAGTTTATCTTAAGAGAACATAAACGCATCATTATTTTTACCATTAACAATAATAGGAGGAGAATGACATGAAAAATGCAGCATTATATACCGCCGGTATTCTTTTTTGGGTGATTGCAGTCGCACAATTTCTAAGGTATAAATTGGGCATTGCTGTGATGGTAGGTACGCAGCTACAGATTCCAGCAGACCTATCGCTATACGCCGCCATTCTCATGGTCGTTTTGGGGCTCTGGATGTTTGTCGCTGCTTTAACAAAAAACCATAAGGATTAAAGCTGTTATAGGTTGAAAATCGCTGTAAATACACAGCCCTCTTACGGAATATCCGCACCTTTTTATATCATATGAAAAATTAGGTTTAAAACCGGGATCGTTTAGAACGAAGGGCGGACCACAACGATCCGCCCCTACAATACGCCCGCGCTTCGCTCACCTTACAGGTGATTGGTTACGCTTTAGTTTTGGACTTGCCACTGTCCTTTAGAATCGCGAACATCTCTACAAGCACGTCCGTGCATTTTTTCTTGTTGTCCATCGATAATAACCGTATGGACATAATCCCTACAAACCATGTGATTTTGTGGCATTTCTTGCGTGCGTGTGACAGCAACAGTGCCTGAATGGTTATTGTTTGGATTTTTCCAGGCGCGCGTTTGGCGATCGGGCGCCGACTCTAAAGTATGTAGCATAGTGCTTTGCGCCATTTGTCTGTCTTTTTCATCCATGGCATGTCCTAGAGAACCGCCCAAATAAGATCCTGCAAGCGCACCAATCGCAACACCAAATAATCTGCCTGAGCCTTTACCAAATTGGGATCCCAGCAAGGCACCCGCAGCGCCACCCAGTAATTGACCGCCCGTTTGTTTAGGTCCAGCACCTGCACAACCCGTTAGTACGGTAACCAATAAAAGCGAACCTATCAGCCCCTTAAGTTTTAACATATATTAAGCTCCTAAAAAAATTGTTATGGTACCGAGACCCGACTATTTGTGCTCCCGACAACCTAAATGTTATGGTTTTTCATACTAAAAGTCAATAAATTTAGTAGATTGCCTAAGTTATATTTTGCGTGAAAGTACACTATTTACAAATGTAATTTGGCGTTTCCATAGCATTGTGTCGTTTCAATCTGAATGGTAGAGTGCGTTACATTAAATTTTTCTTCGAGTAAATCGGTTGCTATGGCCAATAGATTATGTTCTTTTTCGATGTCAGATCCTATAACCATATGAGCGGTAAGGCTAATTTTTCCATTGGTCAGCGCCCAGACATGCAGATCGTGTACATCGCTGACGCCAGGTAAATTTAAAAGCGCGTGACTAATTTCTGCCAATTCAATACCTTCGGGTACACCTTCCAATAATATGTTGATGCTTTCTTTGAGTAATAACCACGTGCGGGGCAATATCCAAAGGGAAATGCCAATGGCCATGAGGGAGTCAAGATGCTGCCATTCTGTTAGGCGAATAAGAAAAGCGGTTAAAATAACGCCTAAAGAACTTAGCAGATCGGCCTGAGAATCCAGGTAAGCGCTTTTAATATTAAGACTTTCTTTGCTACCCGCTTTTAGTAATTGTATGCTGATAAAATTAACAACGACCCCTATAGAGGCCACTATTATCATGCTGGTGGTATGAATTTCGCTCGATACGAAGAAGCGTTTATAAGCCATATAGAAAATGAATCCTGCGACCATAAACAGCGTAGAGGCATTG
The DNA here is from genome assembly GCA_035576045.1 of Gammaproteobacteria bacterium. GTDB lineage: Bacteria > Pseudomonadota > Gammaproteobacteria > UBA6186 > Azoamicaceae > CADEGZ01. The sequence continues at coordinate 16,676 of DATLWY010000090.1, read as the reverse complement.
AAGGCGGCCGCTAGAATTTCAATACGATAGTAGCCAAAAGTACGTTTTTGATCGGCTTGCCTTCTGCCAAGACGCATGGCTGTAATCGAAATAATCAAGGCGGCGGCATCGGTAAAAAGATGAGCCGCATCCGATAGCAGTGTAAGACTATGACTCACAACGCTGCCTATCAGTTCTATTACAATAAAAACGCTGGTAAGCGAAAGGGCCATCCACAGCTTTTTTTCATGATTGATGCTTTTAGGCATGTGCTTATCGTTTCGTTGTTTTTGCATTTACTGTATTTCCATAAAATGATTATATAGATGCTTCTATTGAATAGACGCTATACCAAGCAATCCAAGGCAATCGAGGCTTCCCCCTGGTCCGACACACGAAATGCCTTTTTATCTGCAATACTTGCAACAATACATTTCAATTTGCCATTAACAAAATGCGCTGCAGTGTTGTCTTGTAGGGCGATACCTGGCATCACTTCCCCACTTTTAACCTTGCTTAAATAAGTGGGTTTTCTTTCGGGCTCAGAGTCATAATGCGGACAACAACTGCCACTTAACATTTTTAGGCCCGTTAAAGCGCCAAGTGGCCACACAGAATCGGTCATACCTTGTTCAAACCAACAAATGGCGCCCGCGCTTACTCCCGCAAGCACAATGCCTTGTTTATAGGCTTCCAATAAAATGTGATCCATGCCCCATTCACGCCAAAGCGCTAACATACTGCGGGTGTTGCCACCCCCTACAAAAATGAGATCTTGCTGAAGAAGCTTTTCTTTCCAGGTATTTTCCACACGCCCAAATAACGAAATCCAAGAGGGCAGAGCGCCCAGCGAACAAAATGCCTCATAAAAGTGCGTAATGTAATCTGACGATTCCGCACTGGCCTGTGGTAAAAAGCAAACTTTAGGTGAGGCTTTTTGAGTTTGTTGGATCAAATAGCGTTCCATGACCAGATTTTTCTGAGATCCACCAAAACCGCCACCGCCAATCGCTATAATTTGTTGCATAATGTCTCCACGCGTACACCCATTTTATCACAAGGAATGCAGCACATGCCGCACAACCCCCCAAATACTAAATTCAACTTCTTCGGTAATTTCTATAGGGTTGTAACGAGGATTTTCCGGCAATAAGCAAAGATGCCCGGGCTTGTCACTTAGCCGTTTAACCGTCAACTCGCCATTCACAACCGCAATGATTATTTTGCCATCGGTAGGTTTAATGGAGCGATCAACGACCAAAATATCATTCTCATAAATACCCGCATTGATCATGGAATCGCCCTCCACACGTACAAAAAAAGTTGCTGAAGGTCGTTTTACCAAATATTCATTTAAATCTAAATGCCGTTCTACATAATCGTCTGTGGGGGAGGGGAAGCCTGCTGCAACCCGCGTGGCATAAAGCGGAATTGGAGCGTAGTCGGGCTCTTCCGTTGTTCGTGAACTGGGAAAAGGCAGCAGATTATCAGTCCCGTTTGACAAGGACTCCAGATGCATTTTATGGGCGACGAGAGCTTCAACTTCCGAGCGCAAACTCATTGGAACACGAACAGGACATGTTTTTTCCCCGTATTTACCCGTGCCCTTAGGACGGCCTGCGCCACTCCGATAACCACCTGCTTTCGATTTTTTATCCATTGCTTGATCTCTTTTGATTAATGTACAATAATCAAATACAGTATGAATGCGTTTTTATAAAAATGCAAATACTGATTACTAACTTGGTCATTATTGCTAATAAAAGGAGAAATGTCATGTCCTCAAATGTACAATCTACCGCTGTAGACACTTTCGATGCCACTCATCTTGTTTCCTCTGTTTTGCTACAGTGTTTGCAAAGCCGAGTCACAACCTTAGAAAGCCAACTACAAAAAGCTTTGGCTAACTCACAGAAAAAAGAGGCTTATGCAAACACCTTAGCAAGCGATTTAGAGCATATCATTGTACAGCTCCAACGCTTAGATCTCGTTAAAAAATGATGCCAGAGGTAAGCCGCTGTGTCCGCTCTTCGTCCGCTTTTACAAGCCAGTCATTGGGTCAGGGGGTAGATTCAAAAGGCCTATTCGGTTAGGATCTCCCTTGGCCTTAGATGCTGACACAACTCGGATAACTCGTTAAATAGGAGATCATAATGCTTATCATGCCTAAAGTGAGAGGCTTTGTTTGTACCACTGCGCATCCTGTCGGGTGCGAAGCGCATGTGCAAGAACAGATAAGCTATGTTAAACGTCAGGGAGCAGTTGCGAATGGACCGAAAAAGGTTCTTGTCATTGGCGCATCTACAGGTTACGGTCTTGCTTCGAGAATTACAGCTGCTTTTGGAAGCAACGCCGATACATTAGGCGTTTTCTTCGAAAAAGAACCTGAACCTACTCGCACCGCGAGTGCAGGTTGGTATAATGCCGTTGCTTTTGAGAAGGCAGCAAAAGCAGAAGGGCTTTATGCCAAAAGTGTTAATGGCGATGCATTTTCCGAAATGATTAAAGAAAAAGTCATCCAAATTTTAAAAGACGAGGTTGGCCCTGTCGATTTAGTCATTTATAGCGTAGCGTCCCCACGTCGTACGCACCCTAAAACCCAGTACACAGCAAAATCTGTTTTAAAGCCGATCGGGCAGGCAGTTACGGAAAAAACATTAGATACCGATAAAGCAGAAGTCAAAACCATTACCATCGAACCTGCAACGTCTGAAGAAATTGCCGACACCGTGCAAGTCATGGGCGGCGAAGACTGGGAAATGTGGTTGCAAGCATTAGAAGAAGCCAATTTATTAGCAAAGGGTTGTAAAACGATTTCTTATACCTATATTGGCGCCAAACAAACTTGGCCTATTTATGGCAAAGCTGCTATTGGTAAAGCAAAAGAAGATCTCGATCGCGCCGCCAAAGCGCTGCATCAGCATTTAAGCGCAAAAGAAGGCACGGCCTACGTTGCAGTCATGAAAGCGATTGTTACACAAGCCAGTTCCGCGATTCCAATTATGCCCTTATATATTTCTTTGCTTTATAAAGTCATGAAGGACAACCATGTGCATGAAGGAGCGATTGAGCAAATCTATCGATTATTTTCAACGCAATTATTTAATAATCAATCTGTGGATGCGATGAAGCGGGATGAAGCAGGGCGCATTCGAATGGATGATTTGGAGCTTCGCAAAGATATCCAAGATAAGGTTGAAGATTTGTGGGCCAAAGTTGATACGCAAAATCTTTATGAAATGACAGACTTTAAAGGCTACCAAGCAGATTTCTTAAAGCTTTTTGGTTTTGGGTTTTCCGCTATTAATTATAAGGCGGATGTTAATCCAGAGGTTTTTTGATTTTATGTCATATTAAAACATGTTTATAATCAAGATTTGACCTCATCATGAAAGGCATTTTACTTATTAATTTAGGCACGCCGGATAACTGTGATCCTAAATCCGTTCGGCGTTATTTAAAGCAGTTTTTAAACGATCCGATGGTTATTGATTTGCCGGGCATAGTCCGTTGGTTCTTGGTCAATTGTCTCATTATTCCACGCCGTTATAAAAACTCTGCTAAGGCTTATCAACAAATTTGGTTAAAAGACACTTCACTTTTAAAAGCTGGCTCTCCGCTCTTCGTTTATTCAGAAGCGATGAAAGAAGCTTTGGCCATTAAGCTGGGTGCTGGATACCAAGTTGAATTAGGCATGCGCTACGGAAGCCCCAGTATTCAAACAGCAGTCGAAAAACTAAAAGGCTGTAATACGCTAAGCGTATTGCCATTGTTTCCACAATATGCATCTGCCTCTACGGGATCTGCTATTACAGAATTTTTAAGGATTGCTTCCAAATCTAAACAATGGGATATAGACGCGACGCGTATTCAAGAAAATTTTTATCAACATCCGGGGTTTATCACTGCGTATGCCGGGATTATCCAAAAACATATTCAAGAAGATATTAAAAGCAAAAAACTGGATATGCTTTTGTTTAGCTATCATGGTTTACCAGAGCGCCAACTGCGTAGAAGCACACCTTGTTACCGAACACAATGTTTTGCTACGTCGGATGCGCTTGCAAACATGCTAGGTTTATCAAAAAACCAATATCGTGTTTCTTTTCAATCTCGATTGGGACGAACGCCTTGGATTAAACCCTATACCGATTTAATTTTACCCGAATTTATTCAACAGGGCATTCGGAATATCGCAATTGTATGTCCCTCTTTTGTAGCAGATTGTTTAGAAACACTCGAAGAAATTAACATGCGTGCGCGAGAACAATGGCAATCTTTAGGCGGGAATGAATTTACATTTATACCTTGTTTAAATACAGAGCCACTTTGGATTAAAGCAATGGCGGAAATGGTTGGGGAATAATCCGAAAATTATTCCCCGCACATAACAAGATTTTTTCTTTTGCTATTTGTTGGGCTGTTGGCGTTGTTGCTCACGTGGGCGCTGTTGTTTTTGATCTTGTTGTTGATCTCGTTGTGGTTGTCGTTCGTCACGTTGTGGTTGTTGTTGGTCACGTTGTGGTTGTTGTCCCATATCAGTACTCCTTAAAGTTAAATTAAACATTCTTACGATTAACAATCCTAAGTATAGTCAATATTTTGAAAGTCAAAAGCTTTAAATAGCTGATATGTCAAACTGGGTTTTAGATAAATAAAGGTCTAATCTTAAAGAAACTGTAATAGTAAAAGTTTGGGAGCGCTAGTATGTCTAATATAAAAAAATTGCCAACTCAAAAATTAAAGCAAAAAAAATCTTCTCTCTCACTCTTTAAGCCCGATGAACGCTGCGTTATTCTTAATCTAGAAGAAAAAATTAACAAAAAGATTGAACTTCGATTAGGAAGATTTGTAAAAGAAATTCAACTGATAAAGGCCAAACAAAAAAAATTAGACGCACGCCATAAAGGGAAACATGCAAAAGCAACGATAGAGTCTATTGGAAAAGTGAAAAAAACAAAATCAATACTCAAACAGAAAATAAAACCAAGAAAAAATAATACTTCTCATAAAAAACCGAAAAAATAGGTGTCGTAACATAATACTACTTTTGAAATGCTTCTGTCTTTAAATTTCAGCTTTACGCCTAATATTTATTCACTCAATTTAAATAAATATAGACCGATGCCGATACCTTCGTAAGGTGGGCAAACCCTTGCAGCAAAAAGGCTAAAAGCCTTGGGAATTGAAAAGCGTCTCTAGTTCTTCCCAACGCTTAAACATTTTTTGTAAGTTGTCTTCAATTTTTTTTAGCCTAGCTAAAACATCTGCAATATAAATTTTTTCATTTTTATAAAAATTATCACTCGCAATTTCTGCTTGAAGCAGTGATTGTTCAGCCTCATATTTTGAAATTTTTTCGGGCAACTCTACGCGTTCTTTTTTCATTTTGGAATTGAATTGAATGACAGGGCTCTCTTTTTTATTTGCTTGAATTTGTGGGCTTAATGCCGTTTTTTTAGGGGTGTTTGTGGGAGAGGGGATAGGGAGCGATACAGGAATCGCAGTATATCCGCCCACATATTCATTAATGATTCCTTCTCCGGCAAAATGTAGGGTACTGGTTGCCACTTCATCGACAAAAGTTCTATCATGGCTAACCAATAACAAGGTGCCTTTATAATCCACCAAAATAGATTCTAGGAGCTCTAATGATTCAATGTCTAAATCATTGGTCGGTTCATCTAAAACCAGCAAATTTGTGGGTAAACTAAACAGTTTTGCGAGCAACAAGCGATTGCATTCTCCACCCGACAGCATTTTTACGGGTGTTCGCGCACGTTGTGGCGTAAACAGAAAATCCGATAAATAGCTAATAATATGCTTTTCGCTGCCGTTAACCATAATACTCTCTCGACCTCCGCCCACATTTTCATAGGCGGAGAGCTTAGGATCGATACCCAGCCGTAATTGATCAAAATAACCGATTTGTAAATTTGTACCTAATGCGACCAAGCCGCTTTTAGGCTCGAGTTGCCCCAACATTATTTTTATAAAAGTACTTTTTCCAACACCATTTGGACCAATAAGCGCAATTTTGTCGCCTCTATATATCCGCATTGAAAAATCATTAATTAAAACACGATCGTTGATTTGGTAATGAACATTTTCCGCATTAATGACTAATTCACCCGAAAGCTTCGTTTCGTTTGTTGTAAATTTTGGCTTCCCCTGTAACCCGATACGTTGCGAGCGTTCGCGTCTTAATTGTTCTAGCGCTCGCACGCGACCTTCATTTCGAGTGCGACGTGCTTTAACACCTTGTCTTATCCAAGTTTCTTCTTTGGCAAGATTTTTATCAAATAATTTATCGTGGGTACGCTCAACTTCTAACCGATGTTCTTTATCAACTAAAAAGCTATCATAATCACCGGTCCAAGAGGTTAAATTGCCACGATCTAATTCCAAAATTCGTTTGCTTAATTTGCGCAATAAAGTCCTATCGTGTGTAATACATAAAACAGCCCCTTGATATTGTGCTAAATACGTTTCTAGCCATGCTATTGCTTCTAAATCCAAATGATTAGTAGGCTCGTCTAGCAACAATAAATCCGGCTGTCCGACAAGCGCCCGAGCTAAGGCCACGCGTCTTTGCCAACCACCCGACAAAGTCCCCATTTTTTTATCGGCCGGAAGCTCTAGTTGAGTTAAAATTGAATCGATAATTTGTACAAATTGCCAGCCCTGCTGAGTTTCTAAGGCTTTTTGGGTTTGCTCTAGTTCGCGCAGCCATTGATTTTCAGAGCCAGAACCAAATTCAGGCGGGTTTGCGATTAATTGATGATAATGTTTTAGGAGTAACCCAACTTCCTGTAGGCCTTCGGCAACCACATCATAAACCGTCTCCGACTCTGAATGCGTAAGCGTTTGTGCTAATTCAGCGATTTTTAATCCTGGCATTTTAAAAATTTTGCCATCATCAACTTTAATCGATCCCATAATAACTTTTAATAAACAGGATTTGCCCATACCATTACGGCCAATTAAAAAAATCCGTTCTCGAGCTTCAATTTTTAAATTAATTTTGTCTAAAAGGGGAGACTCCCCAAAAGCGAGAGAGACGCTTTCTAATCTAATAAGTGCCATTTTTATATAATCTACAATTGGGTTTGTTAACTAATAAGAATATCATGATGTTATATGTTTGTCTAGACGAATTCAATTGGGGAATAATCAAAGATATAAGCTATCCTTAATCAAATACAATATTCGATACTAAAAGTACCTGTACCAGGAGGTAAAAACGGATGACATCGACACTATTCGGACCTTACATGCTATTAGTGCTTTTTGTGAGCTTGATATTAGTCTTTATTTATATTAAGGACACGCGACAAAAAGAGCATACCATTTTACGTAATTTTCCAATTGTTGGGCATTTCAGATACCTTTTAGAAGGATTAGGCGTTTATTTACGTCAATTTTGGTTTGCACAAGATAGGGAAGAGCTCCCCTTCAACCGTGCAACACGCGCTTGGATCTATAGAGCCTCTAAAAATGAAGATATGACCGTGGGATTTGGTTCCACCCGCGATTTGCGCCCCGTGGGCACCGTGTTGTTTGTGGATGCGCCATTTCCTGTATTAGGGCAAGACACCAGTGAAATACAGCCCGTTACCATAGGGCCACACTGTAAAATTCCGTATGTCGCCAAATCATTGTTTAATATTTCGGCAATGAGTTATGGTTCAATTTCTAAAAATGCGGTACTCGCATTAGCCGAGGGTGCAAAAATAGGCGGATGTTGGTTAAACACGGGAGAGGGCGGGGTTTCACGTTATCACCTTGAGTCGGGCTGTGATCTTGTCGCACAAATCGGCACAGCGAAATATGGTTTTTGTGATGCAAATGGAAAGCTGAGTGATGAGGCGCTGAGAGGCGTTGCCCTTTATCCACAAATAAAAATGTTTGAATTAAAATTAAGCCAAGGCGCAAAACCCGGGAAAGGCGGTATTTTACCGGCTATTAAAGTAACCCCTGAAATCGCAGAAATTCGTTTTATTAAAGCGCATCAAGATTCTATAAGTCCCAATCGACATCCCGAGATTAGCAATGTAGCAGAGTTGATGGATTTTATAGAACATATTCGCGCGCTCACCGGTAAACCGACAGGGTTTAAAATAGTCATTGGTAGTTACGAGTGGTTAGATGATCTCTGCGTTGAAATTTTAAAAAGAGGTATTGAAAACGCACCCGATTTTATTACATTAGATGGTGCAGAAGGGGGCACAGGCGCTTCCCCGGCAAGTTTAATTGATTACATGGGATTACCCATCGCTGAAAGTTTACCGGTTCTGATTGACAAACTCGTTGAATACGGGTTACGCGATCGTATTAAAGTAATTGCCGCCGGAAAATTGATCACGCCTGCCGAAGTGGCTTGGGCATTGTGCATGGGTGCTGATTTTGTCGCCTCTGCGCGCGGTTTTGCTTTTGCTTTAGGGTGCATTCAAGCATTGCAGTGCCATAAAAATACGTGCCCAACCGGTATTACAACGCATCAAGCACATTTAGTGAAAGGATTAGATCCGGCCACAAAAGCGGTTAGAGTCGCCAACTATTTGAAAAACATCTTGTACGAAACAGGCGTTATTAGTCATTCTTGCGGCGTTCGCGAACCACGAGAATTAACACGAAAACACGCGCGTATTGTAACGGAAAGAGGTAACTCTATGCTGATCTCTGAAATCTATCCCGATAAAATGCCAGGCACGAAATCCAACCAATCCGCTGCTTCCTGATTATTAAGAAAAAAGGGTTTCATGGGTCTCTTTGTGGCAGAGCACAATCTTTTTGTAAAATGCCTGACTCTAGGTTAATATGGGATACAAACACTCATTTTAATCTGTTTCAAAAAGGATTTGACCTTACGTGAATCTAATCAAGCGAATTATCCCAAAAATCCGTTCCGCATTGAATTTTGCTCAGAAAGTTTGCCGGAAATTCTATTCATACACTAAAGCCTGCGCGCTAAAGTTTTATCAGAAAAGCGGAATGAGCAAGCAAATGGCCGTCATGCTTATTTGCATGTTTGCCTTATTTGGTGCTATTTTTGGATATAAATTTTTAAGTGGCTTTATCTATTATAAATTTATGATGGGTCAACGACCTCAAGTTAACGTATCAGCGATGCAAGCAGAATATCAAGATTGGCAACCTCGAATAAAAGCTTCTGGTAGTTTGAGAGCCGTACAAGGCATTAACGTGACTTCTGAGGTTGCTGGCATTGTTCGCCATATTCATTTTAAGCCGGGTGCCTCTGTTAAAGAAAATGACCTCTTAATCGAGCTGAATACGGATGTTGAAGTTGCAGAATTACATTCGCTGGAAGCCACTGCTCAACTTGCCAAAATAACCTACGAACGTGACAAAACACAATTTAAGGCAAACGTGATAAGTAAATCTGCCTTAGAAACAGATGAAGCTGATCTCAAAAATAAAGAAGCGAAAATTGCAAGCCAGGTAGCAATTATTGCAAAAAAGACGCTTCGTGCTCCTTTTGCAGGTCGTCTGGGGGTGTCCCTTGTTAATTTGGGACAATATGTTAATCCGGGCGATAATCTAGTCACACTTCAAGCCATCGCACCCGTTTATTTGGATTTCTTTTTGCCCCAAAAAATGTTAAATAAAATTTCAACAGGCTTAAGCGTTTCATTTTTCACGGATGCCGATCTGCATCGCCCATTTATAGGAAAAATTACCACTGTAAATCCTATTATCGATCTAAAAACGCGCAATGTGGAGGTAGAAGCCACACTGACTAATGCCGAATTAAAGCTTTTGCCAGGCATGTTTGGTACAGTAGAAGTTGATACAGGAGAACCGCAACGTTTTTTAACATTACCGCAAACAGCAATCAGTTTTAACCCTTATGGCGAAATTGTCTATATCGCTAAAGAAACGGGAAAAGACAAAAAGGGAAATGCCGCATACGTTGCAACACAAGTTTTCGTCAAAGTTGGTGAAACACGTGGCGATCAAATCGCCATATTAGAAGGCGTAAAAGAGGGGGATTGGATCGTCACCAGTGGTCAATTAAAAATTAAAAATGGAACACCGATTATTATCAATAACACTGTAGTACCCAGCAACAATCCAACACCTATTGCAGTGGATGAATAATGCAAATAACTGATATATTCATACGCCGTCCTGTACTGGCAACTGTTATTAGTTTACTTATTTTGGTGCTCGGGATACGTTCACTCTCAGAGCTTCCAGTTCGGCAATATCCCTTTACCCAAAATGCAACCATCACTGTAACAACGGCCTATGTTGGCGCAGATCCCGCCCTTGTGGCAGGATTTATTACAACCCCAATAGAAACCGCTTTAGCCCAGGCTAATGGCATTGAATATATTACTTCCACCAGCCTACAAGGGGTCAGCGCCGTAAGAGCTTTGTTAAAGCTTAACTATGATCCCAATAAAGCATTAAGTGAAATCAATACAAACGTCAATGCTATTTTAAATCAATTACCCCCCAGTGCACAGCAACCTGCGATTACTATTGAAGTAGGAGAAAGCATTGACTCTATGTATATCGGTTTCTCCAGCAAAATTTTATCCAGTAATAAAATTACAGATTATCTAATCCGGATTGTCCAGCCTAAACTTCAAGCAATTGAAGGTATTCAGCAAGCGCAGATTTTGGGTGATCGAGAGTTTGCATTAAGAGCGTGGCTCGATCCGGCCAAGATGTCAGCTTATAATCTCACTGCAACGGATGTTTCAAGCGCACTTAGCAATAATAATTTTATTTCTGCTGTAGGCCGCACAGAAGGACAGATGATAACGGTCAACTTAACCGCCGATACCGATATACACTCGCTCGATGAATTTAATAATCTTGTTTTAAAATCAGAAAATGGTGCGACTGTGCGCCTGAGTGATGTCGCAAATGTTACTTTGGGTTCAGAAAGCTACGACACAGCGGTGAGTTTTGATAATAAAAATGCAGTTTATATTGGGATTAAGGTTTCTCCCTCGGCAAATATACTCACTGTTATTGGCGCCATACGGGACGCATTTCCCGATATCCAACGACAATTGCCTGAAGGCATTGAAGGACAAATTGCTTATGATGCGACTAAGTATGTCGAAAGCGCTATCCATGAAGTAGAGCGTTCTTTACTGGAAGCATTGCTTATCGTTACCGCTGTTATTTTTCTATTTTTAGGGTCAATTCGATCTGTTATTATACCGGTTGTTGCGATCCCATTATCCTTAATAGGCGTTATTTTTATTATGCTGTTAATGGGTTTTTCCATTAATTTGCTGACCTTGCTTTCGTTAGTCTTAGCGATTGGACTTGTGGTCGATGATGCCATTATTGTCGTTGAGAACGTGCATCGTCATATGGAAGCGGGAATGTCTCGCCTGGAAGCTTCTTTGCTTGGTGCACGAGAGCTGGCTAATCCCATCATTGCTATTTCAGTGATCCTGATTGCGGTTTATTTACCTATCGGATTTATGGGCGGTTTAACCGGCGCGCTTTTTACCGAATTTGCCTTTACCTTAGCAGGCGCTGTCGGTGTTTCTGCGGTGGTTGCTTTAACCTTATCACCCATGATGTGTTCTAAACTATTGCTTTCTTCGAACAATCATCACAGCAATCAAAACCGGTTTAGCATTTATATTGATAAACAATTTGAAAAATGTCGTAAAAGTTATGAACGCGGTTTGCATTATTCGCTGAACTATCTTTCTGTAACTGCTGTTTTTTCAATTATTATTTTGGGTAGCATTTATTTTCTCTATTCAACTTCTAAGATAGAACTTGCGCCACAAGAAGATCAAGGTATTGTAATTTCACTTTTAACTACATCACCGAATGCAACATTACGTCAAACAGAAAGTTATATGCAACAAGTTTACGAAACATTTTTGAAGTTCCCTGAGCTTGATCATGTTTTCCAATTAACCGGCGTTGCTGGCCTTAATACAGGCATTAGTGGTATTGTATTAAAACCGTGGGATCAACGCCATCGAACAACTAATCAAATTCAGCCGGAATTGCAAGGGCTTTTTTCTCACATTTCTGGCGCAAATGTTGTGGCCTTTCAACCGGCTTCTTTGCCTGGTACAAGCGGTTTACCGATTCAATTCGTTATAAAAACAACAGATTCTTATGAAAGGTTAAATGAGATTTCTAATGAACTGTTAGAAAAAGCCTATAAAAGCGGTCATTTCATGTTTCTCGATACCGACCTTAAAGTCGACAAAAAGCAAACCCGTATTGTTTTAAATCGAGATATGGTAGCCAACCTTGGGTTAACAATGAAAGATATTGGTAATGTATTAGGTTCTAATTTAGGGGGAAATTACGTTAACTATTTTAATCTTTCAGGGCGCTCTTACCAAGTTATTCCACAAGTGATGCGGGCTGAACGCCTCAATACAGACCAGTTACTAAATTATTATATTACAGTCAATAATTCTTCTATTCCGTTATCTACGGTTGCGTCCCTTAAAACGACTGTCGTCCCTGAATCCCTAAATCGTTTTCAACAATTAAATTCTGCAACGATTACAGGAATCGCCTTACCTTCCGTCAGCATGGGTCAGGCTTTAGAAACCTTAAATACACTCTCACAAGAGGTGCTACCAGCGGGTTATGCCGTGGATTATGCGGGTCAATCGAGACAGTTTCAGCAAGAAAGTAACAGTCTCATGATTACTTTTTTCTTTGCACTGCTAATTATTTTTTTGACTTTAGCCGCGTTATTTGAAAGTTTCAGAGATCCGCTGATTGTTCTTATTAGCGTACCAATGTCTATTTGTGGGGCGATGATTTTTGTGAGTTTAGGTATTGGGGGAGCTAGTTTAAATATTTACAGCGAAGTGGGGTTGGTAACGCTGATAGGACTTATCAGTAAGCATGGAATTTTAATTGTACAATTTGCCAATGATTTGCAAAAGGAAGGCAAGAATAAAAGAGAAGCAATAGAAATGGCATCGGCAATTCGTCTTCGACCTATATTAATGACAACAGCTTCGATGGTGTTGGGTGTATTACCCCTTATTATGGCCACAGGGGCGGGTGCAGTGAGTCGTTTTAATATTGGTTTGGTGATAGCTTCCGGAATTTCTATTGGTACCTTATTTACATTGTTTGTAGTGCCCGCGATGTATATGTTTTTAGCAGACACCCTAGAGAGCGAACCTAAAAAAGCCATTACCGTATGAAAGGGCGGCACACAAGCCTGGATAAACATCTAAAAAATAATATACTTTGGATAGAAGAAGTTCCGAGTGTGCAAAAAGTGGTTTTGAGTATTTCTGAAGCTTGCAGGCATAAATATCCGCCAGGACATATTCGATTCAAAATGGACGTAGAGGGAGGAATTAAAGTAACAGGTTATTCAGGGATAGGCGTCATAGATATCTTTATTAAAATTGCTCCGATATCGGCACGGGAGAAGGTAAAAGCTAAAATTGCTGAACGTTTTGAAATATAAAAGGATTTTAACCCAAGCACACATTATAGAAAAATTAAACAATAGCGGAATTTTGGGAAATTTATGATAATTCTTTGCATTCACATCTTAAAAGGTAAAATAGATAGCTATGTTGCATTTGTTGCAATATAGTGTTAAGCTTCTCTATAAGTATGGAAATAAATGCTAAGATATCTATAATAACGCTGCCATAGGAAAAAAGACATGTTAAAAAAATACGCAATTATTTATGTAGTAACCTTTTGGTGTTTTCTAATATCAAGTTCGAGTATTGCTTCGGAACACCCCATTGAAATGCTAGAAAACATCACAAAAAATGTGATGATTAAATTAAAGGATAATAGCCAAACCTTAAAACACGAGCCTGAAAATGTTTATCCCATTATCGACACCATAATTTTACCCCATATAGATTTCCACGCGATGGCGCGCTGGACAGTAGGGCGTAATGCTTGGCATGCGGCAGACGATACCACGAGAGAAGCTTTTGTATGTGAATTTAGGAATTTTATTGTCAAAAATTACACACATTTTTTAATAAAATTTAGAAATGAAAAAGTGGCATTTTTTCCATTGCGGCAAAAGATTAAAGATCAACAAGAGATACGAGTTTCAAGTGAGATTAAAAAAGAGAGCGGAACCCCCATTCGCATGGACTATCGATTGATTCGCCGAGATAATGCCTGGAGGGTTTTCGACATTATCGTAGAAGATGTCAGCCTTTTAAAAGGGTATAAAAATCAATTTGCCAATGCGGTAAAGAAGGGCGGTATACCCGCGGTAATAGAGGCGATTCGTCATCAGAGATAAGATCTAAAGTCGGAGATCGCTCTTACTTTTTTTTGAGCTCCTATTCACCTTCCCCACCTTTTGCCGCCAACACCGCGATAACTACTGTAATGGCTACAAGTAGCAGCAAGCCTCAAAATCACAATCACCTGATATTTAAACTTAGGCGAATATCTTCAAAAATCAACAATGCTAATGTTGATTTAATCTATTTTCAGCATTATAATTAATGAAAACAGGCATTTTAAAGCTCTAGAGGACTTATTCTGTGTATCTGCAAAGGTTATTAAAGCTTTCTGACTTATTGCAGAAAAAATCATTTTTTCTTTTTGGACCTCGCACGACTGGCAAAACAAGCCTTATCCGTGAACAATTGTCCGCAAATGTCCTCATCATCAATTTATTAAAAAGCGATATGTTTTTACGACTAAGCGCGGATCCCAGTTTACTGGAAGAAATCATTGAGACAAGACCTAACGCTGAAACAATAATCGTTATTGATGAGGTGCAAAAAGTACCCATACTACTCAATGAAGTACATCGATTAATAGAAGAAAAAAAAATCCGATTTTTACTAACAGGTAGCAGTGCACGTAAACTTCGAAAAAATGATGTAAATCTTTTAGCAGGGCGAGCATGGGAAGCACATTTATTTCCTTTAACAAGCTCGGAAATTCCCGATTTTTCATTGCTGCGTTATTTGAATTTTGGTGGATTACCTTCAGTCTACTTAAGCGAAAATCCACGAGAAGAGCTAATCGCTTATGTAGATACGTATTTAAAAGAAGAAATTCAGGCCGAAGCGATTGTTAGAAAAATTCAATCTTTCGCAAAATTTCTACAATTTTCTGCACTAACCAGTGGAAAGCTACTGAATTTTAGCTCTCTTTCCAATGATGTTGGTATTCCTGCCACAACGATTAGAGAATATTATCAGGTTTTACAAGACACTTTAATTGGATTTTTACTACCTGCCTGGACTAAAACGCAAAAACGGAAAGCCATTAGTACGGCTAAATTTTACTTTTTTGATGTCGGCGTTATGCATCAATTAGCGGAAATTTACACGGTGGAGCCCAACACCGATGTCTATGGCCAAGCTTTTGAGCATTTTATGGCAATGGAATTAACTGCTTATTTAAGCTATAACAGAAAAAACCTTACTTTAAGTTTTTGGGCAGCTCAAAATGAAAAAGAAGTTGATTTTATCATTGGTGATGATATTGCAATCGAAATAAAATCCACGAAATCTGTTAATTCAAAACATCTTAAAGGTATTAAAGCGCTACAAGAAGAAAATATTTGCAAAAAATACTTCTTAGTTTCGTTTGATAAGATCCATAGGATTCACGAAGGTGTAGAAATCATATATTGGGAAAATTTCTTAGAATTACTTTGGCAAAACAAAATAATTTAATCCTTTAAGCGTCATCTCTTGACTGCTCCGATTGATTCTTAGTTAACAATGAGGGAAACTCGGGTGGATCAACTTCTAAGTGAGGCTCACCATGTATTATCCATATAGAATTTTCATCAATGATCAACTTTGCTAATACGAAAGCGTAATCTTTAACTTCGTATAATGTATATTATGTTAAATTATGTGCATCGGCCTGTTTATAGATATGGTCGGCTCATATGAGGCTAAAACTAATCTGCCAGCCTTACTAGGTTTTGTGTCTCGTGGCGAAAGCGTAATTATTACCCGAAGAGGTTCCAGTAGCGCTTTTAATTCCCTATGGTCAAGAAAAACCCCCCCTGTGCCGGGGGTTTGTGGTTACCATCCCAAACGAAGGTGATCGGTAACAGTGCCTTATTGCGACGTCATACCTATTGTAAATCCGCTATTTCATAATAATATTAAATATTTTCAAAGTCGTAGAGTAGCATTTGGTTGTTTACAGGTGGCCAAGACTTCTTGCAGCCGGTTCTTTATTGAGCTTCTCCGCCGCCTAAAGGCGGTAGGATACTAAAAGTGCAACTTACGCTACAATTCTAGATGATTCTTGTTTCATTGTAGCGCCAGACGGCGCCCCTCCACAAGCTAATCAGGCGTGTCCCGCCCTGCTATGTTTATTGCACCCACCAAATCTGCATGGTTGCAATCGGAACATTCTACACACTTAAACTCGCTCTTGGTTTTACGGATGTCTTTCGAAACAAAGCCGTATCTAGGACAAGTAATTGAAGTATTCTTGGAATTTACCAGCAATAGTTCACCACCTCGTCGATCTCGCTTATGGCTAACCAATTCCCGAAACTTAGACCAGCCTTGATCTTAAAGTTCAATAAAATTTATGAGATAATTTCTATACTTTCTTTACGCACAACACCAATACCCAAATTTTTCATAATATCTTTATCAACAAATAAAGCGTCAATTCATTATTATATTGAAATTCAAACAGACAACTTATACTATAGACGAAAGTTATTGGAATTTTTCGGG
>DATLWY010000089.1:0-3080 GCA_035576045.1 Gammaproteobacteria bacterium | reverse complement strand
TTTATCCCCTGCAATAAAATCAGCGATGAGTGAAGACGTATTCACCTACCTACTTCACCATTCCCATGATTTTTTTCAAAATACTTTTAGCGGTAGCCTAACAAAAAAAATATCTGATTTAGTCGAAATAGAAAATATCATTAATATAATCAATGAATGGTTTGTACCTAGGCTACTAGCTTTAATTATTGCTAGCGTCACTTTGTTTGCAGTTGTACATCCCATATTCGGAATAATTTTATTTGTCTGGGCTATTTTATTTGTTTATTTTTCTTATGCCGCATCAAGAAGCTCTGAAAATCTATCAAGGATACATTCAGAATCAGCCGCAAAAATGTTTGGGACAATGTCTGACTCATTTACTAATGTAATGAGCACTAAATTATTTGCTAACATCCCTAGCGAAGTATCCAATATTAAAAGTGATTTAAAGGTACTCGTGAATAATGATAGAAACTTACAGTGGTTTATTTTAAAGATTAGCTTTGTTCAAGGTTGCGGTGTCACGCTGCTAACCGCGTGTATGGCTATAACACTTATTTATGGTCGTGTTCACGGGTGGATAAGTGTAGGAGATTTCGCGCTCGTACTAGCATTAACTACCGGATTTGTAGATGCAGTCTATGGTATAGGCCAGCAAATGCAGAGATTTGCAAAATCGGTAGGAACGATGAATCAAGCATTAAACTTTGTGAGGGTGCCACATGACGTTATAAATATGCCTGGCGCATTACCTATTCGGATCAAACAAGGAGAAATTAAATTTCAAGGTGTGTGCTTTCAGTATAAAGGAAGTGAGCGACCATTATTTGCTAATCTAAATATAACGATTCCTCCAGGCGAACGTGTAGGTTTGGTGGGATATTCCGGCAGCGGGAAGTCAACTTTTATCAAACTCATCTTACGTTTGATTGACACACAATCAGGAAGTATTTTAATTGACAATCAAAATATTAAACAAGTCACTAAAGACTCTCTCAGAAAACAAGTTGGCACTATCCCACAAGAGTCTGAACTGTTCCATAGAACCATTATGGAAAACATCAGATTTGCCAAAATGCATGCAACTGATGATGAAGTAATTGCAGCCGCTAAATTAGCAAGATGTCACGAATTTATTTGCGAACTACCGAACCAATACCAGGCTTTAGTGGGTGAGCGCGGCGTAAAATTATCGGGCGGACAAAGGCAGAGAATCGCGATTGCCCGGGCGTTTCTCAAGAATGCGCCCATTTTATTGCTAGACGAAGCGACATCATCACTTGATTCCGTTACCGAGCGTTATATAAAAGAAAGCTTAGATAATCTGATGGCAAAAAAAACAACCATTGTCATTGCCCACAGACTCTCAACGCTAAAAGATATGGATAGAATATTAGTTTTTGCTCAGGGGAAAATAATAGAGGATGGTTCTTTGGACTCCTTATTAAAAGATACTAAATGCCATTTTTATAAGCTTTGGCAGATGCAAGCGGGGGGATTTATTCCGTCTATAGCAGAATGAAAAATACTATATGTACCAATAGGCTGGTTATTGAATCGCATCCGTAGAAAATGTTTGGAGTACAAAACCCCTAAGGAAGTGCTATGATAGTGCTGGCGGAGACTTATTCGCATGGGTCTTTAGGATTCACCAAACACGGCTTTTAGGGGATTCAATTTTGTAAGCCCAAAGCGTGTTAGAATAAAGAGTGTAATTAAAATTTTTTAATAAGGAAAAGCTATGGAAACTGTTCAAACATGGGAAGCGTCCGTTCCCGGCAACCCGCAACCTCCCCATACGCCCAATGATCCGGGTCCAAATCACCCCGTGCCCGGCGAACTCCCGCCAGAACCGATCGATAAATAGGCGTTTATTAAAAAAAGCCCTAGGTTTTAGAGAGGAAATACCCTTTTTCTCAATATGAGGCATATTAATCTCGATTAGCGTGAAATATGTTGTGAAAGATCTATTTTATAAATAAGCCGATTTACTATAAAAAGCTGCAGATTATCTTGAAAACACTGTTTTTCGTGTCTTCAAGGTGCATTTAGGCGCGTGGTTTGCAGTTTTTTGGCCGAGAACGGTAGAGTGAGTAGGGGTTGTTTTTAATCCCTTTTTCTCATTTTTTTAGATTTTATTTGCTATAAACTCTGCAGTAGTTGGTTTAAGCTCAGGCGACTTAACCAACATTTTCCATTCTGTTTTAGCAAAAAATGTGTATGCCACGCCAAGTATGAATAAGGCTAATATTACGTGGACAATCGTTTGACCTATGGTTTCTATGCCTTTATCAGACTCTGAGTATTCACTATAATTTACACGCCATTTTTTATTTTCTTGCATAATTGTATACCTCACACCTATTTGAATATCTTTTAACTTTAAGGACATCTAGAAGCTATACCTATTATCGGCAGGCGCACCCATTAGCATTAGTACGGACCCGAAGCCCGGGATCCCGCCATAGAAAGATAACAGTGAAATATAATTATTATGCAGGAATAGTTTCGGCCGATTTTTTTGACTTTTGCTTTGATGCTTTAACCTGACAACGCTGAGGTTTCTTTTGGGGTTTTTAAGATCTTCAGACGAAGCGGTGACTGTTTTAATTATGACGGCCCTAACACTACCGGACAATAATAAAGCAAAGCGATTTTTAAGCCTATCAAAAATGGTAAAAAGCAAATGAACTAGAAGAACCTCATTATGAGGCATTTAGCTAAAAAAGCTTCTGCGGAGACATTTATTAAGATTTTAGATTTAAATTATTAGACTTAATCCGGTAACCTCCGGATGCCTGGCTTTCCTTTTCTATCTTTTCTATTTTTTTCTTTTCGACCAGATCATTCTCAATGTCTTTCTGGTGAAAATACCCATAAATTACATAGACAACGCATATTGCAAAAACAACATGCGCTAAGAGTTCCAAAGCATCTTTCCAGCTGCCGGAAGATATTTTATGCTTATCCAGTTTTTTGTCGTTCATCTTCAGGCCCTCATAATCCAATCCTGAAATCGGCAAATCCTTATCCAAACCCTGGCGATTATAGAAACGCTCTATTCGTTATTTCGAGCGAATGACTACATAACTTTAACG
>DATLWY010000088.1:0-20758 GCA_035576045.1 Gammaproteobacteria bacterium | reverse complement strand
AGTATTGTGGCTGTCTTTTCTGTGACGGAAGAATGGAGCCCACCGATAATGCCAGCAAGCGCTTGCACTTTAGATTTATCTGCAATCACCAAGGCCTCTGCATCGAGTACGATTTCTCGATCACCTAACGCTGATATGCGTTCACCTGCCACTGATTTTCGAGCCACCAGTTCAGATTCCAGTGTTGCCAGATCAAAGGCATGCATCGGTTGTCCCAATTCCAACATCACGTAATTCAGAATATCCACGACAGGAGAAAGACTTCGAATGCCCCCCGATGCCAACCGCTCTTTTAGCCAATCTGGGATTTGGGCTGTGTTATCGATATTTTTTACAACACACCCCATATATCGCGGACAAAGCTCGGGGTTTTCGATGCGAACAGGGAAAGTTTCTGAATGGCTTGGCTCGACACTGGGAGCAGCAGTGGCCTGATAAGGAATCGCATTTAATAAAGAGAGTTCGCGGGCGATCCCCTCTATGCTTAAGCAATCACCCCGATTGGGCGGAATTTTAAGTGTGAAAATATTTTGCTGGGTGGCAGCATCAAAATCCAAGCTATCCACTTCTATACCTGCATTGGTTAACTGTTCACCTAATGCTGCCGCAGAAAGCGAGGGATTAATAAAGGTTTTTAACCAATGTTCGCTAACTTTCATCTATACAAGAATCCACATTTTGTTAACCCTATTTTAACATAAATCTAACTTTTATTTTTTGGAAACAGACTGTCATCATACAATAAGCCCGAGATCGCCTCAAGATGACTGCAGGCGTTTTCCGCGCTTCATCAATACTATATGATTTTTTAACGCATAATCTTGCAATGCACCAACCGTTATCTTTTCCTGAGTTGCGCTGAGATTATAAAATGCTATGAGTGTTTGCATTTCTTGCATGGGCAGATTTTTAATAGGATACCCATCTAACACCTTAATGGCTAATTTTCCGCCTTCTTCACCAATCATGCGCTCACTAACGCCCAGTGCAACTGCTGCGCCTTCTGCTACCGTTCCTTCATCGGATGTCATTAAAGGGATGCCCCGGGAAGCTGCAATGGGAATCAACATGCGGATCCCGCTGGCCAACAGATGATCTTTGCCAATCAAAATGACTTCTGTATTGGGCAGAATCGCGCGTGCCGCGGTCTCTAATTCCGGAAGGATTTGAATCATCAGCGTTTGTAATGTGATGCCCAACGCCTTGCTCTCAGTCTTCAATTCCGCGATTTCTGCATAGTTTTTTTCATTGCCACTGTGATAAATCAATGTAATTGTTTTAATCTTCGGCATAACTGATTTAATAAACGCCAATTTCTTTTTGCCACCAATTTCATCGAGAACCCCTGTCATGTTTTTAAATACCCGCTTTTGCCGATCTACTTCTGTATATTGTGCCGCCAAGCTAACGATGGGTTGTTCCTTCACTAAAGAAAGCGTCATTTGCGTTGCACTCGTCCCAACGGGAACAATGATATCCATCTTTTTTCCCACAAATAATTCAATAATACTTCTTTGTAATTTGATATCATTTTGCGCACTTTGTACATTAAAATAGATGGTTCTATTGGGATAATGTGCGCGTACAACCCCCTCAAATCCTGCAACAATGTCGCGGATCGCTGCATGATCCATGGGAATTAAAATACCAATCTGAAGTGGTTTTAAAACAGGGCTAGATTGCTCGGCGTGAATTGATGTGCAGCAGCCTAAAAATGCACTAAAGCAAAACAAGAGACGTAAAATAACTGATAAGAAACGGGGTTGTACAAATGATAAGATTGATAACAGATTGAACGGTACTAGCATATTGATATCCTCTAGGTATTAATTTAAAAAAAAATGGCACAAAGAAATGTTGATAGTTTTACCAACGCCAACCAATTTTTGCTTTAAATAAACCACTTTTGGATATCATGGTTTAATCCTAATACGGAGTCTAAAGGATTGTCAAGACTCAAAAGTTGCGAGTCGTCAAACAATAACTTTTCTTTTTTGAGCACGGTTTTCGAGCAAGCTCTCATCTGATAGGCCCTAAGAAACCGAACGTAAAACAGATAATAATTGCTGTATATCCCCTGGTAACGACACTTCCCATTGCATTTCTGTGCCTGTTTCAGGGTGCAATAATGCTAAACTTTTTGCATGTAACGCCTGCCTTGGAAAATCTTTTAAACAGGTTTGCAATTCTAAAGAAGCTTTAGGGGGTAACCGTAAACGCCCACCATATATTTTATCGCCAATAATCGGATGGTGAATATGCGCCAAATGTACACGGATTTGATGTGTGCGCCCTGTTTCGAGCTGCACACGCAGATGCGTATGCGATTTAAATCTTTCGATAACGCGATAATGTGTAACAGCGGTTTTGCCCGATTCTAACACTGCCATGCGTATCCTATCGTGCGGATGCCGTCCAATGGGTTCCTTAATAGTATTGCCAGATAATATCACCCCATAGGCTACGGCCTCATAAATACGCTTAACTGTTCGTGCCTGCAATTGATTAACCAGGCTGGTTTGTGCAACAAGCGTTTTGGCGATGACCATAAGACCCGTCGTATCTTTGTCTAATCGGTGTACTACCCCAGCACGGGGAATTTGGCTTAGGCTAGGGCAATGGTGTAATAGCGCGTTAACTAAGGTTCCCACCCAATTTCCCACTGCAGGATGCACGACCAAATTAGCAGGCTTGTTAATCACTAATAAATGCGCATCTTCATAAACAATATCGAGTGCAATAGGTTCTCCCACCCAATCTGATAAGACCTCTATTGCTGCATCTATCTCAATCTGATCGCCCTCAACCACTTTAGTACGCGGACGTTTAAAAAGGCCGTTGACAGTCACTTTTTCATTATCTACCCAGTCTTTTAAGCGCGAACGCGAATGTGCCGGAAACAACAAAGCCAGTGCTTGATCCAACCGTTTTCCAGCCAATTCCGCCGAAATAGCGGCAGAAAGTCTAATATGTTCTGTTAAATCGCTCATAGTATGAAAGCCAGCTTATCGGATCCCCACCCAGAACGCAAGATAAAGCTTTTTAGATAATATTTTGGTGAGTGGATGCATGTTTGAGCGAAGCGAGTTCAGCAGCGAATCAAAATATTATCTAAAAAACTTTATCTTGCAACAACCCAATTGCAGCAACGCCTAAGCTGCGTTAGAATGAAGTAATTGGTAAATTGATCAGGTGTAGGTGATTTCTTGTTAAAAAACTTAGGTATTATTATAACTCTTATTGCGGCAATTTTATTGGTTGGCTGCCAATCCAAGGATAAAGATAACTACAAAGGTATGTCTGCTTCAGAAATTTATGCGCAAGCAGAAAAAAATGTTGCCAAAGAAAAGTTTCCAGCAGCCGCCAAAGACTTCGAGGCCCTAGAGGCTCGTTTCCCTTATGGCGAATATTCCGATAAAGCACAACTGGGATTAATCAACGCTTATTACAAGCAAAATGAACCGGCGTTAGCCATTTCTGCCGCTGATCGATTTATTCGTATGAATCCACATCATCCACACGTAGATTATGCTTATTATTTAAAAGGTCTCGTCACGTTTGATCAAAACTATTCGTTTACCTTCCGTTACTTACCACTCGATAAAAGTGCACGAGATTCTTCAATAGCGATAGAATCTTTTGATGCTTTTAAAGAATTGCTCGATCGCTTTCCAAATAGCGAATACGCTCCTGATGCACGCCAACGCATGATATTTTTAAGAAGCCAGTTAGCCAATCACGAATTGAGTGTCGTCAAGTATTATGTAAAACGCGGCGCTTGGTTATCTGCGGCCAATCGTGCTAATTACATCGTAAAAAACTTCGAAAAAACGGCTGTTATTCCTGAAACACTCGCGATAATGGTTAAATGCTATCGACAACTCGGCATGCCACAGCTTGCAGATGATGCTCTAAAAACGCTACAGACCAATTTTCCAGATAGTAAAGAATTGCAAGAACTCAATTAAACACTTTCTGCCAAAAGGCGAAAGAAATGAAGTGAAATGCGCTGCCTATGCCGGCTAAAAAACCAAACAAATGGCTCTCCCACGAAATTTTATCTTCTTGCGGAAAGATCCCTAAAAAAATGGATCCAAAATAATAGGCAACCACAAGCGCCAAAAGCAATGCCGTAAAACTGGGATCAAAATAAGCCGTTGCCAAAATATAACCGAAATAACCCGAAACGAGTCCACTAGCACCGATATGCATTGCACGACGCGCAAATAACCATACCCCAAAACCACCCAAAATAACGACAAAGCCCGTAACCTCTAGAAAAATAGGTAACCCTCTTGCTAAAATCGCTAACCCCAATGCAAATAACGGAATGCTATTAAAAAACAAATGACTAAAATTTTTATGCAGAATCGGTGAAAAAATAATACCCAACAATCCAAAAATATGCCTCGGATAAATCCCAAATATATTGAGAGGCGATCCTAATACCCAATTTACAATATTAAAACCCCACAATCCTGCAAAACAGTAAAGCCAGGGAAGAAGATATAATTGACTCATTTTTATAAAAGTATTCAACTCTTCTATGAAATCCGTTAACATTTTCTTCGTCTCTTTGTTTTATTCTGTTAAAGTAATCAGCGAGAAATTGCCTGCCCGAACGCGTTTCTGAATAACCTGAATCGTTTCCAAAATTCGACTCTGGAACGCCTTCGCTAAACACATTATACATTCTTCGCTAGGTTAACGACTCTATCGAATTCTTGGCTAATCTCGATGCTCGGTTTTTGGTCAAGCAAACTCATCACATAAATGGCAACAGCAGATAGAATAACGCCGGGCAAGATTTCATTCATCATCCCACTTAGGCCTAAGTATCGCCAAACAATCGCCGTCATGCTTCCGACAATAATGCCAGCAACAATACCATTGCGGGTGGTACGCTTCCAATATAACGACAATACAACAGATGCACTAAAAGTTGCACCTAATCCTGCCCATGCAAATTCGACCAAATCCATAATACTCTGCGTTGGCTGTCTGGCGAGATAAATTGCAAAACCTGCAATAAATATAACAGTTACGCGTCCTACCCACATTAATTCACGCTGAGATGCCTTACGCCTAAACAATGCGCGATAGAAATCTTCTGTTAAAGCACTAGAGGCCGCTAACATTTGTGAATCAATTGCACACATGCTAGAAGAAAGAATAGCAGCTAAAATAATGCCCATCACCCAAGGCGAAAATACGCGTTCAGATAAATCCATAAAAACAGTTTCTTTATTACCTAAAGGACAATCGCAAAAATGAATCGCACCTACAACCCCCACTAATATCGCACCCACTAAAGATAATGCCATCCATGAAATACAGACGCGACGCGCCAACGGAATTTCTTTAACCGACTTTACTGCC
Source organism: Gammaproteobacteria bacterium (assembly GCA_035576045.1). Classification (GTDB taxonomy): domain Bacteria; phylum Pseudomonadota; class Gammaproteobacteria; order UBA6186; family Azoamicaceae; genus CADEGZ01. The sequence continues at coordinate 15,379 of DATLWY010000088.1, read as the reverse complement.
ATAAATCGCACTAAAATATGAGGCATCCCAAAATAACCGAGGCCCCAAGATGCAAGACTCACCATTTTCCAAAACGATAAACCGACGGTTAAACTTAAATAATCGGGCTTAACTAATAATATTTTATCGATCCCGGCACTCCATCCTCCCACACTTTCTATCGCGTATAACGGCACTAGAAGCAAACAAATCAACATTAGGTTGCCTTGAAAAAAATCCGTCCAACTCACTGCCAAAAATCCACCGATGGTGGTATACAGCATAATAATCGCCGTGCCCAACCATAATGCTTCGGTATACGATAAGCCAAAAGTCCTACTCAGTAATACGCCACCCGCACATAAACCCGCGGCGACATAAAACGTAAAGAATACCAAAATAGCCAGCGCTGCAACCATGCGAATACTTTTGGAGGTATCTCTAAAGCGGTTATCTAAATAGGCAGGCAATGTTACCGAATCATGGGCAACCTCAGAATAGATCCGCAAACGCTTGGCAATTAACCGCCAAGAAAAATAGGCGCCTATTGTCAAACCAATGGCTACCCAAATCTGACGCAATCCCGCCGCATACACAATGCCGGGCAATCCCATTAATAACCATGAGCTCATATCAGAAGCGCCTGCACTCAGCGCGGCAACAGCCCCCCCTAAACGTCTACCGCCTAAGACATAATCTGATAAATTACGCGTGGCAAAAAAAGCGACAACTCCTACCAACATCACTAGCGTTAAATAGCTCACAAATGCGGTAATGGCAGAAAAATTCTGCGATATATCCGAAGTTATATTCATAAAAACCGCCTAATGATTAATGATTAATGCTTATAAGACAACAGTGAAAGTTGATCTTGAACTGGTTGGGAATGAAAATTCAACAATATTGCATCCAGTTGCTTCTCTCGTTCTTTCATCGGGCTTAATTGTGCAGACATTTTCCAATGCTCAATCGTCGCGATGCGTTTAAAATTGAAGCTCTCGTACCAATTTAAATGTGATTTATCGGTTGCATCTACTAAGATTTTTTTAAAAGATCGCGCAAACAGAAGCGCTAAAGCGTGGTAGACTAATACGCTGCCATATCCCTTACCTTGATCTGCTATGTGGATATTTAAATCGTATAAATACGCCATTTTTTTTGAAAGATGCACATGCACTTTCCCAATAATTTTTTTATTAAGAATCGCGACAATAATTTCTTTCTCGGGATCTTCCGCCATTTGCAATAAATAATTTTTATAGTCTAATTCTGAAATTTGAAATTCATCTACTTCCAATCGGAACAATGCAGGAATATCTGCTTTCTCAGCTTTGCGAAATTTTAGGCCGCAATCATCAATCGCCTTAATTTTCGCAAATTTTCCAGCCGTTAACGCTAATTTATAGGTGGTATCAAATGCACACGCACCCAGTCCCTGCAAAAATTCTTTAAATGAAGAAGAGGATTGATTCACTGTAAAAACAAACCGCGTAATCAAAACAGGACATTTTGTCGTCGCTTGTTTTATTTGATCCCACAATAAAGTATAAAACGCTGTATTTCTATAGGCGGAATCAATCATTAAGGTAATTTCTATTTCATGCGCATCAAAATGATACAACGCTACATAAGCTGCCAGTTTCTCATTCTCTGCATAACAAAGAATCTCATTAATCCCCGGGTTTTTTCTCGTCTCAATGCTGCTCCAATAAAAAATGGGCATATAGCCATCAGACTTTTTGCATTCCGATACAAACCGCTTAACGCTCACTAACTGTTTTTTAGACAGATTTGTAAAGGTTTGAATTGTTATCCCAAGCTGATTTTTCATACAGTTCCATATCTAACTTCAGTCGAAAACTGATTATACCTTAATGGATACTTAAAGGGTCAAGTTGTAGTGAAAAAGGATTTAAAACCCTCTAAAAATACCTTATGGGTGCATAAAGGCTGAAAAACTTCCCAAATTTTTTGACCTAGCTTAACTTAAAAAGAGATTGTTTGAGAGATGGTTGCATAACTCGTTACCTTCAGAGAGATAATTTTCCCTTCCTTAAAAATTGATCCTTAATTTAAATGTGGAAAATAAGACACCCCATAAAGGGAAAAATTTCAATAAATGAGCGAAAACAACACTTTAGAAGTAGCGAACTTAATCAATATTACTAATATTGTATTTGAAAAACATAAGGACATCCCAGGAGAGCAACAAAGCTTATCTATTGAAGAAACTATTGAGAAAATAATTGGTTATTATGAAAGTATTATTGGGTGTATGCCAGGAAATGTTTATTGGCTAGACAAAAACTTAAGGATGCTTGGCTGTAATAACAATGTCTTGGCAATGTTTGGACTTAACTCTTCGAAAGAGATCAAAGGATTAAACTTTGAAGAAATGGGTAAGATAGGTCGGTGGTCTCCCGAAACCACACAATCCCTTAAAGCAGATTTCCTCGAAGTAATCCGTACAGGAAAGGCAAAAGCAAATATAGAAGAGCCACCGATTCCTCATAGTGATGGAGGAATACTTTATTTTTTAAGTAGCCGCGTACCCTTATTTGATGATAACGGCTTTGTAGTTGGTATAGTAGGAATTTCAATCGATATTACTGATCGAACAAAGTTTGAGCAATTTAAAATTGCTAAAGAAGCTGCTGAACTCGCCAATAATGCAAAAACTGAGTTTTTAGAAAACATGCGTCATGATATTCGTACGCCGCTTAGTGGCATTATCGGCTTTGCAGAGCTGCTTCGAAATGAAACAAATCCTAGTAAAATTAAAGACTATACAACTAAATTAGTCGAGTCTAGTACAGAATTGCTTAATTTTTTAAACGAAATTTTAGAGTCTGTTCACATTACTTCCGGTGAAATACCCTTAGTGTATCGACAGTTTAATTTAAAACACATTCTCGACAGTCTAAGCAAGCTTTATCAACCTAAAGCACATGAAAAACAATTAACATTAGAATTTCATTGTGATGAAAAAATCTCTCCTTATCTCATAGGAGACCCCACTCGAATTTATCGAATTATACTGGAACTATTAGGAAATGCATTAAAATTTACACAGCAAGGAAAAGTTAATATTTACGCAAAACTTGCCAAGAAAAATGAGCAAAATACAGTTATTCAAATTGAAGTGGAAGATACCGGACCTGGAATTGCCGCAGAAAATCAACATGAGATTTTTGTACGTTTTAAACGTTTTACTCCCTCTTCTCAGGGGATTTATCAAGGATCTGGATTAGGACTCTCCATTGTTAAACAATTTATAGAGGATTTACAGGGCGAAATTTATTATGACACCAAAAACACAAAAGGCGCGAAGTTTATTTGCTTGATCCCTCTAAAAGAAGCGTTGTTACAAAAAGAAATATAAGAACATAACGATGCTTCGCGCTGAGTTTAGCAAACAACTTTTTTTCCTAAATGCCTTGTTGAAATTTTTTGGCTAAGTAGCGAGTACTTATCCAAAAAATAATCATTACTGCAAATGCAAAATTGGCAGATTGATTTAAGGCACAGGAGCGGGGATGGTTTAAAATTTACCAAAAATTTGCTGTTTTACAAAAGCCAAATCTAGAGGAGCAGGACAGTAGGACGCCTAAGCGTCTTTTTTTATAAAAATTTGAGTTTGCAGACCAGTAATTTTAAAAGATCTATTCAAAAATATCTAAAGTGTATTATACTCGATATCCGAAGGATATAAACCTTCTTTTGCAAGAACAAAAGTACCTTAAATTTAAGAAAGGAGAAGTTAATTATGAATAACCAAGAGGCCGTTAAACATTTAAAGTCGCTAGCACAATATGAAATTGACCATTCTTTTTTAATGCAACAGGCAGTCCATAATTTAAAAGACTCTGAAACCACACAAAAACTGGGTGCTTATAGAGATTCAATAGAGGATAATATTAAACAATTAGGTGCTGCTATTGAAAAATTAGGCGGAGAAGCGCCTGAACATGCAAAGGACTTTAAGGGTTTCTTTATGATAGGTTATGCTGCTTTGCGAGGTTTAACCAGTGACCACGGTGTTTTACAATCACTGGATAGCAATGAGAAAATCATCATGGACGCTTATGAGAAAGTGTTACGCCTTGAACTACCTGAGGAAGCACGTAAGGTAATTCAAGAGGCCTATGATAAAAATAAGGATATATTACAAACAGTTCATGCGCAAACTGAAAAATTATACTGATCTCCTGTTCCACACGGATGTGGAAATTTTATTAACTCAAACCTCAATTAATCTAATGCCTACATTTTAAAGGCACGACCCAGTTTATTGATCGGTGTCAGAAGATTTTTACAGTTGCTTTTTAGGCAAATAAAGATCTGTAATAGTCCCTTCAAACGCTTCTGCTGATAAACAAATCGTTTCAGACAACGTGGGATGCGGGTGAATCGTCAATGCAATATCTTCGGCATCACACCCCATCTCAATGGCGAGCGCTATCTCCGAAATCAAATCACCTGCATTGGGGCCTGTTATCCCGGCACCCATAATGCGATGTGTCTCTTTATCAAACAATAATTTAGTAACACCTTCGTCACGTCCCAAACTTAAAGAGCGACCACTAGCCATCCACGGAAACACACCTTTTTCGTAAGCAATATTTTTGGTTTTGGCTTCTGTTTCTGTAACACCCACCCACGCTACCTCGGGATCGGTGTAGCATACTGAGGGAATGCAATTGGGTTCAAAAAAGCGTTTTTTTCCTGCAATAACTTCCGCAGCCACTCTCCCCTCTGGCATGGCTTTGTGTGCCAACATGGGGTTGCCAACAACATCGCCAATCGCGAAAATATGCGGAATATTTGTTCGTTGTTGTTTATCCACAGAAATAAAACCACGCTCATCTACATGAATACCTGCTTTTTCAGCACTGATATTTTTACCGTTTGGCACTCGACCTACAGCGCATAAAATAATATCAAACCGTTCGGGCGCTTTTGGCGCATTTTTGCCTTCAAAGGTTACTAACAAGCCCCCGGAAGTTGCATCCACTTTTGTCACTTTGGTTTCTAATAAAATATTTTCATATTGCTTTTGCGTTCGTTTATACAAAGGCGCTACTATGTCTTTATCGACGCCCGCTAATAAACCATCCATTAATTCCACAACGGTAATTTTAGTACCTAACGCATGATAAACCGTTGCCATTTCCATACCAATAATTCCCCCCCCAATGACCAATAATCGTTTGGGGATTTCTTTTAACGCGAGTGCACCTGTTGAGTCGATAATACGGGGATCATTTGGTAAAAATGGTAATTGGACAGGACGCGAACCCACAGCGATAATCGCATTTTCAAATGAGACAACTTGATCGCCCTCGCTGGTTTTAATCACAATCTGATTTGCAGCAAGAAAATGACCTTCGCCTCGGATGACAGTCACTTTGCGCTGTTTGGCCAAGCCTTTTAACCCACTGGTTAATCGGTTAATGATGCTTTCTTTCCAAGTTCTTAATGTATTTAAATCGATTGCGGGTTCACCAAAACGTATCCCATGCTCTTTAAACTCTGCTGCTTCTGAAATAACCTTGGCGGCATGCAACAACGCTTTAGAAGGAATGCACCCCCAGTTTAAACAAACGCCACCCAAATTCTCTTCACGCTCAATTAATACAACATTTTTCCCGAGATCGGCCGCACGAAACGCAGCGGTATAGCCACCGGGGCCTGCACCTAAAACGACAACATCGACTTTTTGATTTGCATCCATGATTAAACTCTCCTCTATAATAACAATCGACGAATATCCGATAACTGTTTCACTAAAAATGTTACAAAACGTGCTCCTAAAGCGCCATCAATAACACGATGATCATACGACAAAGATAACGGCAGCAAGAGGCGCGGTTTAAATTCTCCTGATTCATAAACAGGTTTTATTTGCGCCTTTGAAACACCTAAAATGGCAACATCGGGCACATTAATAATAGGTGTAAACGCCGTCCCGCCAATGCCGCCTAAACTGGAAATTGTAAAAGAACTGCCTTGCATTTCTTGGGCGGTTAATTGGCCGTTCCGTGCTTTTTGGCTTATCTCACCCAATTCTTTTGCTAATTGAAATAAGCCCTTTTGATCCACATCACGCACTACGGGTACGACTAAACCATTAGGTGTATCGACAGCAACACCCATATGAAAATATTTTTTTAAAATCAGTTCAGCGCCACTTGCATCCAAAGAAGCATTAAACCAAGAAAACTTCTGCAATGTTGCAACAACTGCCTTCATAATAAAAACCAAGGGCGTTAATTTAACACCTTGTGCTTCCGCTAAAGATTGCTGAGCCTTACGAAACTGCTCTAATTCTGTAATATCTGCTTCATCAAATTGGGTAATATGCGGTATCGTTACCCAATTGCGATGCAAAAAAGAACCCGATAATTTTTTAATACGTGACAATGGCTCTTTGGAAATTTCACCAAATTTTGCGAAATCTACTTGTGGCCAGGGTGCAACCGACATTCCGCCAGCACCACCACCGGCCGAGAGATTCCCAGGTTGGATCTGAGCCAGCATACTTTTAATATATGTTTGGACATCTGCTTTTAAAATACGATTTTTAGGACCTGAACCGCCAATTCGAGAAAGATCAGCACCTAATTCTCTCGCAAAACGTCTCACACCTGGCCCGGCATGGACAATCCCTCCCTTCATAGGGGAGCTGGGGAGGATGTTTTGTGTACTAACAACGGCCTGTTTTAATTCTGGCTCAGGGTGGACACATAGACCCGCCCCTACAGATGTATCCTTGCCTGTCGATTCTTCTGTTGCTGTTCCCCCCTTTGAAAAAGGGGGGCTAGGGGGGATTTCTTCCCCCACGGTTTCTACCGTTACAATCAAGCTACCCTCAGAAACTTTATCACCGACTTTAACATGCACAGCTTTCACGACACCCGCAAACGGCGCTGGCACTTCTAGTGCTGCTTTTTCTGTTTCCAAGGTCATTAACGTAGCATCTGCTTTAATCAAATCGCCAATTGAAACCGATATTTCAATAATATCAACATTTGAATAAGAACCGATGTCTGGAACTAAAACTTCTTTTAGCATATATGTTTACCCTATGATTTTAGACCGATAGCGGATTTGGTTTATCCGGATTGATCTGATACTGTTGCATCGCTTTTACGACTAATTCTTTCGCAATAAGACCTTCATCTGCCAACGCTTTTAAAGCCGAAACTACAACATAATAACGATCGACTTCAAAAAAACGGCGCAACTGTTGCCGCGTATCACTTCGACCAAAACCGTCCGTCCCTAACACAACATAAGTCCGTGGTATAAATGCACGAACTTGTTCAGCATATTGTTTAATATAATCTGTTGCGACAATGACAGGGCCTTCAGTACCTTCTAGACAACTTGTAATATAAGGCACTTTTGGTGTTTCCAATGGATGCAACCGATTCCAACGTTCCACTTCTAAGCCATCACGCCCTAAAAGGTTAAAGCTGGGCGCACTCCAAATATCTGCAGCCACCTCAAAATCTTTTTCCAATAATTTTGCCGCTTCAATGACTTCTCTTAAGATAGTGCCTGAACCTAACAACTGAACACGTTGTTTTACGGCAGCAGGTTTTTCCGATTTTTTAAAACGATAGAGTCCTTTCAAAATACCGTCTTCAATACCCTCTGGCATATCCGGATGTTCATAATTTTCATTCATTGTAGTTATGTAATAAAAAATACTTTCTTTTAGCGTAACCATACGATGCAAGCCATTATGAATAATCACCGCCAACTCATAAGAAAAAGTTGGATCGTAAGAAATACAATTGGGAATGGTATTGGCCATAATATGGCTATGACCATCCTCATGTTGTAACCCTTCACCGTTTAAAGTTGTGCGTCCGGCCGTACCACCAATTAAAAAGCCTCTTGCACGTGAATCCCCTGCTGCCCAAGCAAAATCTCCAATGCGCTGAAAACCAAACATGGAATAAAAAATATAAAAAGGCAGCATAATTTTATTGTGGGTACTATAAGCGGTTGCTGCCGCTAACCATGAACAAAAAGATCCCGCTTCGTTAAGACCTTCTTCCAAAATTTGACCATCTTTGGATTCTTTGTAATACATGACTTGATCCGAATCGACTGGCTGGTATAACTGTCCCACAGGAGAATAAATCCCCAATTGACGAAACAAGCCTTCCATACCAAAAGTCCGTGCTTCGTCTGGTACAATAGGAACCACTCTTTGGCCAACCGTTTTATCTTTGCACAAAGCCGTTAATAATCGGACAAAAACCATGGTCGTAGAAATCTTTCTCTCCCCTGTGCCCTTCAATAATGCATCAAAAGTTGAAAGCGGTGGGATCTCTAAGTTTTCGTCTGCTTCTGTTCGGCGATGTGGTAAAAATCCACCTAATGCTTTCCGCTGTGCCACCATGTATTTTATCAACGGACTATCTTCGCTCGGTCTATAAAACGGCACATCCGCTATTTTGTCATCGGCTATGGGGATATCAAAACGATCTCTAAATTGTTTTAATTGTTCGGACGTCATTTTCTTCAAATTATGCGCAATATTGCGTGCCTCACCGGCAGCACCTAACCCATAGCCTTTTATAGTTTTGGCTAAAATAACGGTTGGTTTTCCTACACATTCAGAAGCTGCTTTGTAAGCAGCATAGACTTTTTGTGCATCGTGCCCGCCCCGATTTAAATGCCGAATATCGTCATCACTCATATCATTAACCAGTTTTTTGAGCTCTGGGTATTTTCCAAAAAAGTTTTCTCGTGTATACGCACCACCATGTGCTTTATAGTTTTGGTATTCGCCATCTACAACTTCTTCCATACGTTTTAGCAGCAACCCACTTTTATCTTTCGCTAATAAAGGATCCCACAAGTCGCCCCAAACCACTTTAATCACATTCCAACCTGCACCTTTAAAAGCAGATTCTAATTCCTGAATGATTTTTCCGTTTCCACGCACTGGCCCATCTAATCGTTGTAAATTACAGTTAACGACAAAAACTAAATTGTCTAATTTTTCGCGTGCAGCGAGTCCTATAGAACCCAGAGATTCAGGTTCATCCATTTCACCATCACCACAAAAACACCATACTTTGCGCCCCGACTCTTTTTCCAAACCTCTGGCTTCTAAATACCGCATAAACCTTGCTTGAAAAATGGCTTGCATGGGTCCTAATCCCATCGAAACTGTTGGAAATTGCCAATATTCAGGCATTAGCCAAGGGTGTGGATAAGAAGAAATGCCGTTGCCATCCACTTCTTGTCTAAAATTACTGATTTGTGATTCTGACAATACGCCTTCTAAATAAGATCGGGCATAGATCCCTGGGGATGAATGGCCTTGTATATAGAGTAAATCGCCGTTCTGGTTTTCATTGGCCGCCCGCCAAAAATGATTAAATCCCACATCGTATAAAGTTGCCGAAGAAGCAAAGGTACCAATATGCCCTCCTAAATCCGGATCCAATTTTCCTTTTCCGGCACGCACAACCATAGCAACCGCATTCCAACGAATTAAAGAGGCGATACGCTGCTCCATCGCAGGATCACCCGGAATTCTAGCTTCTTGATCTACTGGAATCGTGTTAATGTAAGGCGACTGAAATCCTTCTGCAACAGAGCATCCCATTGCTAATGCTTTGGCGGTGAGTTCTTTTAGCAGGAACTGGGCACGTTCTTTTCCTTCCGCTGCTAATACAGAAGCTAATGCATCTAGCCATTCTTGTGTTTCTATCGTATCAATATCGTTAATGTTATGATCATCACGCATTATTTTCCCCACTGCACTCTTTTTTCATGCTTAGCTTCGCCAACAAATCCCAATCAAAAACAGATCCGGGGTCTGTTTTTCGCACTGGCGCAATTGTACTATGCCCCACAACACGGTTATCTGTTATCCCTGGATATGTCTTTTTTAATAAAACCACTAAATCTGCTAAAATGTCATACTGGATTGGCGTATAGGGTATTTCATCTGTACCTTCTAGTTCAATACCAATCGAAAAATCATTACAATTTTCACGTTCCTCAAAACAAGAATCTCCCGCATGCCATGCACGTTTGTTAAAAGGGACATATTGAACAATCTTGCCATCACGCCGAATCAAACAGTGGCTCGATACTTCCAAACCAGAAATCTCTGCAAAATAGGGATGGAGGGAAGAGTCTAAAACATTTGTAAACAAAGCATCAATATGTGGCCCACCAAATTCGCCTGGCGGCAAACTCATGTTATGGATAACCAAGAGATCGATAACTGTACCGGTCGGACGCTCATTATAATTTGGTGAAGGTACGTATCTTACATCGTATAACATGCCTGTTGCTACATCAATTTCCATGTTATTTTTGTTCCACACTAAATGCAACATCATAGCGCGAACCCGTTCCCTTGAATATATACCCTTGAGGCACACCTCGTTTTAGCATTTCAACTTCTTGGTTATTTTTCTCATTAGGCACGCCCCACTGAATTTTCAAGTGTCCGTTTTGATTTAGCAAAATTACTTCTGCTGCGCCTATCGCGTCATCAAGATCCCAAGGTGGGAAATCTTGCTCCATCAAAGACAAGATCAATTTAAGGCTTTCTCCACGGTCTATTTTTCCATCCCAAAGTACAACATTTTTGAGACCGGGCAGTTGCTTAGAAAGCCAGTGTTTTGGATATTTTGGGATACGATGCTCGCCTCCTTTTTTCAAGTTTGAATATTGGGTAATATTAAAAAATAAATTGTCTATATCCTTGTTTGCTGCCTTTTCGACGGCAATTCCGACCATTTTGATCGCAACTTGCATGTCTTTCGGAATATCGTTGGCAAACAAAAATCCCGAAAGTAAACACATCGATACGCTAAAGCTAATAAACTTACATAACCGCATTTGTCATTCCCTTACGCTACTCTCACTTTGACCATTTTACTCTTTGGTAAATACGATAACAAACATACCGTGACAAAACAGCAATCCCTGCATAAAATTAAAGATAGCGATACAAAGATCAGGACTAAAAAGTCATGGAGCAAACTATGTTGATATTCGCCCTCCTTATTGCATGTGTATTTGCCTTATTTACTTATCTTATTGTTATTTATAACAATCTTATTTCAATTAAAAATAATGTCTCTAAAAACTGGTCTAATATTGATGTACTGTTGAAACAACGCTATAGCGAATTACCTAAATTAATTGACACGTGCAAAGAATACATGACATATGAAAAAGACACTTTAGAGAAAATTGTCGTGGCTCGAAAAGCTGCTCTGTCTGCTAGCGATGCAAAAAATTTAATTGCACTCGGGGTAGCAGAAAATTCTTTAAAAACAGGCTTAACGCAATTGTTTGCTTTAGCAGAAAACTATCCAAATCTTAAAACGAATGAATCTTTCCAACGATTACAACAACGGATCAGTGAATTAGAATCCAGCATTGCCGATCGACGAGAGTTTTACAATGATAGCGTTAATCTTAATAATATTCGTATCCAACAATTCCCAGACATATTAGTAGCTCGCGCCTTTCACTTTAGCGCATTCGATTTGTTAAAATTCAATGAAGCTGAAACACAAGATGTTGGTATAGAAAAACAGTTTAAAACCTAATGGATTTAGATACTGTATTAACCCTTATTTTTGTATGTCTGCCCATTTTTTTTGCGCTGATTTGTTTTTATTATGCAATCTATTTTATCAAAGCTGCCAGAAATATCGAAGATTCTCCAACCTCCAAAATTCGTTCTGCAGCTCAAGGTTACGTGGAATTAAAAGGAACGCCACAACCATTGTCAAGTCACTCGACTATAGGCAAGCTAACGCAAAAACCCTGTGCTTGGTACCGATATAAGGTTGAAATATTTCAAACTGTTAGAACCTCCACACAAACCAATGCGGGTTGGCGCTTGCTCGATCAAGGTATTTCTCATGATTCTTTTTTATTAGACGATGGAACAGGCGAATGCGTTATCCAGCCGCCGGGAGCCGAAATTATGCCCACGCAGGGGATCTCTTGGCGAGGCCACACACGAATCCCAAGCCCACCTTCAACTTCTTTTTTACGATGGCTTTTTTGGGACAGCTGGGGTTCTTATCGTTACACCGAATACCGTTTGGAATTTGACGCACCAATCTATGCTTCTGGTATGTTTTTCACTTTATCATCAACAGATCCCCGCATCCAAGACGCTCTATCATTAAAAAGTTACCTAGCTAAAAATAATCTTTCCACCTGCAATCTGTTGTCAAAAGAAGGTTTAGTTCGAAATCAAAACTACATTATATCTGCTATACCAGAATCCCGGGTTATCAGACAATTCAAAATAAAGGCCTTTATCTTTTTTATTGTTTTTGTTTTCTTTTCAGTATTATCCCTTAACTCCAGTTACCCTCTTATTAAAAAATCTTTTCAAGATTGGAAAAAATATAAGTTACCTACATAATTTAGACAATAAAGTTCTCTAACCTATCCACAATCATATGGTTAAATGCTTACACTGGGTAAGGTCAATCACGCATTTGTTTCCAACACGGCCAAGGATAGACTAATGCGAATGGATTTGAGAGGGAAATAAGGGACTAAGCTGCTGCAAGGAAGCGGTAAGGGCAAGGATGCCCAACCTTGCTTAACAACCACAGGGCGTGATTGTTAAGCGCCCCTGATCGCCTCTGCCCTTCATTGAACAAATTAACTCGGCTCCTCCTCAAATATTAAATTTCGCTCCCATTGATACAATCTAAACATCTCGTGTTCTTGTTTTTTAAAAAGACCCGTCCAGAAAGATTCTGATTCGGCCCAACTTTGAGGAAAAAAACTTATCTGACCACTTGCCTCCGTATACCGAACCGTCCATCGAGAAGGCACATAATTTGAAACCACTTCAAATTGTCTGATATCTAACAAGGCAGGCAATTCATCATTTGTCTCTAAACACACATAGCGATTTTTATCGCTGAAACTGATACCTAAAACCACATATTCTTTTCCTTTGGTTAGTAATGTACGGTAGTCTTTCTCGTTGCGGTAAAAATGCCTTTTCACCGTTTTTTTGTATTTAAGTTTCATGAATACCCCCCCAAAAACAATGTGCACTTACACTTCTATCGTAGGGGAATGACATAAAAAAGATATCCGTTAAATAGCGGATAAGTCGAATAAAATTTTAGCTGTTTATATCATTTTTGTTTTGTATATTTTAATTACGGCGTCACCCTCCTCCTCCGGGCGCGTGCACGCACACGCCCAACCTTTAAGCTTCATTTTAAGCTGCATGCAATTATTTTTTAGTAGCTATCAGAAAAATCTTATATAGCCCTGCAAGCCCAACCAGCGTGTAAATAACGCGCGTGATCAATGTTGCATCACCAAATAACATTGCAACTGCATTAAAATGAAAAGCACCGATTAAACCCCAATTTAAAGCACCTACAATGATTAAAATCATTGTAACCCATTTAACAAGCCCACCAATACCCATGATGCATACTCCTTCTTAATAAAATGAAAATACCTTCTCATTCACTAGTATATCACCTAAATTATTAAAAAATAGGCCACTTTAACGTCGGATGTACGCCTTGTTTTATCCTCCAAAAGTAAAACTTGCAACCTGAAAACGGGTGCTGTATTTTACTTAAATGCGAAATGCATTTAAACCCGCTTGGTGGCTCCGAAACCCCCATCTTCAAACTTTATGGGCAGCACTACTACGTCCTAAAATAAAACTGTCCATTCGCCCTGAACGCTTGGAATTAGAAGATGGCGATTTTTTAGATCTTGCTTGGGTCGGTCGCGGTTTTGGTCCACTCGTCTTAATTCTACATGGCTTAAATGGCAGTATTAATTCACCTTACGCCCGTGGCATCTTACAGGCTATCAACAACAGGGGATGGCGCGGTGTATTGATGCACTTTCGGGGTTGCAGCGGTGAACCCAATCGATTCGCACACAGTTACCATTCTGGAGAAACCCGCGATTTACAAGCCGTTATTACAGAATTAATCCATCGCGAACCCAATTCACCGTTATTTGCAATTGGATATTCTTTAGGCGGTAATGTTCTATTAAAATGGCTAGGCGAAATCGGCGAAAGTGATATAAAAAATTCCCTAAAAGCCGCTGTGGCAGTTTCTATCCCTTTTGAATTAGCAAAAACGGCAGAGCATTTAAAAACAGGTTTCTCCCGACTTTATCAGTGGCACTTGCTTCGCGAATTATCTGCTTTTCATCATCGCAAATTTAAAGTTCTACCCAAACCTTTTGCTATCAACAAGGTCGATGTTACGAAACTAAAGACTTTTTGGGAATTTGATCATGCCATTACAGCGCCACTACACGGATTTAAAAGTGCAGATGATTATTATGAAAAATCGAGCAGCCGACAATATCTAGCCAAGATCAAAACGCCAACCCTTATTTTGCATGCGCTTAATGATCCATTTACAACCTTAAATGCCTTACCAGAAGCGCATGAGGTCTCTTCACACGTATCCCTTGAATTGTCAGAACACGGTGGCCATGTCGGTTTTATTTCAGGGGGATATCCCTGGAAACCCGTTTACTGGCTAGAAAATAGAATTATGGATTATTTAACATCCTATTCCTGCTCTGGTAAAAGCTGAACCTTCCCTGTGTCTAAATCATACAAAGCACCAACGACATCAACTTTACCTGCCTTGATCAATTTTGCAATAGACGGGGATTGTTTAATACGCATAACATTCTTATAAACATTGGCTTTAACAGCCGCACTCATTGTATCGTTTTTTGTATTAACCGCTGGTTTAATCAATTTTGCAATAGCTGGAATGTCCTGTGTGGTATGTGCGAGCACCGCTGCCACCGCACCACAATTTTCATGGCCTAAAACCATAATAATCGCTGAACCATTATAAATGGCAGAATACGCCACACTTTCTAATTCCGTAGCACCAACCACATTTCCTGCAACGCGTACCGTAAATATATCACCAAGTCCTTGATCAAACGCAAGTTCTGGGGGGACGCGTGAATCAGAACAGCCCAATACAACAGCGAAGGGTTTTTGTTTAGCCGAAATCGCGGCACGTCTATCTTGATTACGATCAGCGTTATGCGATTTATCATTCACAAACCGCTCATTACCTTCCATTAAAAGCTGCAAAGCCTCTTTGGGAGAATTGATTTGGCTATACGCCATTACTGGGCTTTGACAGCATATCAAAAACGTGAATAGTATTGTGTGATAAATTTTCATTTCTCTCATCCTTAAAAGTAAAATTAAAAGGCACCCCGTAAATACCGCTAACAATCTATTGATTATTAGATAATAGCCGTACAACCGCATTAAGACAATGCTTGTCACGAATCGACTGCTCTACGGTTTGTTAAGCTATTTTTTTGCTTTAGCGCGCTTTTTTGTCGACCT
>DATLWY010000087.1:0-14206 GCA_035576045.1 Gammaproteobacteria bacterium | reverse complement strand
GATAGAACCTTGTCAATTTCATGGTGACAGAACCGTTTGGCATCCTATGATCGCGGTTACTGATCCCGAACGAGATGCATTGTTATTGCGTGCGGGTTTTTTGCCATTGCAGCATAGGAGTTTGGAGTGTGAGCCTTGTGTAAATAGCACCATTCATGATATGTCAAAATTTAAGGCTGCTAGCGCTACAAAATCGTGCGGTTCTACTGAGGATGAGACAGGTCATAATGCCGACAGACACAGATTATCGGCATTAGAAGAAGAGCTGGGAACTCGCTGGGAGTGGAAGCCTACAGAGCCGATTTCACAAAAATATTTGGATCTCTTTTACCGTGGATGCGGCAATCATTTTGGTTGCGGGCTTTAAAAAAATAAAAAATATGTCCTTGAAGTATCAGCGGTCTCTTTCAATAACAACCCATTTCTCGGTAATTTAACTCCTCCTGTACCAGCCAAGCATAAGCAAGCACCTAATAGGTGATCCTACATGCAATTAAAATGAACTTATCTTAAAAATGTTAGTCCATGTAATAGAGAAGAGTTGATATTACATGGGAGTATGTATGCGGAATGTTCAAGAGGTATTAAAACAAGCCAGAGAATTGAGTGAATCAGAAGCAATAGCACTTTTAAAAGAATATGCGAGAGAACAGGCGAAGCAAAATACATTCTTGCGCGAGGAATTCGAAGACGTAAAAAAAATAAAGGAAAAGCATGAAACGAGCGAAGGAGAAGTGCAAAAAAACGATGCTACAATTGAGGGTTTGAAGCGAGAAATTCAAGAAGGATTGAAGGCTATCGAAAATGTGGAAATGCCTTCTGTAGCACCTGCGCTGGCTGATGCACCAGCAGATAACGGGGCTCCTGATGCGCCGCTAATGTCCGGTCCTCCGGAAGCGCCTATGTTTAATGTACCAGAACCTCCGGGACCCCCAGAGGCACCACCACCACCTATGTCTGGTCCACCAGGACCTCCTGGAGCACCTCCTTCCGCACCGTTGTCAGCACCTGGATATCAGCCAAAAGCGACGACAAAAAAAGTGGAACCGCCAAAAACGGAAGTAGCTGCTCCGGGTGATTTATTATCACAGCTTCAGCAGGGAACAAAATTAAAAAAAGTGATAGTGGAAAAAAAACTAGAACCACAAAAGGAAGAACCAATAAAAGAGAAGCAAAAGGAGCCAATAAAAAAGGCTACCCCTAATGATGGCTGGGGTGATGACGAAGAGGAAGAACTCGAGCAAGATAAAGCCAACTTTAATAAGGACAAAATCAACCTTTTTCAGAAAAAAACAGCTGAAAATTCTTCCGAGAAGCTTCAAGCGCCGGTAGGAAAATTCTCAACATTTGAAAAAATTGTTACGGGCAATGCCACTGCTTCTGGAAAATTGATGGAAAAAATAAGAGATGCTAAATCTTATACACAAGGCTTGATAGACAAGGAAAGCGCTTTAATAGCGGAACAAAAGAAATTGATTAATATATTGGAAGTGCAAAAAGGGGAACTTGTGCAATACCAGCAAGAGGCACTTTTACCACAGCAAGAAGCGTTAAAAGCAAAAATAGATGCGCTGGTTACGCCACCGATCTCTGCACCAGAAGCAGTAGGGGGAATAGATGCACCTGATGCACCGCCTCCTCCAGATGCACCTGATGCACCACCTCCTCCAGATGCACCTGATGCACCGCCTCCTCCAGATGCACCTGATGCACCGCCTCCACCACCGGGTCCGCCGCCTGTCTTTGGAAAATCCGTCGCTGCGGTTGAAGTCGCTAAACAAGGAGCTGCGGTTGATTCATCGTCTTCAGCAGTCGCTGTGAAGGCGGTTATTAATGATTCAAAGCAAAGTTCAGGAAATTCTGCGGCTACGCTTGATTTCTCAGCAATAGCTGCAAAAAATGCCGCAAAAAAACTGAGTCCTGAAGAAGAAAATATGACGAATTTCCTTGCAACAGCTGAAGGCACAGAAGAAGCGTATCAGGAAATCGAAAAAATTACAGGCAATAAAATACAAAAACTGATGGAAAAGGCGTTTAAAGAACTTTCGGAGGAAAAACTAAAAACATTAACGCTTGACATGGGTGAGCGTGGACTAAGCATAGGAAATATGCGGGATGTTGCAAATGAACTCAGAAAATCTAATCCAACGATGCAACAAATCAAAATACAGGCTTTATATAGAGGATTACCTGCGGAAACCAAAGCGAGCATGCTAAAAGTTTACGAGCCAGAAATGAAGAAACGTGAAGTAATTTTGAAACAAAAAGCCGAGGAACGAAAAAAATATGAGGAAGAACGCGTCAAAAAAGAGGCTGCTAAAAAAGCAATAGAGGAAAAAGAAAAAAGAGACTTGAGGGAGAAAGGGCTGGCAGATATTGCCAATGTACTGGAACCAGGAAAGAATGAAGTTGCAAAAATAGCTGAAGTCGAAAAGAATATAACGGATAATGTAAAAAAAATACAAACAGAATCGCAAACACAGGAAGGTTTTGCAAAAAAGCTTGCACAGGCAAAAGAAAATGCAGCTGCAAAAATAGCTGAAGCTGAAAAAAATATTGCATTAGAAAAAAATAATAGAGCTACGGAAGCTGCTCGTAAACTAGAAGAAGTACCAAAAGCGGAAGAGTCTAAGCCTGCGGTTGAGTCCGAGTCCGTAGAAATTGCGCCCGCGACTGCAGTACTAGTGTCAGAGGAAGAGCCTGCGATTGAGCCTGTGCCTGTAGCAGTAGTGGCACAACAAGAAGAGCCTAAACCTGTGGTTGAGCCTGTAGCGGCAGCAGCACAGCAAGAAGAGCCTGAGCCTGCGGTTGAGCCCGTGCCTGTAGCGGTTGTAGTACCAAAAGAAGAATCTAAGCCTGCTGCGCCAACAAAACAATCTACTGATAAACCTGAAGCAAAACCTCATGTTGAAGAAAAGCCTAAAGTTGCGGAAAATCCTAAAGAGCCGGAGATACAACCAAAAATTGAGGTAAAGACTGCTGAAGTCGCAACACCAGCCGTAGATTCTATAGCCTCAGAACCCACACCTGTTATAACGCCAACAGTATCTCCTGTTGTGCTTAAAGAAGAAATACCAGTACAACCTGAGGCAGCCACCCCAAAAGCGCCCGTGGTAGATGAAGCAGCGGACAAAGAAAAGATAAATACCGCTCTACGCGTTATAAAAAGTGCTATTAAAACATACGTAGACCAATGTGATCAGGAGCAAAGGGAACAGGCGCAAAAGAAAAATAAAACGGGTTTTGCTCGCGTTACGGGATTATTCTTTAAGAGATCATTAAGCGCCCCTGTTGTGGACACAAAACATAAAGAAATGGCTGCGTTAGTGGCAGAGATAGACACAGCAATAAAATCCGATGATCTGACCGTTAAGCATACGGCTATTAAGGGCACGGTTATTAAGCGTATACAAACGATTCGAGCGAAGAACCTAGAACGCCTCGAAGGAAAATTGAGTAGTATAGGGAAAATAGAGGCGATTTTGAGCGTCGCCGAAGATCACTTAGAAAAAGTCACGCTTAGTTCTGAAAATAAAAACGGAAATAAACCAAAACCAATGTAATTGAATTTATAAAACTCAGCGCTTGATATTGAAGGAGTACAAATGAATACTAATGGGAAAAAGCATATTTTTCGCGACGAACGGCTTTTTTATCAAAGCCCATTTCCGTTAGCAACACAAAATTTTCGTCTATCATATTCGGATTTCCGCAAAGATAAACGATATCGTTTTCGGGATTTAAAGAGAGTTCATTAAATGCTACTTGCACACGCCCTAAGCGCTCAAAAGGCGCTGGGTTTCCTGATAAAGTTTGACTATAACAGGCATAAAATTTAAATCGCGACTGTTGCTTTTCAAATTGTGCAAATTCTTCGCCAAACAGTAATTCACTAGAATTTCTAACGCCTAAAACCAGTGCCACATCCAATTCTGGGTGAGCATTTTCAAAACGATCTTGGATATCTTTTAGCATCGAGCGGTAGGGAGCTACTCCCGTGCCGGTGCCAATTAAGATATAGCGCATAGGGCGTTCTTCCTTAAGCGTAAAAAGACCAAAAGGACCGCTGGCAGAGACCGTGTCGCCAGGTTGCAGCCCAAACAACAATTTAGTCGCGACACCACCTTCAACATAGGCACAGGCGAGTTCGACTGTATCATCACCTGGGGCATTCGCTATGCTATAGCTACGATGCAGAATTTTCGTGGGGCCTTCAATATTTAGAGTAATAAATTGTCCCGCCTTAAAGGGGATCGGTTGCTTGTCTTCGGGCACAAACCCCAAATGCTGGATCATCGGTGTAATGCGTTTAGTCCACTGTACAATAAGGCGTCGCGTTGGATGTGCCATAAAATGTATTTTACCTTTAAAAATTCAATTTAGCGCCAATAATACAATGTATTTCAGTGATATCATAGCTAAGAAAACCTAGAAGCACCCTAAAACAATCTAACTAACTTTTTAGAAACATCCTATTCAGGGCGGCAGATTGACATTAAGGGTATCAATCCCGTAACATCAAGCACTTGTCAATTTCCTAGTTTCTATCATATGAGGTAAGAATACCATGGCCGTTCAAAAAAGCCGCCGATCACGTTCCACACGCGGTATGCGTCGATCACACGATAAATTGTCTGCATCTACTTTATCAATAGAAGTAGAATCCGGCGAAGTCCATAAACGGCATCATATATCGCCTAAAGGTTACTACAAAGGGCGACAAATTGTGGTTCCCCGTATTAAAAAGTCTGTCAACGAAGACGATCTAAACGCTAACGCTGAAGCAACAGGATAAAAAAGCATGGCCTCAATCTGCATTGCATTGGATGCAATGGGAGGCGACCATGGGCCCCGCGTGATTGTACCTGCAGCAGTGGATGCTCTAACCGTCTACCCAAATTTGCAATTAATTTTGGTCGGAAACCGAGATTTATTGGAAGTGGAGCTACGCGCGTGTGGGGGCTCTAATCGTTCGCGTTTACAGATCCGTGAAGCCTCTCAAGTGGTTAATATGGGCGATTCACCCGCAGAAGCGCTCCGACATAAGCGTGACTCTTCCCTGCGTGTTGCCATTAATTTGGTGAAAGAGGGCGTGGCAGAAGCCTGTGTCAGCGCGGGAAATACCGGGGCATTAATGGCAACCGCGCGTTTTGTGTTAAAAATGCTGCCCGGTGTGGATAGGCCGGCAATTATTTATTCGCTACCCAGCATGAAAGGCCATGTGCATATGTTAGATCTGGGAGCAAATGTCAATTGTTTGCCTGAAGATTTATTTCAATTCGCCGTCATGGGTTCTGTTTTAGCACGCGCTATCGATAACAATTTAAATCCCACGGTGGGTTTACTGAATGTTGGTTCCGAAGCGATTAAGGGCAGTGAACAAGTTAAAAAAGCCGCAACATTATTAACCAATAACCAACGAGGTATTAATTATATTGGCTTTGTAGAAGGCGATGATATCTACAAAGGCACAGTAGACGTTGTGGTGTGCGATGGATTTGTAGGTAATGTTGCACTAAAAGCGAGTGAAGGGCTTGCAAAAATGGTTTTGAAAATAGCTAAAGAAGAATTTATGCGATCGATGTACGGACGTTTTGCAGGACTCATCGCTTCTCCTGTTTTACGCGCATTAACGAAACGCTTAGATCCGAATCAATACAATGGTGCTAGTTTGTTAGGCCTAAAAGGCATCGTTATTAAAAGTCATGGCAATGCAGAACAAAAAGCATTTGGTATGGCTATTCGTGTTGCGATGTTAGAAGTCGAAAAAAATATTCCTGAAAGAATTCAAAAACAATTGGCCATGCAGCTCGGACATACGGAAACAGTATGAATTATACGCGATTAGTTTCAACAGGCACCTACTTGCCGAAAGCGACGCTTTCTAATACAGAACTTTCTAAAACCGTCGATACTTCGCATGAATGGATCGTCGACAGAACAGGCATCGAAAGTCGACATATTGCTTCCACAGCGGAAACAACAACGATGATGGGAGCGCACGCTGCAAAAGAAGCTTTAGAGTCAGCCGGTGTACGACCGAAAGATGTGGATATGATCGTTGTCGCAACCTGCACACCCGATAAATTTTTTCCATCAACTGCGTGTTTAATTCAACAAGTATTAGGCATTCCAAACTGCCCTGCGTTTGACATCAGCGCTGCTTGTAGTGGTTTTATGTATGGTTTAAGCGTAGTTGATCAGTTTGTGCGCTCTGGCATGTCAAAACGGCCTTTATTAATAGGCACTGAGGTTATGTCACGGGTACTGGATTGGCAGGATAGAAGAACCTGCGTCTTATTTGGTGATGGAGCAGGAGCCGTGTTATTTGAAGCCTCAGAAACCCCTGGCATTTTAAGCACGCATATTAGCGCCGATGGCAATCACAAAGACATTTTGTCGTTGGATAATCTTGAGGGCGCTTGTATTAAAATGGAGGGTGGTGCCGTATTTAAACAGGCGGTTAGGCGCTTAGGTGAAATTGCGGGCAATATGCTGGCAGCGCATCAGTTATCAATTGCAGATCTCGATTGGTTAGTGCCACATCAAGCCAATATTCGCATTATTAAAGCCACAGCAGATAGGTTAGGGTTGCCTATGGAAAAAGTGATTTTAAGGGTTGCTACTCAAGCAAATACTTCCGCTGCTTCCATACCTTTAGCATTAGATTATGGGATTCGGAGCGGTAAAATTATCCGGGGGCAACATATGTTACTAGAGGCTTTTGGAGGCGGGTTAACCTGGGGCGGTGCTTTAATTCGGTATTGAACTCTCATCTATGAGTATCCTAGAATTCGTATTTGCAACTTGGTAATACGCTGGAATTCGCATATTTTCATGATAGTTACCTGAAATTCGCACACTACTTGTCTCCGAATGCACAGGCTTAACTTAATAAAAATCTGATATTACATACAGTTACCGTTGACACCGAAAAAAGAACCCTATACCATCCGTCACTCGTAGATAGAGGAGAGTTATCTTAGGTTGCTACTCAGAGCAATCATTAATCGTATGATGCAAGAAACCGCCTTTGTATTTCCGGGACAAGGATCCCAATCTGTTGGCATGTTAGAAAACATCGCTTTGCAGCATCCTATTATCCCAGAAACCTTTAAAGAGGCATCGCAGGTGCTGGGGTACGACTTATGGGCTTTAAGCACCCAGGGTCCCGCCGAGAAACTGAATCAAACCGAATATACACAGCCCGCTCTATTAACAGCCGGCGTCGCCATGTGGCGACTCGCACGAGCACTCCGGGCTCATACTCCTATCGCATTTTTAGCCGGGCATAGCCTAGGAGAATATACAGCCTTGGTGTGTAGCGAGGCGTTAGAACTAACGGATGCTATTCGCTTAGTCGCACTTAGGGGCCGGCTTATGCAAGAAGCCGTTCAAGAAGGCGAAGGCGCTATGGCGGCTATTCTGGGCCTCGAGAATGATGCCGTTAGAGCCATTTGTGAAGAGGCGACAACAACAACCGAAATCGTAGCGCCTGCGAATTATAATACAATAGGGCAGGTAGTTATCTCAGGTCATAAACCTGCTGTGTTACGTGCGATGGAACGTGCGAAAGCCGCAGGCGCAAAAAGGGCACTTCCCTTACCGGTTAGTGTTCCGGCTCACTGTGTTCTAATGAAGCCTGCGGCTGTTCGTCTCCAAGAAGCGCTAGCAGAAATCCCATTTAAATTACCTCGCATTCCTGTTATACATAACGTCGATGTCTCAGTGCATGAATCTATAGACGAAATTCGCCAAGTATTGGTTGAACAACTTTGTGAACCCGTCCGATGGGTGGAGACGATCCAATTGATGGCGTTAAAGGGCGTTAAAACAATTTATGAATGCGGTCCAGGCGCGGTATTGTCGGGTCTTAATAAGCGAATTGATGCAACACTCGCGGTAGAATCGCTGTCGTTGTTCTTATCAAAATCGAACGGAGAAGCGTTATGTCCGTAGCTGAAGTTGAACGCGTTGCGTTAGTCACAGGTGCCAGTCGTGGCATTGGCAAGGCGATCGCCTTGCGATTAGGGCAGGATCCCTCACTCACGATTATCGGTAGTTCAACAACAGAACAAGGTGCAGAAAACATTACCCAATATTTAGAAGAAGCCAAAATTAAAGGTAAGGGCATTGCCCTAGATATTGGTGTGCCTACTAGCATTGAATCAACCCTGGAATTATTAACCCAAAGCATTGGCGTACCCACTATTTTAGTGAATAATGCGGGTATTACATCCGATAATCTTTTTTTACGCATGAATATTGACGAATGGTCTAAAGTCATCGATACCAATTTAACAGGTACCTATCGTTTAATTCATGCTTGTATACGAACGATGATTAAACAACGGTTTGGTCGCGTCGTAAATATCAGTTCCGTTGTAGGTGTCACGGGTAATCCTGGCCAAACGAATTACGCCGCTTCTAAAGCAGGTATTATTGGCTTAAGTAAATCGTTAGCACGAGAAGTGGGTTCTAGAAATATTACAGTGAATGTTGTAGCACCCGGTTTTATCGAAACCGATATGACACGCATGCTAACAGAAGAACAACATGCAAAATTGATTGAACAAATTCCATTAAATCGCATGGGGCAGCCAGAAGATATCGCCCATGTTGTTGCATTTTTGGTTTCATCTCATGCCAGCTACATAACAGGGGAAACTCTGCATGTTAATGGCGGGATGTATATGTGTTAATTTAACGTTAAGGAGTTTTGAATGAGTAATAAAATCGAAGATCGCGTTAAAGATATTATCGCGGAAAATTTAGGCGTCGACCAAGAAAAAGTGATACCCGAAGCTTCATTTGTTGAAGATCTGGGTGCAGATTCACTGGATACCGTAGAGTTGGTCATGGCACTGGAAGAGGCTTTTGATACCGAAATTCCAGACGAAGATGCTCAAAAGCTACTCACTGTGAAAGATGCCATTGATTATGTACATGCGCGTGCCGCCGTCGAAACAAAGTAACAGAGGATCAGCATCGTGTCTAAACGTCGTGTTGTAGTGACAGGGATGGGGATAATTTCCCCCGTTGGCAATCAAATTGAGCTTGCTTGGAAATCGCTGTTAGCCGGAAAAAGTGGTATTCGTTCAATCGAGGCATTTGATACATCGGAATTCACAACGCGATTTGCGGGTATTGTCATGGATTTTGATGTTTCTCAATTTATGTCGACTAAAGAAGCACGAAAATGCGATACTTTTATACAATATGGAGTTGCGGCAGCAGCAGAAGCGGTGCGCAATTCCGGCTTAGAAAGTTTTGACGCGTTAAATAAAGATCGTGTTGGCGTGTCAATTGGATCAGGGATTGGTGGACTTGGAACCATAGAATCGAATCACCATTTATTATTGAATTCGGGTCCGAAGAGAATGTCGCCTTTCTTTATTCCGGGTTCCATCGTTAACATGATCTCTGGATATGTTTCTATCAATTATGGATTTAAAGGCCCCAATATAGCGGTTGCAACGGCTTGTACAACCGGTACGCATAGTATCGGCTTAGCCGCGCGGTTTATTGCATACGGAGATGCCGATGTGATGCTGGCAGGTGGCGCAGAATGCGCCAGCACACCCTTAGGGCTTGGCGGTTTTGCAGCTGCACGTTCATTATCAACGCGCAACGACGCGCCGGAAAGAGCAAGTCGCCCCTGGGATCGTGATAGAGATGGATTTGTATTAGGTGATGGGGCAGGCGTTTTGGTATTAGAAGAATACGAACACGCAAAAAAACGAGGCGCTGTTATTCTCGCAGAATTGACGGGTTTTGGGATGAGTGGTGACGCGTTTCACATTACGCGCCCCCCTGAAGGTGCCGCTGGTGCGGTTAATGCCATGCAAAATGCATTACACGACGCAAAATTAAACCCAGAACAAATACACTATGTTAATGCCCATGCAACCTCCACACAGGCGGGTGATAAAGAAGAAACCCTTGCCATGAAAACCGTATTAGGAGACGCTGCTAAGAAAGTGGCTATCAGTTCGACCAAATCCATGACAGGCCATTTGTTGGGTGCTGCGGGTGCTGTGGAAGCCATTTTTACGATATTAGCCATTCGCGATCAAGTTGTGCCACCGACCATTAATTTAGAAAATCCAGATGAAGGTTGCGATCTCGATTACGTGCCTAATATCGCAAGAAAGATGAAAATTGATTTTGCGTTATCCAATTCTTTTGGTTTTGGTGGTACAAATGGTACGCTTGTGTTTCAGAAAATCTAATCTCCAAAGCGGGTCCAGCGGTCCGCCCTTCATAAAATCAGATCAAGTCACGTGATTTCAAAAACACCTTAATTTTTTGAAGACAATCTAAAAGCATAGGCCCATAGGAAAAAGCCGTATTAAAGATTTCGGCTGTTATTTCTGGACGATCCGGGTATTCATGTGAAAGAATATTTCTGATGTTCCGCATTTTTTTCCATTCATCTGAACTTTTGATGATCTGTAGTTTTTCAAGTTTATTCAATTTATCTATAAAAGTAAGTGTTTCAGTCTGTTCTCCTGCATTTTCAAGTAGCGCAGTAAATAAGTTCGAACCCATAAAATCTTGTAGTTTTGAAAATCGAGAAGCATACAATTCAAAAAATGATAACTCCTCGGGCATTAAATGATTAATTCTTTTAGCTGTCACTGGAATTTTAGTTTTTATATGGTCTATTGCAATCAAAATTCTATTTGCATGAAGATCGGCAATTTCAAGAAGCGGTTGTAAAGCTTTCATATCAAAAGAATTCCTTGCAATTTTGCTTGTTGATAAATGGGTAGAGTGCAATTATCATGTGTTAAATTTAAAACAACATCAATTTTTTGTTCCCCCAAAGATGACCATAAAGCATTCAAGAAGGACAATTTTCTCTCGAGGGCAATGCGAGGATCTTTTTCTTCGGTTTCAACGTAGAAATCGATATCTCCGCCTTTTTTTGCATCATCCACACGCGAACCGAACAACCATAGATGATCATTTTTACTGAAATGATGCAAAAATGCTTCACAAATAGACTTTTTTTCTTTTTCCGTTAAGCGCATAAGAACATCCTAACATTCTTGTTAGAAGAGTTCAATTTAGAAGCCTTAAATTTGTCAGTTGCTTTAGTTATCTGAAAAACTAAATTTGGCCTTGGTTAATAAACACTGCTTAGAAATACAAATTTTTACAAAAAGTTAAGCAAAATTTATAAAAAAATGTTACATATAAAGTGTATAATGTTTGGTACCGTGCACATTATTTAATACAAGGTCATGAACTTTCATGAAAAAACTTTTTAAATTTCTCGTCTTTTCTATCATTATCCTCAGCATATTCGCCGCTACTGTAGGCTATCAATATCACGATTTTTTACGCAGACCTTTAGCTGTCTCTAAAGAGGGCACTGTATTTGTGATCCCCATGGGCACACCTGTTTATAAAATCGCAAACAATTTAGCTGAAGCAGGTGTTTTAAAATCATCAAGCCTGTTTCTGCTTTCGGCATATACGAACGGGTGTTGGGACAAATTAAAAGCAGGTGAATACCTCATTAAACCCGGCAGCACGCCTGTTGATTTGATTAATCAATTGCGTGATGGCAAAGTAATTCAGTATGCCTTAACGATAGTTCCCGGTTGGACCTTCGAGCGCTTAATGTTAGAAATTACCTGCGCTCCCAAAATTCAACAGTCTTTAACTGGATTAAGTCCTGCAGAGATTATGGCAAAATTGGGCCATGCCGCAGAACATCCTGAAGGACGGTTTTTCCCTGAAACCTATTATTATCCTGCAGGTATAACAGATATTGCCATATTGCAGCGTGCGTATCGCGATTTACAGACAAAACTCTCGTTACTGTGGAATGCGAAAAAAAGGGATTCAATATTAAAATCTGCTTATAATGCATTAATTTTAGCTTCTATCATTGAAAAAGAATCGAGTGTTGTGGATGAATATCGTGACATTGCGGGTGTTTACACAAGACGTTTAGCAAAAAATATGCCTTTACAAGCTGACCCGACTGTTATTTATGGCGCAGGTAAAACGTACGATGGGCTAAAGTATAATAGCAATATCACGAGAGAGATGTTAACCCAGCAAAACCCTTATAATACTTACCTAAAAGTTGGATTGCCGCCAACCCCTATCGCGCTACCCAGCGCAAAAGCACTCGAAGCGGCTTTAGATCCCAAAGCAGGCGAAACACTTTATTTTGTTGCAAAACCGGATGGTAAGGGACATGTTTTTACAGAAAATCTGACCGATCATAATTCTGCTGTGGCGGAATATCGAAAGAGGCTAGTCAACATAAAGAGTATCCCATAGATGTTTATAACATTTGAGGGCATAGAAGGCGTTGGGAAAACCACCTATTTAAAATGGATGGCCAAACAATTACAACAGGCGGGTATCCCAGTTCTCACAACCCGAGAACCTGGCGGAACGCCTATGGGCGAAGAAATCCGCGATATTTTATTGGCACATCGACACGAACGGGTAGCGCCTTTAACTGAATTATTACTGATGTTTGCGGCAAGAGCTCAGCATGTTGATACCGTCATCCACCCTGCATTAGAACACGGCAATTGGGTACTTTGCGATAGGTTTGTAGATGCGACATATGCCTACCAAGGGGGTGGGAGAGGGGTGGAAACCGATTTAATTTCAAAGCTTGAAAAACTGGTTTTAGGGGATTTTAAGTCGGATTTAACTTTACTCTTTGATGCCCCCACCGATGTAGGGCTTAGTCGTATTAAAGGGCGTGACCGTGTTCAAGATAGGTTTGAACAAGAAAAATTGGATTTTTTCGAACGTGTGCGTTTAGCCTATAAAGCAAGGGCCGACGCCGATCCCCTACGACATAAAATTATCGATGCCTCAAAAACAATTAGTGAAGTGCAAAAAGCACTTTTAGAAATGATTACCCATTTAATTGAGAAACAACATGAGTAGGTTGGTAGAGCTAGGGATCGACCGCTGTGTCGGCCCTTGGCCATCAACAGGCACGCTATTGTTGGTGGGGGAGAAGGGATCTGAAGGACAAAATCCAGAAGCGCTTGCGTTGCAATATGCCAGAAAAATTTTATCTGAGAATTCCGATCGCAGCGGGATCCTCTTTGACTCTAAAACGCATACCGACTTCCAATTAATAGCGCCTGAGCCAAAATCACAATGGATTAAAATCGATCAAATTCGTGAATTAATAGAATGGGCAAGCGGAAAACCGCAGATTGCGAGCAAACAAGTTGCGATTATATCACCAGCACATGCGTTAAATATCCATGCTGCCAATGCTTTGTTAAAAACCCTAGAAGAGTCGTCTCCGGACGCATTATTTATATTGGTCACCGATAGGCCTTCATTTATTCCGGCAACCATACGCAGCCGTTGCTATTGGATACGGTGTCACGGAAAAAATCAGGAAAGCATTCATACGCCTATTGCACCAGAGGCCATCATATTAAAAACACAGATGACCGAAGATTTGAAGGCCCTTAAAACGAAAAAAACAGATCCTGTATCCATTGGCATTCAATGGATTAAGCATGATCCAAAACAAGTTTTACATTGGTTATGGATTATTTTGCAGGCAGAAATCCAAAATGGCATTCTGCAATGCCTGCCACCACAAAAAGCGTTGTGGCGATTTTTAGACAAAATTTTTGATGCTAAACGTGAATTAGAAGCCCCAAATCAGCCGAATACGCAATTGCTAATGGAATCATTATTGATTGAATACAGCAATCTCTAGATTTGTAATAGGCTTTCCCTCCGCCTTCCGATAGACTTGCTTTTATATTTATCCAACGCCAAAAGTTTTTATTCTAACTATAATAATTAAAGATTAGCGCATCACAAGAAAAAGGGGAGTAAAAGTAATGACCAACATACCCAAAGTACAAGAATTGAGGATAGAGGAGCGCAGGAAAGGCAATGTTTTATCGCTTAGCATTAAAGACAAAGCCGTTTTATATACAGCCTACATGTCATTTTTAAAAGAAGGGGGTTTGTTTATCCCTACTAAGCGGGCTTTTGCAATGGACGAACAGGTCACCATGCTATTAACGCTAATGGACGAACAAGAGAGCTTTACGGTTCATTGCTCGGTCGTGTGGATAACGCCAGAGGGAGCGCAAGGTAACCGCGCACAAGGGGTTGGTCTTCAATTTATGGGCGAAGAGGGCAAACAGGTGCGAAATAAAATAGAAACTTATCTTGCAGGTACACT
>DATLWY010000086.1:0-10460 GCA_035576045.1 Gammaproteobacteria bacterium | reverse complement strand
TAATAGCTTTTATTTAACCGCTTTGTCGTCATTTTTTAATATTAATTTCATAAAATAAACCTCCTGGAAAAACAAACTTATGGCAACTGCTCATCCTTAATAGTCCTTTGCAAAATTCTATTACTTTGCAATACTGAAAAGACAATCAAATAAAATAGAGAGATTGACATGTCTTCTAAGATTAAGCCCATCTTTGGGCTTATTGATGCAAATAATTTTTACGTTTCTTGTGAGCAAGTTTTCAAACCTAGCCTTAAGAACAAGCCTGTCATCGTATTATCGAGTAATGATGGGTGTGTTATTAGTCGCTCGACTGAAGCGAAAGCTTTAGGAATACAAATGGGCGAACCCATTTTTAAAATACGAAATATGATTAAAGCGCACAATGTGCATTACCTTTCTGCAAATTTTTCTTTATATGCCGACATGTCACGTCGTATCATGCAAGTGATTGCTGAGCTTGTCCCAAGTATAGAAGTGTATTCTATTGATGAAGCTTTTGTTGACTTTACAGGTATTCCATTCAAAAACTTACGTTCTTTGGCGCATAAGATAGTAAAAACTCTCTATCAATACACGGGTATCCCAACCTCACTAGGAATCAGCTCTACTAAAACTTTGGCTAAAGTAGCCAATCGTATTGTTAAGAAAAATGTTTCTTTTCAAAACGTCTTTTGTCTTACAAAAGACATTAGGCACCATTGGTTAAAACAAACATCTGTAGAAGCAATATGGGGAGTGGGAAAACGTTGGTCAAAAAAACTACATGACTTGAATATCATGGACGCTTATCAATTAAGCTTAAAAGACCCTGATTATATAAAGACACTCTCAAATAAAGTACTAGCTTCTACAGTTTTAGAGCTTCAAGGCACTCCTGTATTCGAAATTGAGCAAGAAATAGCGTCTAAAAAGCAAATATTAGTTTCAAGAACTTTTGGTAAAGAAGTGATGGAGCTAAGTGAGCTTAAAGAAGCTGTCTCAACGCACCTTTGTTTAGCTTTAGAAAAACTCAGGCGTCAAGAATCCGTTTCGAACAGTTTTTCAGTATTTATTCAAACCGACCGGTTTAAAGAAGGTTTTGATAACTATCATCGTCAGCAGAGCGTAGAGTTAGATTTGCCTAGCCAAAATACTCAGAAATTTCTTAAGCTCGCCATGTCGATTTTGGGAAATTTATACACTAAAGGGTTGCATTATAAAAAAGCAGGCGTGATGCTATCGGATATTTCAGCAAAAAGCAGCGGGCAGTATGATTTATTTGCAGAAGATAATGAAAAAGAAGAAAACCTAATGTGTGTGCTTGATAAAATAAATACTAAATTGGGGAAAGGTAAAATTCGTTTTGCAGTAGAAGGATATAAAAAAGCCTGGGAAGCGAAAAGTTATCATCGCAGCCCTCTTTATACCACTTCGTGGAACGAGTTGTTAGTTGTTAAAACTTAAAGGTGTAAAATTTAAAAATTAACGATATCAATTATACTTCCAAATCCAACACCAAATAACAACCCTTTTAATCGCAACAATGTTTCAAACTGCCTAATAGACAGAGCACTCACGGTTGGCCATTTTTTAAATTTAAAAGCTTCAGCAGAAATTGTTGAAAAACCGCAGCAGGGTAAAAAAATAAAAGACACATTCCAGACCCTTAGCAATACGATTCTATTTCTAATGCAAATTCCTTAGGCCGCGTTGTAGCTCCTGATCTGCCGCTGCAACGACTGCTAAATGTTCTTGCTTACCTTCTGCTATTTGATCTAGCGCTGACTCCATTGCACGTGTATATTCAATTTCCATGAACTGAAATTTGCCAACCAACGCATCATAAATCGTTTCAGCAGTAGGCGTGATTTCAAACAGCTTACCCCTAAATTGGATATAACCTCGATTCTGGAGGGTTGATAGGATAGCGGCATACGTTGAGGGTCTACCAATCCCCTCTTTTTCTAATTTTGCAATTAATGCAGGTTCGCTATACCGTTTAGGTGCTTGGGTTTTTAAAGCCAACACTTCAGATTTTATTGAAATTAAGATTTGCTTCTCTTGCAAATCTGGTAGGGCCATTTGAGATTTGTCATCGAGTTTTTCTTCAGCTTGATCGTTAGAAATTAATAAACGCCAACCGGGATAAAGCATATGGGCTCCTTTCGCGATAAACTGAGGTGTTACCCCGTTAATACTCTGTTTTTCATCGACGGGTGCTAAGACAATGGTACTTAGCTCAACCTTAGCTGCCGACAATTGACAAGCTAAGGCTCTAATTCGAATCAGCTCGTATAGATTTTGGGCTTTAATATCGAGCAGCGTGTTAAGTAAGGCGGGATTTGTCGGGCGTATCGCCTCATGGGCCTCTTGTGCTCCAGCTTTGGCTTTCCAGCGATTGGCGGGCTTGGCGATATGTTCTCTTAACCCCAATTTATTCAGTTCTTCGTGAATAGGCGCAATCGCTTCTCCTGACAAGTTCGGGCTATCGGTTCTGTGATAAGTAATCAAACCTTTTTCAAACAGATGCTGAGCAACACGCATGGCTTCTTCTGCGTTGATATTCAAGTGAATGGAAGCCGCCCGCTGCAAAGTCGTAGTAATGAATGGCGGAGGTGCTTTCCGAGTGGCTGCTTTTTTACTGGCTGACAAAACAACAACTTCTTTTATTTGTGCAACCTGTTCTGCTAAAGCCTTGTCTAAGACATAAGGGTTGTCCTCGTCTACAAAGGGCTCGGTCTGCCAGTGGGCACCCCATTCAATCCCTTCTGTATTGAAGTTTAATCTAACGCCGCAGTGTTCCGTAGGCGCGAATGCCCGGATAGCGCGCTCTCTTTCTACTAACAATCGCAAAGCTACCGACTGAACCCGCCCGGCTGACAATTTCTGGTTTGTCACTCGAGATAAACGCGGAGACACTTGATATCCCACTAACCTGTCAATAACCCGTCTGGCTTGTTGAGCCTCGTACAGCGGCCTGTTCAGTTTACGAGGATTGGCTACCGCTGCTTGGATAGACTTCTGGGTTATTTCATTAAATACCACCCTATAAAAAGTACTGACTACAGTTTTTAAATACCGGGCAATATTTCCCGCGATAGCCTCGCCCTCTCTATCGGGATCCATGGCTAGCCAAATGCTATCTGCATCTTTGGCCGCGGCCTTTAAGCGGTCAATGGTTTTTTTACCGCGGTCGGTTAACTCATAAAGCGGTTTATAGGCGGGCAATAAAATCCCTAATGTCTTTAGAGGCAAATCGCAAACGTGTCCCATAGACGCCTCCACTCGCCACCCAGGACCTAGATATTTAGAAATGGTTTGTTTCTTATTAGGCGATTCAACAATTAACAGTTTCATTTCGCGAATGCTCTATCTTTCTTTTCCGTCATTTCTTCCAAGCCAAAATGCCTTGCTTCTATTGAAAAAATTTGGTGCACCCAAAAGCGATGTTATCATCAAAACATTGACTACTTATAATACCAGATACTAGTAAAAATAAAAATATCAGGGTGTCTTTTCAGTAAAGTTTCGATATTCTTATAATCTGCTTCTAAAGTGCCACAAGCTTTTTCTCTTCTTGCTTTTTCAGCATAAGAGTATCGAAGCTTTGTAGTTGTTTTTCTTCTCTCATTTACAAAATTTGATTTTTGTTTAAATTTTCAACTATCGGTAATAACTTTTTTTGCTGCTTCCCATTTTCATTACTGAACATATCTAATTGTAATTGCCTTTCATTTTCTTGTTTTATGAATAACTTTTTAATAGCCAATCGGCTTATTACTATAGACAGCTTACTTTCTTTTTTCGATAAGGCAATGTTCTTGCTGCTATAGCATGTTTCCATTTATACAGGGGTTGTCCCTAATGACTTAAATTTGACCTTGTTCTTTATTTAATGGTGTAATCACTCCAGAGTCTTACCTAGAAATAAGGAGTCATTTGTGAAATTTAATCAAATCATCGTTTTAGTCTGCTGTGCTTCTATGGTTATGTCGGGATGCGCAGGGCGAGCCAGTCATCCAATCATGACATGCCAACCAGGTGATAACGAAAAAAGTTGTTCCAATATTTCTAGCGAAATGATAGAAATTGAAGGCGAAATTAACAAAAGATTGCCTAAAGAAAAGCGAACTGGCCAAAATGTTGCCCTAGGCGTAGCTGGCGTTTTTTTAATCGTTCCTTGGTTTTTTATGAATTTTTCAGAAGCAGAAAAAATTGAAATTAATGCCTATAGAACACGCTACAATCATTTGGCTCGCATTTATAATGACAAACATTGCGGCAGCTTAAAGCAAGAAATCCCTTCTTTCGAGAAACAAAAAGCCAAGAACTGATTAAACCAGGCATAAGAAAGAACAGGAAAGGGTGTAAAATCGATAGCGAAAAGGAGCATTAAAGCAGCGGTAAAAAATGCTACGCGTGCAAAAACGCTTTAGAGAGCGCTGTATGTCGGAGGGAAACGGAAGCTCACCCGCTACGGGATTCGGAATCAGGGTCATTAGGCTGAGGGTTACCGGCAACAGACGCGTACCATTTAGGTAGAACTCTTCTGTCAGAGTTGAAAAACAACATCCTACATAATTTAGTGACTCAAATTAGAATTTTAACTACCGACTTATTTGTTGCATTATTGAAAAATTGTTGATAAGGTTAATTTTACGTGTTTTAAAGTGGTCTAATATTCTGAGGGAATGACGTATCCCAGACCCTCTCCTTCCACCTATCGCTTACAGTGCCATTTCCGAAATTGCTCTGATACCTTAAAAGTAACAGTACTTGAAAAACCCTGATGAAATTTGAACATTTGCGAAGGGACATAGGGGTTAGCCCATTTTGGCGAGAGCATATTTTGTAGTAACAGTTGAGAAAATAGTTAAGAGCTAAGGTTTAAGTCAACGTCAGAGACATTAGTTTTTAAATAAACAAAGGAACAAAAATAAAAAATACTTTGTTTATTCGGTTTGATAGCTGCTCGTAATGCTGCTTAGTAAAAGTTTATTTTTAAATGAAAAGACAATTAACAATAGAAGTAAATGTAAGGAAATCAATGATGAGTGAATTAGTAATACTAGATTTTGAAACAACGGGCTCATCTCCTAACTATTCAAGAATTATAGAAGTGGGTGCAATTATTATTAGTGATACAAACATTGTTGATAAATTATCTCAACTTATGTATCCAGGGCGTTCCATACCCTATTTTATAACAAATTTTACGGGTATTACTAACCAAATGGTGAAAGGAAAGCCGAGTCCTGAAGAATTTATGCCTACACTTAAAAATTTTATTGGTGCTCGACCCATCTTGGCCCATAATGCATCATTTGACCAAAAATTTTTGATAGCGGAAATGGAAAATAGTGGAAATAGTATTGATAACAAATTTTTGTGTACACTTAAATTGGCTAGGCGACTTATTTTGGATGCTCCTAATTACAAATTAACTACCTTAACTTCCCATTTGAAGATTGAGACTTCTAAAGATCATAAGCCTCATCGGGCACTAAGTGATGTAATGGCAACTTTGGGAGTTTGGCTTTATATAAAAAAATACGTGGCCAGCTATATTAAAACTAACCCCGATTTAAATTTTTTTGAAAAACTTATGCAACACCCTAGAAAGAATATTTTAAATTTACTTGATAAGTATATTGCGGTGTAATTTATACAATAAGTTTTAGAGCGTATACCAACGCAGCAGACATGGAACGCGCATCCAGGTGCTGGCGAGGCTACAAGCCCGCATAGCCCAGGGCAGATAAATGCTGCGTGAAGTTATCTGAGAAGAAAATTGCTATACAGCTCCAATTGCAAAGCTATCTTTATGATTGGAATCATATTACGTAATTGGTAACATTATTACACTTGGTACCAAGCTTTACCTGGAGAGAAACTCAATGCGTGTTCTAAAATTTATTTTAAATATTGCTAAGCCTTATCGCTTATATCTAGGTGGTATATTTATCGCAATGTGCATAGCCGCTATTGATAATACATTAAAGCCATTTTTAATTAAAAAGCTTATTGATACCGTCTCAGGAAAACTTGAAGCAAATATCTGGGTGATAGGTGGTTTATACGGTGTATTACACTTGATAGTGGTCAGCGCCTGGACACTGAGTGACTTATGTTTAACGCGATACACAGCAAAATTTCGCTTAGATGTAGCAGCGCACTTTATGAGACGGTTGTATGATTATCCCTACAGTTTTTTTCAAAACCAGTTAACTGGCAGCCTAACATCAAAAGTCAATGATGCATTCCAACATTTACCTCATTTAATATTCA
The DNA here is from genome assembly GCA_035576045.1 of Gammaproteobacteria bacterium. Taxonomy (GTDB): domain Bacteria; phylum Pseudomonadota; class Gammaproteobacteria; order UBA6186; family Azoamicaceae; genus CADEGZ01. Next base: position 4,190 of record DATLWY010000086.1, on the reverse strand, counting down.
CTTTAATAAATCCGCTTGGTTATTTTTTTCTGTTAATTGCTATTTCCCTTATTTTTCTTTATTCAGTGAGTCCAATATTTGCTACCAGTATGGCAATCTGGGTAAGTATATTTTTTGTTGTCACGCTTATTTCAACGAGAAGAAGCATCGCTTTGAATAAAAGCTATGCTGAAGAAAAGTCAAAAATTATAGGGTTAATAGCTGATTATTTAGGCAATATGATTAGTGTTAAAACTTTTACGGCAAAAGATTTTGAGTTAAGCCGTTTCTCAAGTCTAAAAAATACTTTTATCGATATAGCAAGGCGTTTTGGTTCTTATTATGCTTGGCTTTACGTATTTTTAGGACTATACACTTCTGTATACATCTTTGGATTTATAGCTTTTCTTATTCTCGGGTATCAAAAAGGTCAAGTAAGCCCAGGAGATTTTGCACTAGTCATTATGATTAATTTTAATATTATTAATATAATAAACCAGTTTCCACATACGCTTCAAGAGTTTGCCATAAATTGGGGGACTGTCGATCAAGCTCTTTTGCTGCTCGAAAAAATGCATGATATTAGTGATAAAATAGGTGCTGTACCTATGAAAGTCCATAAAGGTGAAATTGTTTTTGAATCCGTTAAATTTCATTACAAAGGTACGGAGCCACTATTTCAAAATAAATCCATTTGTATTGCAGGTGGTCAAAAAGTTGGGCTTGTAGGCTACTCTGGCGGCGGTAAATCCACTTTTGTTAACCTCATTCTTCGACTTTATGATGTGAATTCAGGTCGTATACTAATCGATAATCAGGATATTCGTGATGTAACTCAAGATAGTCTACGCTGTAATATCGCCATGATACCCCAAGACCCAGCACTCTTTCATCGTAGCCTGATAGACAATATTCGTTATGGTAAAACGGATGCGACTAATGATGAGGTCATTATAGCTGCCAAAAAAGCGCATGCGCATGGATTTATCATTAAGCTGCCGCAAGGGTATGACTCACTGGTTGGTGAACGTGGGGTAAAGCTTTCTGGCGGTCAACGTCAGCGAATTGCTATTGCTCGCGCCATCCTTAAAAATGCGCCAATCTTAATTTTAGATGAAGCTACCTCGCAACTTGATTCCGTCACTGAACAAGATATTCAAGAATCGTTATGGACATTAATGCAAGGCAAAACAACAATCGTTATAGCCCACCGTCTTTCAACACTTTTACACATGGATCGTATATTAACTTTTGAACAAGGCAAAATTATTGAGGATGGTACTCATCAAGAGCTTCTGGCGAATGCCGATTTGTATAAAAGGCTCTGGGATGCCCAGGTTGGCGGGTTTTTACCAGATAATAAGAATAATGAGTAACATTCGCAACTTATTTGAGGTAAAATTAAGTGAGGACGATATCAGGTTCTGTTGCAATCGATTTTCTGCGATGCTTAATTCCGTTCATTCAATAATTGAAATTAAACTTTCAAATATTATTTCGACTGTCTGGTTAATAATCTCTTCTCTATCACCCGCTAATCGTAAGCTAAATTTCTTAATGCCAAAAGAAACACCACCCATTGCAATGTAAATAGTACCAACTGGAGAATTTCTCTCATCTTTTCCGGGGCCTGAATTGCCTGTAACAGAGACGCCTATATCAGCAGCAAATAAATTTATACACTTCTCAAACATGGCATCAGCGGTCTCAGGGCTAACTGCTCCAAATTCTTGCAACAACTGGTCCGGCACACCCAACACAGTTGTTTTAATTCTATTCTGATAAGCAATCAATGAACCTGCAAAGCAGAGTGACGGGCCCGGCGTTCTAGTAAATCTGGCTGCTAACGCCCCGCCCGTGCATGACTCTGCAAAGGCTATTATTAAATGCCTAGATTTACACATTTCTAACAGCTTTTCTTCAATCTTCAAGCAAATATCTCGCAAAAAATCTCCAACATAAATCTTTATACAGGAAAGCAATCATGCCCTAAAATGATTTTTTAACGCGTCTTATACGCTTGGATGCTCATAAGAACTTATCAATGAATAAGCTTTTTTCACAGATTTGTTAACCCCTTAATATAACACTTGAAAGAATCGCTTTGAACGCTTAAAATAGATTGTCAATTCATCAACCCTTTTTAAGGAGCTGAACTATGTTTGAAAAAACAATTGAAAGTATTATGAATGACCTAATCCAACTGGATGTAGATGCTTCCCACGCTTACGGTCAAGCCATTAAAGAAATTAAAGAAAAGGATATTCAGCAACAATTGATTGATTTCCAGGGAGACCATGAACGCCATATTAAAGAATTAAGTAACCTATTAAAAGCCCTAGGAGGCAAGCCTATTGAACCTACGCGGGATTTTAAAGGATTTGTTATTGAAGGCATGACTGCCTTGCAAAGCCTAATGGGCACTAAAGGCGCTTTGAAAGCTATGTTAACTAATGAAAAAATTACGAATAAAAAATATGCAGATGCCTTAGATCACAATGGCTTTACACAAGAAGCAAGGCAGCTAATTCAAAATAATTTTAACGACGAAAAAAGGCATCTGGAATACATTAAACAAAAATTAGATGAATTAGAGAAATAGGAAGTGACGCATTTGGCGCTAAATGCCCGTCTTTATATAGAGGCGGGCGTTGTTTAGAAATTGCAATGTTTATTCCTACAGGTTGTGCGCAGACAAACACCTTGGGAGAATAGAACAGGAGAGTCGCAAGCCATAGCGTAGTCTATTAGAGATTGCCTAATTTATATCCCGCCGAGGACGATTTATCGTCTGCGAGCGAAAACAAGTTGCCGATTACACCTATTAAAGGCAAGACATCAATTGGCGCGTAGCGTATAGGCTTACTAAGTTTCACGCTGTACAACCAAAATAAAAAAATTTTAAAAAAGGGTTGACATCTAATACAGATGCTTGGGTGATTTCGCTGAAGTTTTTTTAGACATTCGCATCACTGGTTTTAGGTTTTCTGGCAAGTCGCAATGGACTAAAAGTGGGGCGCACGTCTGTTATTTCGGAAATAGCCTCGCTACAGCCGAAATTGACTGACCAAATTAATAATTTTTCGAGCTTCTCCTCTGGTGTTTCACACGCAGCCCCCTTATTAGCTGCAAGACTTAACACAGCCTTATTTTCTTTTGCCAAAAGATACATATTGTAGCCAGCTTTTCCTCTCATTTGATTGGCAACTAAGGTATTATCCGCGATTCTTTTGTATGCTTCGTAGGCTTGAGAATACAATTCAACTGAAACCTGTTCGGGGGCTAGCGGGTGTAGGGCTTCTTTTTGTAGATCAAGGGCTCTTCTAAAGGCCTCTTCGGCCTTGTTTTTTTGATATCTATTAATAAAATACATTGACTAATCACCATTTGTGCTCGATGATACAGACTTTATCATAAAATTTATAACGGTACAATTCTCCTTTCTGGCCTGTTAAGCTTTTTAGCCCTCATTTAGATAGTGAAACAGAACTCTACAAAACCGAATAGAAGCGAATTTTATTAGTCTGCCGCCTCCTACAGACTTAGCCCTAAATTGCTTTTACCTTCTCCGCATACAGAAGCCTTAAGTTTTATTAAGCCTATAACTTCAGGTTTTACAGCAACCAATGCCTTTTCAAAACAAAATAACCAGAAGGTTGATTTATTATTGGAAACTAGCTTTGGTCGGCTTTTTTTAAGGTCTTGCTCAAATGCTGGCAGGATTCTTTTACTTGGCTGCAAATCTGCTGACTTTGCCACTATCATTTGAGCATTCTCTACATTCAGTTCCAGCTCTTCTGACAGTTGGCGATTTCCCATCTCTATATAAGAGTTATAGCTTAACTCTTCAATGTCGGACATTAAAAGTATACTACCTTGGGCGCCTTTATAAACAAGGCCCTTTTGTTTATCGAGCGACCAGCCTGCTTGGATACATTTTTTTTCGAGTTTTTCGAGGACTGAAGCATCTACTTGCTCTAACTTAGCGATACAATAGTGTGCAGCAACATTGACATGCGTTATGCTCACATTATTAACATTAGGCTTATTGGAACCCATCAGGGTGTATTGTTGTATTCTTGCGTTATGTTTTTGGTTTACGCTTTCTACCACTTTCTTATTTAATTGTACCCTTGACATACTGGCTTCCATCACTAATTTTGTTCGCTGATACGCAGGAGATATCTCAACCTGACCGCTCCCTTTTTTAT
>DATLWY010000085.1:0-3472 GCA_035576045.1 Gammaproteobacteria bacterium | reverse complement strand
ACCGTGATTTTTTTAATTGAGAAAGGTAGGCGGCAACTGATTTTAGAGAATATTCGGGGTAGCGCTTTTCTAGAACCTAAACATTTAAAGCTGTTTTTGGAAAAGCAGAATAAAAAATCTGATCTGATGTTGGGCGATGTTCCCTTGGTGAAAGGTTCTGAAACCCAGCATATTTTGGTGACGGGGACGACCGGTTCTGGGAAATCGGTTTGTATGATGGCCTTAATGGATGGGGTTCGCCGCCGTCGGCAACGTGCGATTGTCTATGATGTAGTGGGTACTTTTATTCAACATTATTATAGGCCGGATAGAGATATTATCTTAAATCCGCTAGACATGCGTTGTCCTAGCTGGAATATTTGGCAAGAAGGCCAGGATGTCGCAGATTTTGAAGCGCATGCTGCTTCTTTAATGCCTTTAAATTCAGGTTATGATCCTTTTTGGATCCATTCAGCACGGACTATCTTTTCAACCTTGGCTGAGAAATTACAACAAAACCACAATACTAAAACCAAAGCCTTGCTCACACCGATGTTTGCTGCAGATCTGAATCTATTAAACCGCTTATTAAAAGGAACAGTTGCTGAAAATTTAGTAAATGAAACTGTTGAGAAAATGGCGCAATCCATTAAATCAACCGTGACGGCCTATTGTAAGTGCTTACGCTACTTAAAAGCGGAAGGAACTGAACCCTTATTCTCGATTAAGCGCTGGTTGCAAGCGGAGAACCATGATGGCTGGATTTTTATTGCTTCTAATACCGAAAAGTTGGAAGCTATTAAACCGTTGATTTCACTTTGGTTAGATATAGCCGCTCGGGGAATATTGACACTTCAGCCTTCTTTTGATAGGCGCATTTGGTTTTTAATTGATGAGTTGGCGAGCCTTCAACCATTACCCAGTTTAAGTCTTTTATTGTCTCAAGGCCGGAAATATGGGGCTTGTACGGTGACGGCTTTTCAAGATATCCATCAACTGCGCTCCATTTATGGTCGAGAGGATGCAGAGGCTTTAAGCGCCATGTATAACACCAATCTCTGTTACCGAACCAAATGCCCTGATACGGCGCAATGGATGTCTCGTATCGTTGGGCAACGAGAAGTGGTTGAAAAAAAAGAAGGATTTTCTTATGGCGCTAACGATATCCGAGATGGGGTCTCGATGCACCAAGAACGTCGTAAAGAAGCTTTGGTTTTAGAGTCGGAATTTTTAAAATTAAACGATTGCGAAGCCTATCTTATTTTGCCGGAGAATGTGCCTATTACTAAAATAAAACTGCTGCCTAAAAAGCGCGCCATTCTGGCACCCATGTGGCTTCCCAGAGCCATTCAACCTTTCTCAACATCTGAAGAAACCTTGAAACCAAAAATATTAAAAGCTGCAACGCCACAATCGTCAACGCCAGATAAAACAAGTTCCGAATCCCAGGAGCTCAAAAAGCCCGTAGCATCATTGAGGAAAACCAAAATCAAAGTACCGATGTCGACTCAACAAAAGACTGAATCGGAATTGCTGTTATGAAAGTTTCAATGTCTGTATTGAAAAGGAATAACCGATGCTCAGTATCGAAAAGTTAACAACGGCTCAAAAAGCCAGCGATTATTATCAGGAAGAAAATTATTATGCAAAAGAAGGCGAGTCTGTAGACAGCAATTCTTTGCAGGGCATTTGGGTGGGCAAAGGCGCTGAAATGCTTAACTTAAGGGGTAATGCCAGTGTTAAACAATTTAAAGCGGTGTTAGAGGGTAAGCTATCACCTGATATACTGATGGAGAATGTTAAACAGGGAAAATACCACAGGCCGGGCTATGATTTAACATTCTCCGCGCCTAAATCGGTCTCTATTTTGGCGGTTCTTGCCCAAGATAAAGACGTACTGAATGCACATCGGAGGGCGATTGCCGGCGTATTAAAGCATATCGAAACACATTATGCTGGAACCCGTTGTAAAAAGCAGGGTAAGACGACTATTGAGCAAACCGGCAATCTGATTATGTGTACCTTTGAGCATAATGACTCCCGGATGCTTGATCCGAATTTACATACCCATGTGATTATTATGAATGCGGTTTTGCGATCGGACAATCGATGGCGCACCTTGTTTTCGGAAGCGTTTTATGAGGACAAAATAACGCTGGGGATGCACTATAGAGCGCTGTTGGCACAAGAACTAATGAAGCTTGGATTTGAGATAGAGCAAACTTCAGAGAAGGGCACTTTTGAGATTAAAGATTTTCCAGAAATCCTAATTAAACAACTCTCTAAACGCCGTGCACAAATTGAAGCGTATATGGAAGAACATGGTTTAAAGGGTGCAGAAGCGGCTAAAATAGCGAATTTTAATACCCGCCCTAATAAACAAAAAGTGGATGCTGAACATTTAACCTTAGCTTGGACCATAGAGCTGATGCAGCACGGCTATTCACTTGAATGGTTACAAAACTTTTGTTTGGATGCCAAAACTCGGGGACCGATTGCCCCACTAGACCCAATATTATTAGCTAAGCAATCGCTGGATTTAGCGGTTCGTCATTTAAGCATTTTTCAACCCGTTTTTAGTCTACCCGAATTAAAAAAAGCCGCCCTGGGATTGAGTATTCTGAATGGTTCACCTCTACTTTTACAACAATCCATCGAGACGCAATTTAAAAAAGGTGAATTATTATATTTAGGGAATGGGTTGTGCACCACGCAAATAGCCAGAGACACTGAAATTGAAAATGCGGCGGCTCTAAGGCTTGACAAAAAACAGGTGCATCCTCTTTTTAGTCCTTTGGCTGCAAAATATGCCCTTTCAAAAAGTGGACTAGCGACTCAATCACAAAAAGAAGCATTATCGTTTTTATTAAAAAGTTCTGACAGGCAAGTTGCTATTCAATATGAAAACAAAAAAGACCAAAGCCTGTTAATGCATGCTTATCTTAAGGCCATTCAGCATCATGGTTTATACCCCGTAGGGTTAACACAGGAGCCTGTCAGGGTAGAGCCTTTTGGGGAAGCGCTGGGTTTAGAGCGTGTGCAAACGATTGAAGGATTTTTGGTGGGATGCGGGTTTAGATCGCAAGAATTGCGCCTACAAGCCGCCAATCCCAACCAGCCCTTGCCGTCCCAAATCATTAGCTCAAAAAGAAGTCCGAACTTTGGTAAACTGAAAAAGCCTGCCCGCCCAAAATCAGGTGCAGCCCTCAAAAACGCAAGAGAAATTTGGATTTTAGATGCTTCAAGTCCTATCTCTCTCTTGCAAGTGCGTCAATTACAAGGCTATGCCACCCAGTTTGGCGCTCGCATTATCTGGGCACATCATCCCTTTAACAAGCAATCGGCGATTCGTTCAATGATCCAGTATGGTATCAGTCACATTGCATTATCGGGCTCCTCCAAAATCCCATTAGGGGATTGGTTAAAACAAAAGGAAATTGTTAAGAGTTTTGAATATTTAATTCAACAACAGAAAATAACGGCCATTCCTGAC
>DATLWY010000084.1:0-37046 GCA_035576045.1 Gammaproteobacteria bacterium | reverse complement strand
TTTATATATCGAAAATGGGTAGGGGTAGTCCTTCGATGGTCTGCCCATTTTTATTGGAACAGGAATATTGACAGTTAAGTACGGCGCGAGCTTCGGTAATATGGCTTGTTCTTTAGGCACTTTCAAAGCATAAGATTCCTCTGTGGGCATGCGTATTAACATGTCATTTCCTAATCGATAAGTGCGATTATCATAACCTTGTTTTTCAACCGACGTGATGGCCAGATGCGCATACTCTGGAAATTGCGCAACAATGAGTTTACGCGCCAGATTAGGCGTAATATCTAATTTTTTCATATAACCTATTCCATTAATAATTGAGGTATAACTTTGAATATTTTTTTGAGTCAGAACACTTCATAATTTCTCCCAAACACTAAAATTCAAATCCTGCCAACAATCCTCTTTTAGCATATGCTGCATCATAACAGCCTTTGCCAAAAAAATACTATCAACGCCTTCAACAATGGGCACGAACATTTAAAATTCATATCGCTACGTAAGAGGACATTAATATGTCTATCATTATTGTAAAAGGTGGATTATCCGTCATTAATTTAATGTTCTCCTTGGATGCCCTGAATCCGTGGGGTGTCATGTAGATAAGATCACTAACATTTTGAACTGAGAGTCCGCCATAAGTTTCTTCATATCTTTTCTTGTCCTCTAAGGAAAAGTACTTCTTTATTGTCTCTTCATCTTTTCCTCTTTTATTATCTTTAATCATTGGATAAAGTGTTTTTCTTAATTCCAACAGGTGTTGCAGCTCAGGCTCTACTAATAATAGCATTCCGCCAACCTCTAATATACGCCTAAATTCCTGAAAAATTGGGAAACCAAATGCGCTAATAACAATATTGCAGGACTGATGGCATATAGGAATCCTTTTATTAGTGGCAACTGCCCAAGTTATATCTTTTGAACGTTTACTAGCGGATAAAATTGCTTCTTTAGAAACATCATACCCAAATAATGCAAACGTCTTTTCACTTGGAGAATTAGCCAGCAAGTTTTTGATTCCTACAGTATAATATCCCTCTCCGCAGCCAGCATCTATTATATTGAAATGCATAGCTTCATTACTAAGTATAAAACTCATGATTTTTTCATACATACGATGCAAGATTAAATCATACAATCCGGTTTCAAGAAAATCTGTCCTTGCTTTAATCATTGTTGCACTGTCACCTGGATGCTTAGAATTTTTAAGATTTACAGGCAGTAGATTTATATATCCGTTTTTAGCAACATCAAAATTATGCAACTGAAAACAATTGTAACTACTTTGATTTTTCTGTAGTGGAGAAAGATCGATCGGACACGCCATTTTAAGGAATGATTTGATTTCCATGCAATGCTCCTCTTGAACACATAGGATTAATTTATCTCTTATAAATATTTGGATCTTCAATAATTTCTTCTGATTTGTTCGTGTCAAAACTCAAAATGCTCATTGCATACGGATCAGGATTTTCTACAGATTTAAGTTCGTCGGCTGTTTTAAAAATTTCTGTATAATTTTCTTCGGAAACTTCCGCAATAATTTTTCTCCAAAATTTTACCGCTCTTATGTTTTCTGGCATGACAGCCACTGACCATTTACCTCGATATTTTTTAAAAATTTGCCTTGCAACTGCATTAGCAATGCCTTTTCCTTGAAATTTCGCAAGAACAAAAAATTCGCCCATATTCCAATCGACGGGTTCAAGCAGAGTCATTTTATCCAAAAGGACAAAACCGGCTATTTCATCAGCCACTTTTATTAAAAAAGCCTTTTCAGCAGGATTTTCTAAATAATGTTTAAAATCGATACATTCAAACAACCCATTTTCAGGGCATTCCCAGCCAATGTATGCCGTTCTATCGTAAACATAAAACCTGGCCATATTTTGGATAGTAGGATAATCTACAAGGGTGGCAGGCAATAACTGAACATCGAAAGCAAACCTTTTAATTAACATAAGATATCGTCCTTATAAGCCTGAGTATTATCCCAAAATGCTTGAGCATGGGTTGCAGCAAGCCAACCAAAAATTGTATCAATATGGTGAGCACTTACTTTTTCAAACTGTATGTTCATTATTTTTTATCCCAATATAATATCCCATTTTCATAGCTACTCTTCTACATTAACTACGTACTTACTGATCAAGCTTGTTCCCAGTTTGTTTAGCTTTGAAGATGGCCTTTGGATCATTCATTTATACCCTCGCTTTTTAAATCTTTAGCAAGTTCTGTCTCTAACTCCTCAATTGTTGGAAGCGCCGTTTTTAAATTTTCGGGTAAACTTTCTGTCAATCGATATTCCGCAAGACCAATAGGTTTAGTCATATCACGTAGTGTGTATTCAGCAAGCACATTATTTTTGCTTTTACATAAAATTAATCCGATCGAAGGTTGGTCACTTTCGTGTTTAATCTGGTCATCTACAGCAGATAAATAAAAATTCATTTTTCCTGCATATTCAGGTTTAAAATCTTTATCTTTGAGTTCAATTACAATAAAACATCTAAGTTTTAAATGATAAAAAAGAAGATCTATATAAAAATCTTGACCGCCAACGTCTAAATGAAACTGACGGCCAACGAAAGAAAAGCCAGCGCCCAGCTCAAGAATAAATTTTTCCATATGTTGCACAAGTGCTTTTTCTACTTCACGTTCATGCGCTTCTTTTCCGATACTTAGGAAGTCAAACATATATGGGTCTTTCAACGTATAATGGGCAAGTTCTGATTGTGGCGATGGTAATTTTTCTTTAAAATTTGTAATCGCTTGTCCTTGACGTTTATGAAGCGATAGCTCTATTTGCATCACCATAATATTCCGAGACCAGCCATATTCAATAGCCTGTCTTACATAAAATAGCCTAATCTGCTTATCCGATATTTTATCTAAAAGAGTTACATTATGGTACCAAGTCAATTGTGCAAGCACCTCCTGCACAAATACAGGGTCAGGATATTCTTTTGCAAACTTACGCATATATTTAAGATTTCGAGTAGAAAAACCTTTCATTTCAGGGAATTCAAAGCACAAATCTTTTGATAGTTGATCGATCACTTTAGCTCCCCAACCCTGAGTAATTTGAGATAGTAAAATTTGAATGCCAACGTGATGATATAAGAGGATAAGCTCCTTATTGACGCCAAGTGCTGCTTTATAACGTGAGGCATATACACGTTTTTTAAGTTCTTCTAAAAATAATTGATAGTCTTTACTTCTCATTTTATTGTTCATACTTTTTTCTCCAAAGACAACCTTATTTTTCTATAAAATTATCGATAAAAGTCACCAAATCATAATAATGAAAAGCCACAGGAATATTTTGATTTTTGATATTTTCTTGGTACCAATGAAATTTCGTGTGGTTTCCACCTAAAAACCCAATAACACTCATCTGTGCACTACGGGCTGCTTGAATGCCTGCCACACTATCTTCAATTACCAAACAATTTTCGGGTAGAATCCCCATTTTCTCTGCAGCAAATAAAAATAAATCTGGAGCGGGTTTCCCCTTTTCAACTTGAGAAGAAGTAAAAATATGTGAATCTTCAAAGAAGTGATTTTGCTCGGTAATGACCAGCGACCTCAAAACACGCTCTCTTGGGCTACTTGAAGCGACGCAACGAGAAATGGCTTTTTTTTCTAAAAAATTTAAGATAAGTTCCATCAAGGGTTTAAGCTCACTTTCAAAAGCTTCTAAAGTCGCGTGCTGCCTATCTATATAAAATTCCTTAGAAAGGGTAAGGCCAAACTCATTATACAAAATCTGACTCTCTGATTTATTATTCAAACCTGTAAACCGCCGAATGCTTTCTTCAAGTGTCATCTGGCAACCAAGTTTATTTAATGCTTTCAACCCAACTTTATGTGCGATCAACTCGCTATCTACAAGAACGCCATCACAATCAAAGATTATCAGCTTTTTCATATCATCAGACTCTCAAATGCATTGTTAGAAGGTGATTCGAGCCACTGCGGAACCAACTTTCTCAGTGGCTCCGCTCTAAAATCTATTTCTGATAGTTTATCTAAAGGCATCCACAATAATTCAATATGTGCTTCATGCGATAGTATTTTATGGTTGCTTTTTAAAGTTTCTGACTCAACTTCAAAAATGAAATTGTATTCGTGATTATGGCAAATACTACTATGCCCTGGTTCAAAACTATACTCTAAACACCCTAAAAATCTTTTTATATTGCATTTAGCACCCGATTCTTCTATTAATTCACGAAGAAGTGATGTTTCGACTGATTCGCCATGCTCAACGTGACCGCCTGGCAAAAAGTAAAAACTGATAGATAAATCTAATGTTTTACAAAGTAAGATTTTGTTTTGATCAATAATCACTGCTCGACTTAAAACATGAATATTATTTTTTTTATTCATCACTTGTCTCCTGTACTACAGTTCCTTGGTGATAGAATATTTTCCACCCCTTACTCGTCCGACGCCATATTGTAGAACGTTTAGTTTCTCTTTTACCTTGCAACAAGGTGTAAGTAAGTAAATAATTGTCTTGAGCAATTTCTTGACATTTAAAATCTTTTGTTTCCCATATGTCTTCATATTCTGGATCTGAATATCTATCTAATAAAACTTCAATTACATATTCTCTGCTATATTGATTACCAGAGGCACCCACTTCCCAAAATTCATCACATGTCATATCGAGTATAGCTTGCTTAGTTTTTCCAAATTTATCCGAGTGGTGGAATATTGGTTCACGTGATTTGAGCTCTTCTAAAATTAATATCTTAACTGTTTTTAGCGGATCAATTTTGTTACTCATATTTTCCACTATTAGTATTACTTCGCTTTAATGTATGTTCTAAAATTTCTTTTGCTGCCTTATTTGCAGGTAAGAGGCTCACATCTAACTCCAATAAATTCGGATGCTCTATATTAAGTAGTCCTTTTCTTTGATAAACCTCATGAGGATCAATGGATTTCCATCTTGCTCTCCTGGAAGGCTCTATAATACGTTTTAAATTTTCTTCTTCTGAGATGAGCAATTTTACTGGGATAAAAAGAGAGCCGCGCTTTAACGCCATCGCTTTTACTTGCCAATAACAATCGCGATCCCCTTTATCTTCATATAAACAATTGGTTAAAACGTAATTGTGCTTGTGTTCCATCGCCATAAAATCAAAGATAGCCGAACGAATTCTTCCTATCGCGTTCCAGCCAAAATCAGGAATTTTACTAAAGCCGTCATAATTAAGTAAAGCGAAAATAGGATTATTGATCAGTTGATTATCGCAAACAACAAAGTCGTGCTTCATCAATTCTTGGCTAATGGTATATTTTCCAGTGCCTGGGTAACCAAACAGATAAATGATAGTGGTTCTTTGATCTTTTATCATTATGTACTTTCCTGATGCGCCCGCCAAAGTGCATTAACATCTGAAGATCTAATAAGCGTTAAATGTCGCTTTAACTTTTCTAATTCCCAATCCCACCATTTGATTTTTAAAAGCCCCTCGATCTCATCATCATTAAACCGCTTTTTAATCAGACGTGCCGGATTGCCCCCCCAAATCTCATAAGCGCCTACATTTTTGGTGACTAAGCTGCGTGCACCAATAATCGCACCATCTTTGATTTGAATTCCCGGCATAATCATCGCCTCAGCGCCAATCCAAACATCATTACCAATAACAGTGTTGCCTTTAAGCTTATAACCTTTTGATGGCACTAACAGATAACCATCAAAATCTTCATCCAGAAAATCTAAAGGATAGTTTGCAATCCATTCATAATTATGGCCTTGTGTTCCGCCCATCATAAATTTTACGCCAGTTGCGATAGAGCAGAATTTACCGATGATCAGTTGAACGATTTCATTTGCCTCTGTGTGATTATCTGCCACATCAAGATACATTACGCAATCTTCGAAAGGCGTACCATGATAATAGCCAGAATAGTAAGAGTAATCGCCAACAATAATGTGTTTTGCTTTTATGTGATCCTTAATAATAAGGCACTCACGATAACTTTTGAAAAGTGTCATAGGTTTGTCTCTTTTATGCCTGCACTATAACCCATAATATACATTATAATTGCACGAAACATCGTTTTATGTCAAAATAATACATAGGCATTAAGACAGCTAGAACCCGTCAAAAAGCCACCAGTGCCAAATTGTCGATAGATTAGTGGAAAATTAAAGGCCAATGTCCTAAAAAGGTTGTTTCGTAACTTAGAGGTAGTCATTTAATCAAGATAAGTGGTAAAAATATGAAAATAGAACATACCTTAACGCCTACCAGCCAAGACATTGATTTTTTAACCCAGAGAATTAATGCAGAAACCGCTGAATTTGGTTCGGCCTATCCATTCGCATTTTTTCTACGCAATGCTGTCGGTGAAATCCTTGCAGGTTGTAATGGCAGCATTATTTTTGGTTCCATTTATACGGATCAATTATGGGTTCACCCTGAATATCGCAAATCTGGTTTGGGACATGATTTGATGGAAAAGGTTCATGACTACGGTCGAGAAAATGGATGCATGATAGCAACCGTTGCAACCATGACTTTTCAAAACGTAGCAGAATTCTACAAAAAATTAGGATATGTCGTCGATTTTGAAAGGTCTGGTTATACAAAAAATGCCAACTGCATTTTTTTAAAGAAAAATTTATGACTATGAATGCGCTTTTTAATTTATCTCATATATCAATCCGTCAATTAAGCACTTCCGGTATTCCAATTATTGTCGATGCTCTTCCAAAAGCCGATTGGCCCACCCCCCCTTCATTATTCGGGCAATATTTGTCAGAGCAAAAAGCCAAAATACATTTGATTTTGTCGGCTTTGGCGGGAATAACATTATGATCTCTGTAGAAAAAATATCTCAAGACGTCGCTGAAGACTTATGCCGAAAAATCACATTGGATTTACCTGAATACTTTGGACTTCCAGATATCAACGAACATTATGCTATGGGTATACGTTCTCGTACAAATTTTGCCGCAAAAAAAGAAGATACTTATCTTGGCCTTATTTCTATAGATTTTGTATATGCAAACAATGCCAATATTTATTGGGTGGGAGTTTTTAGGGATTTTCAGAAGCAAGGCATTGGACACAAACTGATTGAAGCCGCCTATAAATTTTCAAAAGAAAATTGCGCAACAACATTGACCGTTGAAACACTAGCGCCATTCGAATCTGATGAAAATTACTTAAAAACTTACCACTTCTATCAATCTGTCGGTTTTTTGCCACTTTTTAATTTAAAACCTCAAGGCTATGAATGGAACATGGTTTATATGATTAAGCCACTTGAAATAGAATGTGGTTTTTCTGCTAAACCTAATATATCGATTCGGCCGTTTAGAGCCTCCGATATTCCAATCATTGTCGACGCTTTTCAAAAAGCCAATTGGCCAAAGCCCCCTTCGTTATTCGAGCAATATTTATCAGAGCAAGTCATTGATGCCCGCTTGGTGTGGGTAGCGTATCTGGATAATCAATTTGCTGCTTACGTAACATTGAAATGGCAATCTGCATATGAGGCATTCGTGACAGCCTGTATACCGGAAATTATCGATTTAAACGTGTTGCCGCCTTTTCGGAAACACGGAGTTGGATCAATGCTTCTGGATATTGCAGAAAAAGAAGCCGCAGCTAAATGCAATATCGTTGGCTTGGGGGTTGGTCTATATGGGGGGCCGGATGGCGGCTATGGTGCAGCCCAAAGGCTTTACGTAAAGCGTGGTTACATCCCTGATAGTAAAGGGGTGACTTACAATTACAAATCGGCAGAACCAGGCGCAAGCTATCCACTCGATGATGATCTGATCCTGTGGTTTACCAAGAAATTAAAATAGAGAGTCTTCCTCGTGGCTTGCCAGCCGTAGCCTGGGCAAAGGCTGGCGGAGAGAGAGGGATTCGAACCCTCGATGAGGTTAACCCCCATACTCCCTTAGCAGGGGAGCGCCTTCAGCCACTCGGCCATCTCTCCTTTCTAGTCTCTGGGTCTAGTCCCCAGAAGCTAGAAAGTTTACCACGAAAATGCCCAAAAATGTATCTTAACTTTAATAAAAAACCAAGATAATTTTAGAATCCGCCTTTTAGGAATAAAACGGCTAAACTTTAATGATCCGATTCGTCTTGCTCTACGTCGTTCGAGCCTTGATCTGCTTTTTCATGCACAATGCCGTCTTGTTTTTCACGTTGTATGCGCTGATAAATTTCTTCGCGATGCACAGAAACGTTTTTAGGTGCATTAACACCAATACGCACTTGATTCCCTTTTACCCCCAAAACTGTAACCGTTACTTCATCCCCTACGATTAAAGTCTCGCCAACTCGCCTTGTTAAAATTAACATTGTTCAATCTCCTTTGTTTTTCTTTCTTCTGTTCCTAATTGAAAAGCATCATGTAATGCACGTACACCGCGCTCTAAAGACTGCTCGTCAATAATGACAGAAATTTTAATTTCCGATGTGGAAATGAGTTGAATATTAATTCCCTCTCTTCCCAACACTTGAAACATTTTGCTTGCAACACCTGCGTGCGTTCGCATACCAACGCCCACTAATGATAGCTTTGCGACATGCACATCACTGGCAATGTATTTTGCCTTTATCACTTTTGCCACATTTTCTAAAATCAATAATGCTTGTTTAAAATCACGTTTATGTACGGTAAATGCTAAGTCTGTAGTCTCTTCTTCTGTTTGCGTTTGCACAATCATATCGACTTCGATATGCACATCACTCATCGCACCTAAAATTTGTGCAGCAATGCCCGGCTTATTTGGAACACCATAAATAACCAATTTCGCTTCATCTTGATTAAACGCAATCCCCGAGGCTGCCGGATGGTGCATATTGGCTTCATCTGTAATAATTAATGTGCCGGTTCCCTCTTGAAAAGTCGGCAGAACCCTTACAGGGACATGATATTTGCCGGCAAATTCTACGGCGCGAATCTGCATCACTTTTGCGCCATTACTTGCCATCTCCAACATTTCTTCAACGGTCACCTGAGGCATTCGACGCGCATCGGCAACCATTTTAGGATCAGCGGTATACACGCCATCAACATCCGTATAAATGTGACATTCGTCTGCTTCAAGCGCCGCAGCTAATGCAACTGCTGTGGTATCGGATCCCCCTCTGCCCAGCGTTGTAATATTTCCCATTTCATCCGTTCCTTGAAAGCCTGCCACAACAACCACTCTTCCTGCTTTAAGATCGGATAAGATCTTAGAACCATCTATGCCTAAAATACGCGCCTTGTTATGTGCGCTATCCGTGCGAATATGAACCTGAGCCCCCGTGTAAGAACGCGCGAGGCAACCTCGCTCCAATAAAGCAAGGCTTAACAATGCAATCACGACTTGTTCGCCAGTCGACAATAAAACGTCAAACTCCCGTGGATTAGGCACTGGACTTAATTCGTGTGCCAAATTCACCAAGCGATCAGTTTCGCCCGCCATCGCAGACACAACGACCACGAGATCGTGCCCTGCTTCGCGCGTTTTAATGACTTTCTCGGCAATTTGACGAATGCACTCAATGTTGCCTACAGAAGTTCCGCCAAATTTTTGTACTATTAAGGCCATCGTATTAGCCTAAAATGGGGGTATTATTACACACGAACCTTTCCTCCTCAAGCCGCTGAGCAGATACTAATAGTCGACTAGCTTTCTGATTTTAAAACCCAGTCATAAACCAACCCTAACGCCTTCTCTAAATTTTCTGGCTGACTGCCCCCTGCCTCTGCCATATCGGGTCGGCCGCCGCCTTTTCCACCCACCTCAGCTGCCACAATATTTACCAATTCATTCGCTTTAAATTGGCCTTGGCAGTCCCGCGTGATACCTGCCACCAAACATACCCTGTTTTGGTCGTTAATGCCACCCAAAACAACTACTGCTTTGGAGCCAAGTTTACTTTTCCAATGATCAACGGTTTCACGTAAAACTTTGGTATCTCCCACAGGTAATTTAGCGGCCAATACGCTCATTCCATGAGGTGTCTTTTGAATTTTTTCCTGTAAGACTTTTTCTAAATCATTGCCTTTGCCAGTCATCATTAATGCCTTCAAGGTTTGCAGATCTTTTTCTAATTGGCGATTTTTTTGCGCTAATTGTTGTAACTTATCTTCCAATGTGTCGGGTTTGCACTTTAACACTAACGCCAAACGCTCACGCTGCGCCTCTATCGCATTCATCCAATCTAATCCGCGTGCGCCGGTCAGTGCCTCTAAGCGACGAACCCCAGAAGCAATACCATATTCAGCCGTTATTTTAAAAACACCGATATCGCCTGTACGCTTAACGTGGGTTCCCCCGCAAAGCTCTACCGAAAAATCACTGCCCATATGTAAAACACGTACCGCCTTACCATACTTCTCACCAAATAAAGCCATGGCACCATTCGCTATCGCTTCTTCAACAGGCAACACTTCTGTTTCAACCACGCTGTTTTCGCGAATTTTCTCATTAACCAATTTTTCGATTTCGATTATTTGCTCGCGACTTAACGGTTCATAATGTGAAAAATCAAAACGTAATCGATCTGGCTCGACCAAAGATCCTTTTTGTTGCACATGTGTGCCGACAATCTGTCGAAGTGCGGCATGTAATAAATGCGTTGCCGAATGATTAAGCGCTGCCGCATTTCGCTTTGTGTGATCTACACTGGCTAAAATTCGATCATTAATCGAAAACACACCTTTTGTAACGATGCCATGATGAAAGTGCGCATCGCCCACTTTATGGGTATTCTGGACTTCAAAGATCCCTTCTTTAAAAGTGAATACACCTTGGTCGCCCACTTGTCCGCCTGCTTCTGCATAAAAAGGTGAGTGATCCAATGCAATAGCTCCGGTTTCACCCACTTGCAGTTTAGACACGGCGTTGCCGTCTTGATACAAACCCAGAATTAAGCATTCTGCTTTTAAGCGATCATAACCGACAAAATCGGTTGTGTGATTATGCGTGGAAGTTGTTTGATTATTATAGTTAACCGCAAATTGGCTTGACTCACGCGCGCGTGTTTTTTGTGCTTCCATGGATTCATTAAATCCTGCCATATCTATAATTAAGCCACGCTCTCTTGCAATATCATTCGTTAAATCTACCGGAAAACCATAGGTATCATACAAACGAAAAACCGTCTCACCCGGAATTAAATTTCCTGAAATATTCTTTAAATCGTTTTCTAAAATTTTTAAGCCCTGATCTAATGTACGATTAAATTGTACTTCTTCTTGCTGTAAGGCACGTTCTATAAAAGCCGTTTTCTCTATCAGCGCTGGATAGCTTCCACCCATCACTTCCGCTAAGGGCTTAACCAATCGATAGAAAAAGGGATCCGTAAATCCTAACCGATGGCCATGACGTATCGCACGACGCGCAATACGTCTTAAAACATAACCCCGTCCTTCATTGGAAGGCAATACACCATCCGCAATTAAAAATGCACACGAACGAATATGATCAGCGATTACCCGTAATGACTGGTTTGTTGTATCTTGTATATTGCCGATTTTAATAATGGATTGAATTAATTTTTTAAAAATATCAATATCATAATTACTGTGCACGCCTTGCATGACGGCTGCAATGCGCTCAAAACCCATACCTGTATCCACAGAGGGTTTGGGCAGCGGGATTAATGTTCCATCTTCAAAACGATTATATTGCATAAAGACGAGATTCCAGATCTCGACATAACGATCACCGTCTTCATCGATAGAACCAGGTGGTCCACCTGCAATTTCTGGTCCGTGATCATAAAAAATTTCTGTGCAAGGACCACAGGGCCCCGTGTCACCCATAGACCAAAAATTGTCTTTGGCGCCACAACGCGAAAAGCGATTAGGATCTATTTTAATGTCGTTCAACCAAATGTTTTCAGCTTCACTGTCTTCCGTAAAAACCGTTACCCACAAACGACTCTCCGGCAATTTAAGAACTTTTGTTAAAAAATTCCACGCGAATTGAATAGCGTCATGTTTAAAATAATCACCAAAACTAAAGTTTCCCAGCATTTCAAAAAAGGTATGATGCCGAACAGTGTATCCAACATTTTCGAGATCATTGTGTTTCCCTCCTGCACGCACGCACCGCTGGCAACTCGCGGCGCGTGTATAAGATCGCGTTTCCGATCCTAAAAAAGTATCTTTAAATTGCACCATTCCCGCATTAGTAAATAACACTGTCGAGTCATCGGGTGCTAAAGAGCTACTCGGTACGATAGTATGTCCGTGCTTTTCAAAGTAATCTAAAAATGTTTGACGCAACTGCTCGGTATTCATAATAAGTCTTTAATCTTCTAGAGCCAACGCCAGCTCTTCTTCAACCAGGGTTGCTTTAGAGCCAACAAGCGCAGGTGCCAGCAAGGTGTTACGGATAACTTTTTCAAGCTCATCCGCAATAGCCTTGTTTTCTTGCAAGTGCTGTCGAACATTTTCTTTACCTTGGCCAATACGATTGCCCTTATAGCTATACCACGCGCCAGCTTTATCAATTAAATTCAACTTAACGCCCAATTCAATAATTTCGCCTAATAAGCAGGTACCTTGGCCATACAAAATTTCAAACTCTGCTTGTTTAAAGGGAGGGGCCACTTTATTTTTCACCACTTTAACCCGGGTTTCATTGCCTAAGATTTCTTCTCCTTTCTTAATAGCGCCCGTTCTACGGATATCCAATCGTACAGAAGCGTAAAACTTCAATGCGTTTCCGCCCGTTGTGGTTTCAGGGCTACCAAACATCACGCCAATTTTCATACGGATCTGATTAATAAAAATAACCAGTGTATTAGAACGTTTAATATTGGCAGTTAATTTACGTAGCGCTTGCGACATCAATCGAGCCTGTAAGCCCATATGTTGATCGCCCATTTCACCTTCAATTTCTGCTTTGGGCGTTAATGCAGCCACGGAATCGATTACCACAACATCTACTGCACTCGAACGCACTAACATATCGACGATTTCTAAAGCTTGTTCGCCTGTATCGGGTTGTGAGACCAGAAGCTCATCAATCTTAACACCCAGTTTTTCTGCATAACTGGGGTCAAGTGCATGTTCAGCATCCACAAAGGCTGCGGTGCCCCCCATTTTCTGGCATTGCGCTATCACTTGTAATGTGAGCGTGGTTTTTCCGGAGGATTCGGGCCCAAAGATTTCAACAACACGTCCTTTGGGCAATCCCCCAATTCCCAACGCAATATCGAGTCCAAGGGAACCGGTTGAAATGGCTTGGATATTCGCAACTGGGCTGCCGTCGCCCATTAACATCACAGCCCCTTTGCCAAACTGCTTCTCAATTTGCGATAAAGCGGCATTGAGTGCCTTTTTCTTGTGCTCATCCATTTTTAGATCCCCTGCTTAATAAATACGAAATATAAGTATCGCATAAACGCAGCAGATCTTCGACACCGTTTAAAACATAGGTTATTTATATGAGTTTATTAGAGGGGATCTTTGTGTCGCGTAACTTTTGGCGTGTTAGCGAAAGAACGAACCACTTTCAACTCTTCCAGTAATCGTTTATAGCGATCCTCCCCGAGCTGGCTCGTAATCTGTTGTTGTGCTTTTTGCCAAAGCGGAACGCCTTTTTCGATAGCCAATCGACCTTTTTCGGTTAAAACATATCCTTTCGTACGTCTATCGGACAATTTTGTCGTCGTGATCAATGCCGATTTTTCTAAGGGTTTTAAATTGCGAGTTAAGGTTGTGCGATCCATAACCAATCCTTCTGCCATTTCGGTAAGCGTTTTACCCGCAGAGGCTGACAAGGTCAATAATAAATTAAATTGGGTTGACCGTATGTCTGCTGACTCTAAGTGACGATCATAAAATTGTGTAACCGCACGCATCGCTTTTCTTAAGTTAAAACAACAGTCTATGCTGTTGATACCTTCGTAAGATGTTGTGTTGTAGCTCATATTAGTTCACCTCCTAACAAAAGTGTAGGCTCTCTTGGTGTAAAAATACAAGGAAGACAACTAAATATTATTACTTTAAAGCTTTATCATGCTTTGGAAGCCGTTCATCCGCTAAACTTAGCTAAAAAAACTGGTTTTTTAATCAGTTTTTTGGCTTTTATTTTTTACTATAAAGTGCTAACAACAAAGGGTTATTTATCTTTTTTGTTTTGTCTTATGTCCATTAGTCCTGCTGACGTTATCCGGTTAAAACTTGAGGGCCATGGGCTTTTAACAAAATTCTTAAGTTCTGCTCTTCCCTATTAAGCTGTCCTTGCAATAGAGTAATTTTGTTTAAATATTCCTTTGCTTCTCTTTGCGGTTTTTCTAAACTCTTGGACCCATCCATTTCCGAAAAATTGTTTATTTGTAATCTATTCATGCCACGCTCCTTTGCAATAAAAACCAAGTAAGTTTCAATTCTATAAAAAAATTCCAAATGTAAGTACATGTATAAAACAGGTATTATGGTATGATGTGTCAATAGAGTATGTGTAGAGGCAAACACCTATACAGCGAAGGTAGATCGTTTTCAACATATTTTGCTAGAATATACTGGTTAGTAAGCCTAGTAAAAAAATGTCGCAGGTTTTAATATATGGATATAGAGCAAATTAAGATAATAAATGGTAATGATCTTGAATTATGCAAAGTTGCTCTCAAAATTTTGAATTGTTGCTCTCTATGGGTAATAAGGCGCAATGCTAATTTTTTCAATATTGCGGCTACCGACAAAGCGATTCTACAGCATTACTTCGACAAAAAGTGCTATCTAATAGATCCTAGCGTTCAGATTACCCCAGATTATAAGGATCTACCCATAAAAATCACCTTGGGAACAGATTGTGATGCGTTTAAAAATAACGGCGTTTTATATGATCTCTATAAGCTTTTTCACATTACAGAATTTGTATCTATTCACACAGAAGCGCCATCAGAATATTACTGTTTTAGGTTTTTTACTCAAAACAACTGCTTTATTTTTATGAATAATTTATTAAACAATATGCCAATGATAAAAATTTTTATATTTAATTTAATTGAAAATTTGAACAGAAAATCAAACGGAAACCCAAGGGATTTTCGCTTATCGAAATTACAGGGCGGTTAATATTAAGGAGCACAGCATGTTAACAGATGATTATTTTTTAGGCACTAAATTATATCAAAAAAAATTTACCGAGCTGTGCAAACCAATCTCTGACTACTTAGGAGGTATTACCAGCGCATTCTATGGTAATGTTAATAAAGATGGAACTGGCTTTGTTATTTATTCGTTAGAGAAATGGGCAGAAAGAGTTTTAGAAAAAGAATATTATAAGACGGAAATTGGCATGGTTCATCCCAATAATATGCACAATGGTTTTTCTTTTTGTGATGCCAGCGACTATCAAGAATATAAAGATGGGTTGCTTTATGATGGAGCGGTTAATTTCAATTGGACGCATAGTTTTTTTCATGTAGAAAAAAATGCGAACAATGACGGTTATGTGGGTTTTGGTTTTGGAGCAGCTAAAGACAACGCTCAGATGGCGAATCGGTTATTAAATGAAGCACAAACCATTAAAAAATTCATTAAGCAGCTAAACAACCAACTAGCATTAATTATTACAGATGACTTAAAAGAAAGCAGAGTTGATATCGCCACATTAAAAGGTGGTGACTTATTTCATACTCAAAAAGGCTTAGTTTTTAATCCACAAGAGGAAAATATAAAAAAATTACATTTATTAAAACAAGCTGGCTTCTGTTCAAATAAGGATACAGAAACCTTATTAACTAGTCCTAATCTTTCCCCACAAGAAATTAATTGTCTTAGAATATATTTAATTAATCATAGCGTTAAGCAGGTCGCTGAAACATTGGGTTTAGCAGAAACAACTGTTTCAAGTTACATGGAGAATGTTAAAAATAAACTGCATTGTACCAGTAAAAAGCAATTGCTAGAAACAGGATCCCTTTTAGAATCCTTAGGCCACATTTAAGTGCAACCCCACCAGAAAAAAATCCTAAATGTGAACCCGTGTAGTATGATACGATTGTTAACATAACATCCTTAATATGCGTAAGCACCTATATAGCACAGGTATATTATTTCCAAATTATTTTGCTACACTGTAATTGTTAGTGTTTAGCCTAGTAGCAAGATATAAAAAGGGTTTGATATATGAATATAGAACAAATTAAGACGATAAACAGCAATGAACTTGAATTGTGCAAGGTTGCCCTCAAAGTTTTAAATTGTAGTTCTCTATGGGTAATGAAGCGTAATGCTGATTTTTTCAATATTGCGGTCACCGATAAAGCAATTCTACAGCATTATGTCGACAAAAAGTGTTATTTAATAGATCCTAGCATTCAGACCATTCCAGATTATAAAGACCAGCCATTAAAACTCACCTTAGGATCAGATTGCGATGCATTTAAAAATAATGCGTTTTTATATGATCTCTCTAAAATTTTTCATGTTACAGAATTTATATCTATTCAAGTAGAAGCGCAATCAGAACATTACTGCTTTAGGTTTTTTACTCAAAATAACCGTTTTGTTTTTATGAATAACTTATTAAACAATATGCCAATTATAAAAATTTTTATGTTTAATTTAATTGAAAATTTGAACAAAGAACCAAACCAAAACCAAATAAACTTTCGTTTATCCGAATTACAGAGCACTTAATATAAGGAGCGCAGTATGTTAACAGATGATTATTTTTTAGGAACTAAACGATATCAAAAAAAATTTACTGAGCTTTGCAAACCAATCTCTAGCTACCTAGGAGATATTACTAGCGCATGCTATATTAACATTAATAAAGATGGAACTGGTTTTGTCATTTATTCTGTAGAAAAATGGGCGGAAAGAGTATTAGAAAAAGAGTATTACAAGACAGAAATCGGAATGGTTCACCCGGACAACATGCACAATGGTTTTTCCTTTTGCGATGCTAGCGACTATCAAGAATATAAAGATGGGCTGCTTTACGATAGGGCGGTTAATTTCAATTGGACACATAGCTTTTCTTACGTAGAAAAAAATGCGAGCAACGATGGTTATGTTGGTTTTGGTTTCGGAGCAGCTAAAGAAAATGTTCAGATAGCTAATAGATTATTGAATGAAGCCCAAACCATTAAAAAATTCATTAAGCAATTAAATAATCAACTAACACTACTTATCTCAAATGACTTAAAAGAAAGCAGGGTTGATATCGCCACATTAAAAGGAGGTGACTTATTTCACACTCAAAAAGGCTTAGTTTTTAATCCACAAGAGGAAAATATAAAAAAATTACATTTATTAAAACAAGCTGGCTTCTGTTCGAATACTGATACAGAAACCTTATTAACTAATCCTAATCTTTCCCCACAAGAAATTAATTGTCTTAGGATATACCTAATGAACCATAGCATTACACAGGTCGCTGAAACATTAGGTTTAGCAGAAACCACTGTTTCGGGTTACATGGAGAATATTAAAAATAAACTACATTGTACCAGTAATAAGCAATTGTTAGAAACAGGAGCTCTTTTAGAATCTTTAGGCCACATTTAATTATAATGCTACTCGTGTTGTGTCTTTTTTGGAAAACAATAGCTCAGATCTTTGCAAAATATTCATTGAGCTTATGAATTTCATCCCGCACACGCGCCGCCGCCTCAAACTCTAAATTTTTCGCGTGTGTATACATGGTATTTTCCAGCACTTGGATTTTTGCCGTCAGTTGTTTGGGAGACAATTTTTTATTACGCTCTTCTTCTAATCGCGCCTCTTTAGAGAGACGACCAGATTTCCCAGATTTTAATTCCCCCGCATAAGCCCCCTCTAAAATATCTTGTACGGCTTTTTTGATACTGGTCGGAGTAATGCCATGTTGCGTGTTATATTCTCGCTGTATCGTACGTCGTCTATCTGTTTCTTCTGTCGCACGCTGTATCGCATTCGTGATGGTATCTGCATATAAAATTGCCTTCCCGTGCAGATTACGCGCCGCACGACCAATGGTTTGTATTAAAGAACGCTCCGATCGCAAAAATCCTTGTTTATCTGCATCGAAAATAGCAACCAATGACACTTCTGGCAGATCTAAGCCTTCACGTAATAAATTAATGCCCACTAATACATCAAAAACACCTAAACGTAAGTCACGAACAATCTCTACACGTTCGACCGTGTCAATATCTGAATGCAGATAACGCACTTTTATCCCTTGCTCTACCAAATAATGCGTAAGATCTTCTGCCATTTTTTTGGTTAGAGTGGTAATTAATATGCGCTCATGCACAACCGTTCTTTTTTTGATTTCGGATAACACATCGTCAACCTGCGTAGATGCAGGACGCATTTCGATCTCAGGATCAATCAACCCAGTGGGACGAACAATCAGCTCGATCACACTGTCAGAATGTTGCAACTCATAATCACTGGGCGTTGCAGAAACAAAAATACTTTGAGGGGTTTTTTTTTCAAATTCATCAAAACGCATTGGGCGATTATCTAAAGCAGACGGTAACCGAAATCCATAGTTCACCAAATTTTCTTTGCGTGCTCTATCACCTTTATACATGCCTCCCAATTGCGGAATCGTCACATGAGATTCATCAATAATTAATAACGCGTTACTCGGCAGATAATCCATGAGCGTGGGTGGAGATTCCCCCGCTTTCCTGCCCGACAAATACCGTGAATAATTTTCTATGCCAGAGCAATACCCCAACTCTTGCATCATTTCAATATCAAAACGCGTTCTTTGTTCTAAACGCTGAGCTTCCACCAGTTTTTTGTCGGATTCCAGATCCGCCAATCTCTCTTTAAGCTCTACTTTAATTTCTTCAATGGCATCTAATATGCGCTGCCTTGGCGTTGCATAATGGGTTTTAGGATAAATGGTAATGCGCGGAAGACGCTTTAAAATCTCACCCGTTAGCGGATCGAAAATGCTGATGCTTTCAATTTCATCGCCAAAAAGTTCAATCCTAACCGCATCATTCTCAGATTCCGCGGGGAATATATCAATCACATCTCCGCGCACTCGGTACATCGTACGCCTAAAATCAACATCATTGCGTGAATATTGTAATTCCGCTAACCGTCTTAATAATGTTCGCTGATCAATTTTATCACCGCGATCTAAATGCAACACCATCGAAAGATAAGACTTCGGATCACCTAAACCATAAATGGCAGAAACTGTTGCAACAATAATCGTATCTCGTCGTTCTAGCAAAGCCTTCGTAGCTGACAGACGCATTTGTTCAATATGTTCATTAATAGACGCATCTTTTTCAATATAGGTGTCTGAAGCTGGCACATAGGCTTCCGGTTGATAATAATCATAATAAGAAACAAAATATTCAACCGCATTATTTGGAAAAAATTCCTTCATCTCGCCGTAAAGTTGTGCGGCAAGCGTTTTATTAGGTGCCATCACAAGCGTTGTACGATTGGTTTGAGCAATCGCATTTGCAATGGTAAAAGTTTTGCCCGAACCCGTAACGCCTAAGAGCGTTTGGTGCATTAACCCAGAGTTGAGTCCTTCCACCAACTTTTTAATGGCATCGGGCTGCTCTCCTGCAGGCTTAAATTTGGCCAATAATTGAAACTGATCAGACATAAAAATCACCTGTATACTTGGGTTTGGCGTGTATAATATTATAAATATTTGCCAATTATATCACACAAGGAACATCTTTTGGACATACAACTTTCTGATCGCGTACAACGCATCAAGACCTCCCCCACACTTGCGATGGCAACCAAAGCCGCCTCACTTAAAAAACAGGGAATAAACATTATTGATCTGAGTACAGGAGAACCCGATTTTGATACGCCTGAACATATTAAACAAGCGGCTATTAGCGCCATTCATAGCGGCTTTACAAAATACACCGCGATAGGCGGCGTCTTAGAACTTCGAGAAGTGATTGCCCAAAAGCTGAATCGTGATAATCAATTAAGTTATGCACCCAATGAAATTTTAGTCTCTAGCGGCGGTAAACAAAGCTTTTATAATCTTGCGGCAGCGCTGTTAAATGCAGGCGATGAAGTGATTATTCCTGCACCTTATTGGGTTTCTTTTCCGGATATGGTGCTACTGAATGATGCAAAACCTGTGACAGTTTTTGCGGGCATTGAGAATAATTTCAAGATTACCCCTACCCAACTAAAAAACGCCATTACACCCAAAACCCGACTTTTAATCTTAAATAGCCCTTGTAATCCAACGGGTGTGGCTTATACACGCCAAGAGCTTGCAGCCCTTGGACAAGTTTTAACCAAACATCCGCAGATTATAATTGCAACAGACGATATGTATGAAAAAATCCTTTGGAGTCCTGAACCTTTTTGCAATATCTTAATGGCTTGCCCAGATTTATATGACAGAACCCTTGTGCTGCATGGTGTTTCTAAAACCTATGCGATGACAGGGTGGCGCATTGGGTTTGCTGCAGGACCTGTAAAGCTAATCCAAGCGATGGCAACGATTCAAAGTCAAAGCACCTCTAATCCTTGTTCTATCTCTCAAATGGCCGCCAAAGCGGCACTAGAAGGCGATCAAACCTGTGTCGGCATCATGGTAGACGCCTTCAAAAAACGACACGATTATTTTATTCCTGCACTTAATACCATCGATGGCATGGAATGCCGCTTGGGTGATGGCGCGTTCTATGCTTTTCCAAAGGTCGAGGGATTAATGAAGCACCTGGGGCTTAAAGATGATCTGGCGCTTGCAGACTTTTTATTGACGGAGACAGCGGTTGCTGTGGTGCCAGGCACGCCTTTTGGGGCGCCGGGTTACGTCAGGATGTCGTTTGCGACTAGCTTAGATAACTTACAAGAAGCTATCAGGCGATTCAAAGCGATAGAGGACAAGATTGATAGTTGACCATTCCCCCTTAAGTTCGGTACTATCGCTGTTCATCAGTTTATATTCCCCGATAGCTCAGTTGGTAGAGCACGTGGCTGTTAACCACTAGGTCGGCGGTTCGAGTCCGTCTCGGGGAGCCAATTTGAAATCTCACAACATCTTAAAAAATCCTAAAACCCCTTGAAATAAAGCCTATTATTACTGTAGACTATTCTATTGCATTCAACACACTCCCGTAAAATCTAAAAGGTTTTGGGTGGCTTGCTGGGGGTTTATCCGATTTGTTGATTGTGGATACGCCCAAAAGAGGATCTATGTCACTCACTGATGTTAAAATTCGCGCTGAAAAAGCTAAAACGAAGCTCTACAAGCTTGCTGATGAAGGGGAGCTGTCTCTTGATCACACCTCGAGGCTCTAAATTAACGCAGCGTTACGAAGATTAGGGGTATCAGGCTAATGGAACTGACCGCCCATGGCTTTAGAGCAACAGCTCGCACCGCTTTAAAAATTAAGAAGACTAGAGATTTTCACATGCCAAGAAGTATGCTTTGTTATGGTGATGCAGTGATCATTACTAAAGGATTTCTCAAAGGGAAAATAGGTTTATATGATGATGACGATTTTGAAGACAAAAAAAATAAATTAATTATCTATTTTGGCGACATGTTCTTCTGTGGCATTTATTATCTAATTAGCCCTCAAGATGTACGCATGGCTACTACTGATGATTTACTTAAAAGACGTGAGCAGCTCAACTCAATAATATCTGATATGGCGTTAATGCATGAGGACGCAGATTATCAACATAAAAGTGAACTGTTACTAGAATATAATTATGTTGAAACTAAAATTTCTGAACGATATATAAATATGATACGTACAAGTTCAAAACCGCTTAAAGGCTTTAAAATATTTATCTCGCATTCATCTGGCGATAAATGGTTTGCACGCAAGCTATGCACCGATTTAACTGATTTAGGATTAAAACCATGGTTGGATGAAAATGATATTAAAGTAGGCGAATCTATTACAGAAAAAATAGAAGTCGCTTTAAAAAAAACTAGATATTTTATCTTAGTACTTTCAAAAAAATCCATCGCATCAATTTGGGTAAAGCGTGAATGGGAAAGTATTTTCTTGCGTGAAATAAATCAAAAAAGGATTATCCTTCTTCCTGTATTATTAGAAGATTGTGAAATCCCTTCTTTGCTTGCTAATAAAAAATATGCAAATTTTTCTATTGATTACAACAAAGGACTAACTGAACTTCTTGCTGGGATCAGATCTTGATTCTATACTCGATTAAACAGATAAAATCCACTTCTGTATAAATAACAAGCATACTAGCTAGATAAAATTTAATGAGAAAAATAAAAATAAACTTTTTTAAAAAATCAGCTCTGGGTAATCTTCCCTTATAATTAGCCTATTCAAAAGTAGAACCAAATAGGAAAATACAATCAACCTTTGGCATCAGTACAGCGTCATTTCTAAAACATCTAAAACATAGCGTATTAAGAAGTTATATAATTTCTGATCTTGTGGGCGGGGTTAGGTGCTCTTGAGTTTCTCTGACTTTATCATCTTGCAAATCTTCTGACTTAATTAAAGCTATTAACTAAAATTCCACGAAACAACTACCTCATCTGCCTTGATTTTTTACAGATCGAAATTACACAGGTAAAAAATTATATAGATAGGCGATTTTATTGTCTTAATTACTGTTTGATAAGTGAGATATTAAAAATTATTCCCTCTAATCTCGTTTTAGATTACACTGTAGCAGGCTCTAATCAGAATTTTTAAGCTGTTCTAAATATGGTTAAAACAATATGTATTTTAGGTTTTGGATATACCGCCACTTTTTTAGCAAAAGACTTACTAAAGTTTGATTTTTCTATCACAGGCACATCTCGTAATCCTGAGAAACGTCAGCATTATAAAGAAATTGGTTACGCGGTAGTCGACTTTATGCCGCTGGAAGTTGAGGAAATTTTAAAACTCAGCACGCATTTGTTAATTTTAATTCCTCCTGATCCCATCTTAGGAGATCCAATAATTAACAATTTTTTATTATTGTTAAAAAAATATCGCCATCAATTCGAATGGGTCGGATATGCTTCATCAACAGGTGTTTACGGAGATCATGATGGTAATTGGGTCGATGAGATGACCGTTCCTAGAAATCTTGGGATCCGGGCAAAATTACGACTAGAAAGTGAAGCAGCATGGTTAAGTATCGCAAAACAATTTGAGCTGCCGCTCCATATTTTTCGATTGGCTGGAATTTATGGCCCTTATAGAAATGTCCTGAAAGACATTGCCAATGGCAAAACACAATCTATTTATAAAGCAGGGCATTTTTTCTCTAGAATTCACGTCGAAGACATAGCCAAAATTATTATAGCTTCGATACAACAACCAAAACCCGGCTCTATTTATAATATCGCTGATAATTTACCTGCCTCTTCTTATGAGGTTGACCAGTATGCAACCTCATTGCTGGAAAAATATGTGTTAACTGTAGTACCTTTTGAAGAAGCAATATTGTCAGATATGTCTAAAGAATTTTATAAACATAATCGCCGTGTTAGTAATGCCAAAATAAAAGAAGAGTTCAAACTTCAATTAAATTATCCGAGTTACCGAGAAGGATTAATGCAAATATACCATAAGGGTGATTATTAATGCTAAAAAAAATATCCGGCGCATTTCTTTGGATTTTAGCTTTTCAATTAATTGGCTACTATATTGGAAAAATCACTAAACAAAACATTCCAACGTGGTACCAAAACTTAAATAAATCGATTTTAAATCCGCCAGAATTTATGTTTCCAATCGTATGGGGAATTTTATACGTGATACTTGCTTTCATTGGTTGGTCTTTATGGTTAAAACGAAATGAAACCAGAGGAAAGCTTTCTTTAATAACATATGAAATCCAAATGTTAATGAATTGGGCGTGGACGCCTATATTTTTCTCATTTCATCTTATAGGTGTTGGTTTTTATTGGATTATGGCAATGACAATAATAACGCTGATGCTTATTTTTATTAACTGGAAATCTAATAAACTTATTTCAACGCTATTGATTCCGTATTGCCTTTGGCTATTATTTGCTGGCTATTTAAATTGGGTTATTTGGCTAAAGAATTAGACTGAAAATAATGTAACTTCTTCGTATTCATATTATTTGTGCCTCCTTAAAAAATGACAGAAAATTTTTTTAAGAAATAGTTTTTTTAATAAACAAATGTTATAATAGTCAACAATGAAAAAAACGCTTGTTTGGTTGCGCCAAGATCTACGATTATTAGATAATCCAGCGCTTTACCATGCTTGTGCATTAAACCAACCTACCATTATTATTTATATACTCGATGAAGCTATATATCCGTTAGGGGGTGCTCAATGTTGGTGGTTACATTATAGCTTAGAAGCATTACAAAAAGATTTATTAAAAAAACAATCTAAATTAATTTTAAAAAAAGGAATTGCCGAAAACATACTAATAGATTTAATAGAATCTGAAAATATTTCTCATGTTTTTTGGAATCGCTGTTATGAACCCCTGGCAATTGAAAGAGATACCCACTTAAAACAACTTTTTACAAAAATGGGAATTATTATAGAATCCTTTAATGCTTCTTTGTTAAATGAACCACATCAAATCAAAACAAAAGAAGATTCTTTTTTTAAAATTTTTACTTATTACTGGAAAACGTGTTGTGCCCATCAGAAAATTAAGCCGTTATTACCCATACCGGTGCTTATTAACTCTGCAGATAACACCACACTGGAAAGTGATGACTTACCAACGTGGGATCTTTTGCCTAAAAGTCCAGACTGGTCTGCTGGACTAAAAAACCATTGGCAGCCTGGCGAAGCAGGGGCAAAAAAACAACTTAAAAATTTTATTAAATCGAAGTTAATAGACTATGCAAATGCTCGAGATTTTCCGGCTAAGTCAAAAACCTCATTTTTATCTCCTCACTTGCATTTTGGCGAAATCAGCCCATGGCAAATTTATCATATTTTAAAGCAAATTGAATTAGAAAATGCTGCAATGGGCAGATCAGTAGAACTTTATTTAACACAATTGGGATGGCGAGAATTTTCTTATTATTTGTTATACCACTATCCTAAGCTTCCTGAAAAAAACTTCAAATCGCGATTTGATAATTTTCCATGGGTTAAAAGTAAAAAGCTATTACAAGCATGGCAAAAAGGCAAAACGGGATACCCCATTGTAGATGCAGGTATGCGCCAGCTTTGGTATAGCGGGTATATGCATAATCGTGTACGTATGATTGTTGCTTCATTCCTCACTAAAGATTTATTAATAGATTGGCGGGTTGGGGCAGACTGGTTTTGGGATACATTGGTTGATGCAGATTTAGCAAACAATTCCGCAAGCTGGCAATGGGTCGCTGGCAGTGGGACAGATGCTTCACCCTACTTTAGAATTTTCAACCCTACATTACAGGGTGAAAAATTTGATCCGAATGGAGACTACGTTCGAAGGTGGATCCCGGAATTGAAAAAATTGCCTAATAAATATATCCATAAACCTTGGGAAACGCCAGAAACTATTTTAAATAGTACAAGCATTAGATTAGGTACAGATTACCCGCTACCTATTATCGACCATTGTAAAGCACGTCAACATGCCTTGGAACTATACAAAAAAACATCAAACAATCCACTCTAGTAAAGAGAGGTAGCACATGCAAACGATAATAATCTTATTAATAGGAACTTTAATATTTTTGCCACCTGCATATGCTAGAGAGTGCCGCTTACCGAAAGCCTGGAAAAGCGTATGCAACATTTTAGAGCAACGTGTTAACCAAACCTCTCCCAAAATGAAGTTAAAGGAATCTGAGGTGGTTGCTTTAGAACAATTTTTAGCTACAAGAACTTTTGTGAATATCGATGAATTACAGTCGTTATTGCCTAAAACCAGCATTGAATTGCTGATAGCTATTCGTTTTAGAGCGGTATCTTCTAAGGAAGCTGAATCCATAGCTCATTATCTTAAGGATATTGTGGGATCTTGCCAGTTTCAAAATATCAAGGCGTTTGATAATAATACTTCTCACATTATTGGGCGAGAATGGCATGAAATTGATTATTCCGGTGAAGGGATGACATGGAAAAAACAGCAAGCGCCATATGCACCGTACGGTATCACAAACTTTAAAACACTGGAAAATGTGAAGAAATTTTTTCCTGTAGAATCAAAATTGCCTTATTTCAAAAAAATTTACAAACCACTGCCTTGCAAAATTTTTGATCAATAAGTTGGACATACAATTTTGGTGTCTGAGGCGCCTACTTACGCTTTGACCCCACTGAATTGTGATGCCTCATTTACAACGGTATCTGCTCGTATCGAACTTTCTGCAACTACCGATTCGGCAGCGCTATCTACATCCCGCCGTTCAATTTGTTTGCGTAAATATATTAATAACAACAAGCCCGGAATCGCAACTGCCGCAGAAAATCCGTAAAATATTGCCCAACCGAAGGCATGTACCATGTAGCCCGAAACTGGTCCAACATACGTTCGTCCTAATGCTGTTAAAGAGGACAATAACGCATATTGCGTCGCAGTATAATTTTTGTTACATAGGCTCATAATTAAAGCCACGAAGGCTGCTGTACCCATGCCAGCACAAATATTTTCAATAAATACTGCGCCACAGGCAATTTCAAAATTCTTACCCACTAACGCAAGTACCATGTAACTTAAGTTGGTAACAGCAGCCAAAATACCAAAATAAAGTAATGCACGGTACAAACCTACTCTGGTCATAAAGAGGCCGCCCACAAATACACCAATTAAAGAGGCAACCACGCCTAATACTTTATTAATCATACCTACTTCAGTGAGACTGAAGTTTAGATCCAACAAAAATGTACTGGATAATGCATGCGAGAATGCATCACCCAATTTATACAGTACAATTAATAATAAAATTAACCATGCTTTTTTACGCAGCAGAAAGTCTTTAAAAGAAATTACAATCAAATCAGGCAAACTTCCAACGGATTTTTCGGTTGCTTGCTGTGCTGGAGGGGCAATAGCAGTAGCCAAAACACCGATTAACATTAATCCCGCCATCCATAAATAAGTTGACTGCCAACCTATTTTATCCGCAAGTATTAAAGCAAAACCACCTGAGGCGATCATCGCTAATCTATAACCTTCTATACCGAGCGCTGCACCTAGACCGCGTTCATCATGTTTTAAAATTTCGAT
This sequence comes from Gammaproteobacteria bacterium, assembly GCA_035576045.1. Taxonomy (GTDB): domain Bacteria; phylum Pseudomonadota; class Gammaproteobacteria; order UBA6186; family Azoamicaceae; genus CADEGZ01. The sequence continues at coordinate 9,952 of DATLWY010000084.1, read as the reverse complement.
ACGGTAAGCATCAATGGCGATATCTTGCGTTGCTGAGCAGGTGCTCAAAAATAAACCCAACAAGAATAATACGGGAACATCCCATTTAAATATATGAATCATCGCTTGAGGGCTAAACATTGCCATCGCAATGATTGTACCGATAATCAACAGCTGCATCATTATCATCCAACTACGTCGACGATCTACCATTGTAGTGGGTGCATATTTATCTAACAGCGGTGCCCAGAGATATTTGTAGGAATACGGTTGGCCAATTAAGGTGGTGAAACCGATCAAGATCATGCTAGCACCGGCAGTCTTAAACCAAGCTTGTAAAGTTCCGCCAATCAATGCCAACGGCAAGCCGGATGAAAAACCCAACATAAAAACAACCAACATGCGCCTATTTAAGTAGGTAGAAATCCAGTTATTAAAATCACTTTTTATCAAACCTATCTCCTAATCGTATACAAATTGCATCACAAAGGCTAATAATTATTGGAAATCTTATCATGTAGGGTAATGGAACGCAAAGTTCCGGATAAATGTGTATGCCTGTCAAGAGAAACTATTTCTTAACGAAATATGACGGGAGGCTTGCTGGATCAACAGGTTCTGCAGGGGAGGGTGTATATAAATAAAATTTGGTATGTCCCCAAGAGCATTCAATATCTACCACTTCTTCAATGGGCAATTTGCACGGAATGCTAGCATAATCGTAAGTAACACTCGGAATACTAATCAGGTATTTAATATTTGGACATTTATCAACTATCCTCCCGATATCTGCCAAAAGCTCTGTATTAAAGCAAGTAGAACATATATAAATGATTGTGGCATCGCTAATGTCCACCTCTAAAAAATTAGAGGGCAAGCATTTTAATATTCTACCGCCTTCAAATAATTCCGGAAATTCTCTTTTAACCTGCTTATATATTTTTAAGCTTGAGTCACTCCGTAGTTTATTGGCTTCGATACCAATGACTTTTTTCACGGGCGTTTTTAAGAAAAATTGTAATGCCGATTTTCCTGCCCCCGAACCTAAATCATAAAAAACATCATTTTCATTAATATCCATGCGCTCTATAACTTTGTTAAAGCTTGAAAAAAGAATTTCACCGTAGGTTAAAAATACTTTTTCAAGTTGTGCATTTTCTTTTTCACCCGGTTGGTAACTAATAAAACCCGATACATTGCGATAAAGTTCTGTAATATACGCTTGACATAAATCATCAAATTCGGAAACCGATTCAATCATTACTGCTTCACCCATGAGAAGCTCCTTTTAACGCACAGCATTTTTTGTATTTTTTCCCGCTCCCACAGGAGCAAGGATCATTTCTACCTATTTTTGCACCGATCACCGCGGGTACAGGCGCAGGCGCAGAGGAAACAGGCGCTTCACTTAATCCGTGGGCTTTCTTTTTATGCGCCACAAGCATCCTCATTTTTTCAATAACAGCGGCTCGCGGCTTAAACTCTTTATTGCTCATGCTTTAAAAACCTAATTAGATAAGATGCAGCGTTAAAATACTTAAAACAATCTTAATAAGTCATCTTTGTCACTTGGGAATCTGCATCTTCAGTTATTATAATACAACTCTAATATTTGTACAGCTTGCTTTAGAGGCGATTTAAGATATTTTGGCTTTTACATTTTAACCTATTTTGACATATCTATACATTGAGTGCTGTTTTTTTAATCAGTTGTATAAGCAAAAAGAATACCGGTTTTTACAGATATTTTTAATACGCTCTTTTCTCTCTCTGTGTGTTTTGAAATTGTATTTCCGCTCGCGCCTTAACATTTTGCTTCCGTTTATTGAGCAGTGCAAGGACTGCGATCGGATGTGAGAAGAAAAGAAAACATGTACTTAAATAAATGTACCTCAGATCAGCTGCCATAGAAAAAACAAATAGCGCTAACAGCAAAGACAGCCCTGCAAGATTCATCATGAAAAGCGGTACCCCATAAGGGCTAGTTTTTTTGTATAAGTGAATCCCCCAAAAGAGATAAAAAAATAAAAAGGGGAGCATAAACACAAAGCGAGAGAGGACTCGTATCAACTCAAACAATGCATTTCCCGCATGTTTCAACAGGAATTTAGTGCCTTCAGGGATACTATCAACACTGGCCAGCTGTGTTAATGATTTTATTGGGCTTTTAGAGATCATGTTAAACCACAACGAAAAGCGATGAGACAAATAAGCGACTGGATGATGAGCAACCGCACTGGCCCACGTAGACCATAATAAGTTTCTTTCTTTTTCATTCTGGGCAAGTGAAAGAGGTGCTCCCGGATACCAGTCCTTGAGCAATTCATCTACTCTTTCAGGAGAATATAATTTCTTAACACTGTCCATAGAAAAACCATCTTGCGATGTTACAAATTCAGGCAATAAATTTTTTCCCGCTCTAACACTGATTCCTGCTAGATCATAAAGTTTTACCATCTGCCAAGAATGTTGTTTTCTCTCTACAGACACCAATGACTTATTAAAAAGAAATACGGAGAGAAAAACAAAGCTCATTGTAGCAACACCAATAAGAATTGATTTGACATTTAACTTTGAATCGGTAAGTGTTAACCCTAACCAAAAGCTCATCACGGGCAGGACAAATTGTGCTTGATATTTAACACCGACCCCATATATGAGCAAAAATAAAATGAGAATAATTTTTGGAAATGTCAGTTTTTGAGAAATAATATTTGATTTTGTAAGTAGCATTCCCACCAGCAGAAATGAATATGCAAAGCTAACATCCTTCCATATCGCGCCACTGTATGCAGCAATATTTGGAATAAAAGGCATGAGTGCTATAGCAAATTTTAACCACCGTTGCTTGACAATCGTTTGTAAAGTGTAAATAGAGAAAAAAAGAAGCGAAAGCTGAAACAGTAAATATACTTGAGAGCCCGTATGGATAAAACTAAACATTTTCCAAAAAAATGACATCATCGGTGGGCTATGATCTGAATAATTGCCTGTTAAACCTAGGTTGAATTGCCCAATACTATCTTTAGACATATATCCAGGCCAAAATATAATGGCAGTACCGCTGATGATTAAAGCGCTTAATATAAAGAAAAAAAGCGTATTTTGAGGTTTGCTGTCTATATCACTTAGTGTTTCCATGCATTCCTCACTGCGAACATCAAAAGTTAGTTTTCCATATTTTAAATCTAAGGTCTTTTGAGTCGAACATAGTAACAATATAAGCAGCCGAGATCAAATTTGAGCAGGGAGATCTCACTTCAATCATTATCTGAAAAGCGAACTGTAAATATTTTGGTGATATCCAAACAAAATACAAAAATGCTTAAAAAAAGCCTAAAAATGTATATACACTCCGTTATAAACCGGATTTACATTACTTCAAAAGGGGCATAATATGCAGAAATTAAATTATCTATTACATATATAAGGGACTAAATATGAGCATTATACTTACGGATATTACGAATCAGTTTGTACTTCCCCTCTGGAATCAACAAGCTTTGGATGTGGTAGATTGCTTTGTTTCCCCTTCCGCCGATATTCAAACCACCTTTCTGGTTGGACAAGGTCCTAAAGCACTTAAAGATTACGTTAAACAAATTTTTAATGCCTTCTCTGCTTTCGAATTTAGGATCCAAGAAATTCTAACGCTCGATAATCAGTTAATTTATAAATGGAATGGTAACGCCATCCACAGTGGCCCCGTTTTAAATGTTGCACCTAAAGGAGAAAAAATAGGTTTTTCTGGGATTATTTCAATGGAAATGATGGAAGGCATTATTACAAGTTATCATAGCTTCTCGGATATTCCGAGAGTGATTAGCACGCCTCCTACAACATCCATTGCAAAACAATATTCTGAAATTTTTTCCGATCTTTTTTCTTTCGAAAAAGAAATGGTTATTACCATACTTAAAAATATCACCGGAAGACGATTAACCAATCGAGAAGTTGAATGCTTAAGTTTATGGATGAAAGGCTTTTCGATTAAAGATACCGCTAAATTATTAGGAGATTTATCCTGCAGAACTGTCCAAACTTTTAGAGAAAATATTAAACGAAAATTAAATGTCGATACTTTTCAACAGTTATTTAGTCTCATTCAAAACAGCGGGATAATGACTATTTTAGTAGATTAACTTTTCTTCGAAACAACCGTGTTTAAATATCGCTGAAATTCTTTTGCCACCTCAGGATGTTTTAAGCCATAGGCAACAATAGCTTGCAAATAGCCTAATTTGCTGCCGCAATCATAGCGCTTACCCGAAAAAGCAAAGGCATGCACCGATTGATAGGCTAAAAGTGCCGAAATTGCGTCGGTTAATTGAATTTCACCATTTGCACCAGGAGTACCCTGCTCGAGTGCTGTAAATATTTCGGGCATAAGAATATACCGCCCTACCACACCAAGGTGACTGGGTGCGGCTTCTCTCTTGGGCTTTTCGACTATTTGAGTAATTTTGCCAAAATCTTTATAGTCGCTAGCCACGCCCACCACACCATACTTTACGCTATCTTCGGGTGCTATGGCTTCTACTGCCACTATCGATGCCGAAACTTCCTTAAATTTCAATACCATCTGTTTTAAGCATGCAAGATTATTATTGCCACTCATTAAATCATCGGCCAACAAAACGGCAAATGGTTCATTTCCGACCACTCGTTTTGCACATAAAATAGCATGTCCCAAGCCCAATGCTTCTGATTGTCGAATATAAATGCAAGAAATGCCATCGGGTACTACACCTCGAACGATATCAAGCAATTCATTTTTTCCATCTAGTCTGAGTTTCGTTTCAAGTTCAAAATTACTGTCAAAATGATCTTCAATTGCGCGTTTGCTGCTACTGGTGACAAAAATTAATTCTTGGATCCCAGCGCTAATTGCCTCTTCTACAGCATATTGAATCAGCGGTTTATCAACCACCGGCATCATTTCTTTAGGATTTGCTTTGGTTGCAGGTAAAAATCGAGTACCCATGCCAGCAACGGGGAATACCGCTTTTTTAATCACATCGCTCTCCAGAAAATTTTTTGATAGTTCCTTACTCATGAATGGGTTTTATCTCATCCCATCTTTTACAACTCGGACATTGCCACTGCAATGTTCTGCCAGAAAAACCACACGCCTGACATCGATATAAAGGCTTATTAATGAGCATCTTTTCTATTAACTCTTGAAACAATAGCAAGTCCTGCTGCAACGAACCGTCCGCACGCACAAGACTAAATTGAACCAATCGGCTAAGACCCCGTAATGATGGATTTTTACGTAAATGTTGTACAACAAACCGCATCGCTTCAGACTCGCCTTTACTTTTGTGCAACCATTCTGCAAAAGCTAAAACCGCCGAGGTGGTCAGATGTTTTTGTAAATTTTCATCAAAATATTTGATCATACCCTCGGAGTTATGAAGGCTTTCGTAACACCGTGCTAAAGGTAAAACAATTTCCGATAAAAACGCTTCATCTTGCTTCTGGATTTGCTTATAGGCTCCAATGGCCACTCTATAACGTCCCGCTTGCGCTTCAATATTCCCTAATAACAAACTGGCTCGCACACAACATTTATTCGTTGCCAACGCTTTTTTTAAATGCTGATACGCATCAACTTGCTCGCCTTTTAACCATTGTTGCTCTGCAAGCTCACAATAAAAATGTGCAATATGATAACTCATATTACGATTTGTCTTAGTTTGCCACTGTTGTGCCGTTTGGATGGCTCTTAACCAGTCTTTACTCTGCTGATAAACATCTAAAAGGCCCTGAAATCCCGCATCGAGTTCGTATCCAAGCTCGATCAGTTCTAATAGTACACTTTCTGCCCGATCCAACACCCCTGCTCGCATATAATCGCGACTTAATTCTAATAATGACAACGCACGCTGTTCTTCTGTTAATGAGGGTTTCGCTATCAATTTCTCGTGAATGCCAATGGCTTTGTCTACTTCTCCTTGACGCCTAAATAATCCACCTAAGGCTAAGTGTGTTTCTACAGCTTCTTGATTAGAATCCATTAGCTGAGCTAAAACATCCACTGCTTTTTTATTTGAAGAATTATCTAAGAGCTTGTTTAAGCCTGCGAGCCTCTGAATTGCTTGACGCATACTTGCACGCCGGCCAATAAGCCACCCAGAAAGCGCTGCCAAAGGCAGCAATAGAAATAAAAACTCCCACATTCGTTAACCACGCACGCGATGCTGACGCCTCAACTCCATTCGTAGACCTACAATTTTAAACGCGGATATCAGCAACCCAACGATAATGCCGAATATCCACGCACCTAATATCAGTAGGGATAAAGGAACGCTTTTTGTGCCAACATAATAATGTACTGTCACAAAACCTGCATTCAGGATTGCAAAGCTCACCCCAAGCAAAACCGCAAATGCTAATGTGATTATGCTTAAGAGACGCATCTTAGTGCCTACTCCCTATTTATCTTTGGTTTCCATTTTCTCTTTAAACAAATCACCTAAGGTTGGGCTTGCGCTCTCTTGGCGTGTTAATTCCCGCATGGCTTCCTGTTCCTCTTCGGAATCTTTTGCTTTAATAGATAAGGTAATTTGTCGGGTTTTACGATCGACGCCCGTAAACTTAGCCTCTATAGCATCGCCTTCTTTTAGCACAGTGCGCGCATCTTCCACACGGTCACGCCCAAGTTCGCTCGCCTTCAGATAACCTTCCACCCCTTCCGCTAATTGGATGGTCGCGCCTTTTGCATCGACCGACAGAATTGTGCCGTTTACAATACTGCCTTTTGCATGTTCCCCTGTATAACTAGCATATGGATCACCTTCTAGCTGTTTGATCCCCAGCGAAATACGTTCGCGTTCTGGATCAACCGCTAATACAACCGCTTCAATTTCTTCGCCTTTTTTATAGCGACGAACGGCCTCTTCACCGCTTTCGTTCCATGCAATATCCGATAAATGGACCAAGCCATCGATACCACCGTCAAGGCCAATAAAGATACCGAAATCTGTAATTGATTTAATTTTACCAGAGACTTTATCGGATTTCGTGTGTGCTACTGCAAAGGCTTCCCACGGATTCGCTTTACATTGTTTAAGTCCTAATGAAATACGTCGTCGTTCTTCATCAATATCCAAAACAATCACTTCAGCTTCCTGTCCTAATTGAACAACTTTGGAAGGATGTATATTTTTATTGGTCCAATCCATCTCAGAAACGTGCACTAGCCCTTCGACACCTTCTTCGATTTCTACAAAGCAACCGTAATCCGTTATATTCGTTACTTTACCCGTTAAACGCGTGTCTACCGGATAACGACGTGTAATATCGACCCAGGGATCTTCACCTAACTGCTTTAATCCAAGCGATACACGATTTCTTTCTCGATCGAATTTTAAGACTTTTACCGCAAGCTCTTGTCCAACCGAGACAATTTCGCTCGGATGCTTCACACGGCGCCACGCCATATCTGTAATATGTAACAAGCCATCGATTCCGCCTAAATCCACAAAAGCGCCGTAATCGGTTAAATTCTTCACAACACCTTTTGTTTCTTGCCCTTCTTGTAGGGTGGTCATTAACTCATCGCGTTCGGCACTGCCTTCGGATTCAACAACAGAGCGTCGTGATACCACAACATTGTTCCGTTTTTGATCAAGTTTAATCACCTTAAATTCTAATTCTTTTCCTTCGAGCGTATTGGTATCGCGTACCGGTCGCACATCGACTAAAGAACCGGGTAGAAAGGCGCGAATGGTTTGGATCTCAACCGTAAACCCGCCTTTTACTTTCCCCGTAATAATACCCTTAACCGCTTCACCTGCTTCTTGTGCTCTGGCTAAACGTGTCCAACACTCAACACGCTTTGCTTTTTCTCTTGATAATCGTGTTTCGCCCCAGCCATCTTCTACAGCATCCAAAACGACTTCAACTTGATCGCCGACTTTAACTTCTAATTCACCATTATCATCATAAAATTGATCAATGGGGATATGCCCTTCTGATTTTAGTCCGGCATGCACAGTCACAAATTCGTCGCTAATACGAATCACGGTACCCGTTACAACTGCACCTAAATGCACGTTGGTTTTGGCTATACTTTGTTTAAATAATTCTGCGAAATTTTCACTCATATCAATATTTTCCAATCTCTTTCTCTGTTCGTATCCACTCTTAGGATAACGACTCAGGCCTAAAGCCAAAAATTAATAAAGTCGCTGCTTGACCTCTTTTAGTACGCGATCAAACACTTCCTTTATTCCCATTCCTGTTGTGTCTATCACCACAGCGTCTTTTGCCGGAATTAACGGGGAGGTTACACGCCCTTTGTCTCGAACGTCTCTTTCTCTGATTTCCGCCAAAAGATTCTGTAGAGTAACATCCTGCTTAGCATCCTTCAACTGCAAATAACGACGTTTGGCTCGTTCGATAGCACTCGCTTCCAAAAAAAACTTGATAATGGCCTCTGGGAACACAGTCGTTCCCATATCTCTTCCATCGGCCACCAAACCAGGTGGCTGGCAAAATGCATGTTGTTTATCCCATAAAGCTGCTCTAACAGTCGGGAAAACAGCAATTTGAGAAGCCGCATTCCCGCAGGATTCCGTGCGAATCTGCGCACTGACATTTTGCTCTTCTAGCACGATCTCCTCATTAAATTGGACATTTAGTGTTTTAGCCAACGCCACAATAGCGTGCTCATCTCGCAAATCCAATTGATGCTTAAGCGCTGCCAACGCCAATACCCGATATAATGCGCCGCTGTCTAAAAAATGCCACCCGAGGGTTTTTGATAATTGTAATCCGATGGTTCCCTTGCCTGAGCCGCCCGGTCCATCGACCGTAATAACCGGGGTTGGCTTTATGTTTAGGTCTATCACTTTAAGATGCATAGGGTTATGAGAATTAGGCATTCAGCACGTCCGTTCTCACAAAAGGTAAACCAAAATGCTGATACGCGCGCTCGGTAGCGACGCGACCCCGGGGTGTACGCATCAAAAAACCTTGCTGAATAAGAAAAGGTTCTAACACATCTTCTATGGTGCCTCTTTCTTCACCAATGGCTGCTGCTAAACTGTCTAATCCGACAGGTCCCCCGTTAAACCTTTCAATCACCGCATTCAAAAGCTTTCTGTCCATCATATCAAAGCCTTCGGCATCAACATTTAATAAATCTAAAGCCTTATCTGCAATAGCTGCATCAATAATGCCTTGCCCTTTTACTTCTGCATAATCTCTGACGCGGCGCAATAATCGATTGGCAATTCTGGGGGTTCCGCGAGAACGACGCGCAATTTCCGCAGCACCCGCTTCGTCGATATCTAAATTTAAAATAATGGCAGAGCGGGTCACAATATGGCATAAATCCGCTACTGTATAAAATTCTAAGCGTTGCACAATCCCAAAACGATCACGTAGGGGTGAAGTTAATAACCCTGCGCGTGTGGTTGCGCCCACTAATGTAAATGCTGGCAAATCCAGTCGAATCGATCGTGCTGCGGGTCCTTCTCCTATCATGATATCTAATTGCCCATCTTCCATAGCGGGATATAAAATTTCTTCCACAACCGGGCTCAAACGATGAATTTCATCGATAAACAAAACATCTTTGGCTTCTAAATTGGTTAACAATGCCGCCAAATCGCCCGCTTTTTCTAACACGGGACCCGACGTTTGTTTTAATGACACACCCATTTCAGAAGCAATAATATGTGCCAACGTCGTTTTTCCAAGACCGGGCGGCCCAAAAATTAACACGTGATCTAAAGCCTCTTTTCGGTTTTTGGCCGCTTGAATAAACACGGCCATTTGCTCTCGCACTTCGGGCTGGCCAATATAATCTTTTAACCACTTGGGACGAATAGCCTTATCGATGCGTTCGTCATCAGGGCGCGATGCAGCCGTTGTTAATCGATCGGTTTCTATCATATTAGTATCCTACTTCAAGCTCTTGCCAACCCCTGAAGGGCACGCCGAATTAATTCCTGACTACTCG